>VBOR01000140.1 GCA_005893165.1 Candidatus Eiseniibacteriota bacterium | reverse complement strand
TCGGAACGCAATGAGCCCGTGCTTCGAGCGGGCGGGGGTGTGCTCATGACGGCGGAGTTTCGCCCGTACCGCCCCCTCTGTCAACTCGCCTATTGCGCGGCTTCGGACGCATGCTCTAGCCTCGATTCACGTTCCATTCAGGCATGCCGCCCGCATCGCCCGCATCGTGCCAACCGTCGGGGGAACCCATGAAGGTCGCGATCGGAGCCGATCACGCCGGCTTCGAGATGAAAGAGCGTGTGAAGCAGTACCTCGAGAGCAAGGGGCACGCGGTGCAGGACTTCGGCACTCACTCACCCGAATCCACCGATTATCCGCCGTATGCCTTTCGTGTCGGCGAGGCGGTCCGCGACGGCAAGGCCGAGCGCGGCGTTCTCCTCTGCGACTCGGGAAACGGGATCGCGATCGCGGCGAACAAGGTGGAGACGATCCGCGCCACGATCTGCCTGAACGTGAAGATGGCGGAGCTGGCGCGCCGGCACAACGACGGGAACGTTCTCGTCCTGGGCTCGGCCTTCACGGCTCCCGGGGAGCTGGCCGCGATCCTCGACACGTGGTTCACCGCGCCGTTCGACGGCGGCCGCCACGCGCGGCGGGTGGCCCAGATCACCGAGTATGAGCGCACGCACCAGCACCAGTGAGCTCGGCGGCGATATCGACGCTGCCTATCGCGCGGCCCTCGATTCGCTGGTCCGGGAGGATGCGGTCGGGCGCCTCTTCCGCCGCGACGCCACGCTCTGGAAGAAGGACCCGGAGCACCAGAAGATCATCCTGAACCGTCTGGGCTGGCTGGACTCCCCGCGCTGGCTGAGAGATCACATCCAGGAGCTGACCGCGTTCGCCGCGGAGATCCGGACGGAAGGATTCACGCGCGTGCTGCTCCTTGGCATGGGCGGATCCAGCCTGGCGCCCGAAGTGCTCGCGCTGGTGATGCGCGGGGCGCCCGGGGCTCCGACACTCGAGGTGCTGGATTCCACGGACCCCGCGGCGGTCCGCCACGCGGAAAGCTCGCACCGGCTCGACCGCACGTTCTTCCTCGTCTCGAGCAAGTCGGGGCGCACGATCGAGACCCTCTCCCAGTATCGATATTTCCGGACGCGTCTCGAGGAGATGAAGGTCGCGGACGCCGCGCGCCGGTTTGCAGCGATCACCGACCCGGGCTCGGCGCTCGATCGCCTCGCGCGCGAGGAGGGTCTGAGGCAGGTGTTCCTCAATCCCCAGGACATCGGCGGGCGGTATTCCGCGCTCTCCTATTTCGGAATGGTGCCGGCCGCGCTCCTGGGAATCCATCTCGAAGGATTCGCCGAGCGGGCAGCCCGGGCCGCGGAAGAGGCAGCGTCCCCCGAGCCCGCTCGAAACGACGCGCTGCGGCTGGGTGCCTTTCTGGGTGCCGCGGCCAAAGCGGGCCGCGACAAGCTGACGCTCCTCACCTCCCCCACCCTGCGTCCTCTCGGCTACTGGATCGAGCAGCTGCTCGCGGAGTCGACCGGGAAGGAAGGGCGCGGGATCGTTCCCGTCGAGGGGGAACCCCCGGGATTCGCGCGCTACTACTCCTCCGACCGGTGCTTCGTGTCGATCACACTCGCCTACGAGCCGGCGCCGGAGCGTTCGAGTCTCGGCGCGGAGCTTCGCCAGGCGGGCGCGCCCTGGGTCGAGATCACGCTCACGGACCGGACCGAGCTGGCAGCGCAGTTCTATCGCTGGGAGGTTGCGACCGCGCTCGCGGGGGCAACACTCGAGATCGATCCCTTCGACGAGCCCAACGTCCAGGAGAGCAAGGACAACACCGCGGCGATCCTCGCGGAAGTGGAGCGTACCGGGAAGCCGCCGACGGGAGAGCCCCGGTCGCGCGAGGACCGCGTGGCCGTCTTCGCATCGGAGACGCTGTGGAGCGCGCTCACGTCGAAGACCCCGGGGCACCCGAGCCTCGAGATGCTCCTGGGCCGGTTCCTCGCGCTCAAGAAGCCGAACGACTATCTCGCGATCCTGGCCTACCTCGAGCGAACCGCCGCGACGGAGAGCGCGTTCGCTCAGCTCAGGCGCGAGATCCGGGACGCGGTCCGCATCCCGGTGCTTCAAGGCTACGGCCCCCGCTATCTCCATTCGATCGGTCAGCTCTTCAAGGGCGGACCCGAGACGGGGATGTTCCTGCAGATCACCACCGAGGAAGCTCAGGACTTGCCGATCCCAGGGAGCCGGGTCACGTTCGGGAAGCTGGAGCTTGCCCAGGCGCTGGGCGATTTTCGCTCGCTGGACTCGCGTGGGAAGCCCGCGCTCCGCCTTCACATCAGCGGCAGCGTCGCAGAAGGGCTGGCCACGATCGCGCACGCGGTCGAGCGCGCCCTCGTGGCGCTGACCCCTGCCTAGGAACCGGCACCCTCCTAGCGAACCCTCGACTTCACCGCTTGATAAGGCTCCGAATCGAAGGGCAGCCCCGCGTCCAGTCCCTTCGCCTTGATCTCCGCACGCACCGCCGCCGCTCTCTTGGCGGCAGGCGGGTGATCGGAAGCCAGATTTTCCCAGAACGCATCTCCGCTTCCGCTTAGGCGTGCGAGCTTATCCATGACCTGAGCCAATCCCTCAGGATTGAATCCGGCTCGGGCCATATAGATGGTGCCGTACTCGTCCGCCTCCGCCTCGGCGCCACGGCTGTATCCCCTCATCACGAGCGCGAGCCCTACGTTCACCGCAGTCTGGGTGGCCTGGCCGGATCCCCCGAACACGAGCGAGCTCAGGATCTGAAGGCCCAGCCCTTCTTGCAGGAGCTTCACGCTGTGCCGGGCGACGATGTGGCTGATCTCATGGCCGAGCACGCCGGCGAGCTGGGCCTGGTTATCCAGCTCCCTGAGGAGCCCCGTGTGGATGTAGACATAGCCGCCCGGGACCGCGAACGCGTTCAAGGATTTGTCTTCGACAACCGTGAACCGGTACGGGAGATCGGGTCGATCCGACAGCCTCGCAATATGTTGCCCCGTGCGATTCACGTAATCGTTCACCGCCGGATCGGAGTAGATCCTCTTCTCGGCGCGCACCTGGGCGGCCATCTTGGCCCCGATGTCGCGCTCCTCGGTTTCTCCGATCAGGACGACACTTTTCTTTCCGCCCGGCCCGGTGGTGGCGCATCCTGAGAAAACAAGACCCAAACAGAGCACCACGGCCAGCCGCTTCAGGGTCGAATTCACGGTTCCCCCTTCCGTTTGTTTCATGCATCGGGCGCCGAAAAACGTTTATGTTTCCGGTCGGGCGCGGGTCGATCGGACACCCTTGCCCGCGAGTTCACCTTGCGTCATGCTTGGATCGGCAAGGCACCTTACTCCCCGAATGAAGGAGGTACAACGAATGCCCGCGCGGAAGAAAGCCTCGAAGAAATCCGCTTCGAAGAAGAGGGCTCCGGCCCGCAAACCTGTTTCAAAGAAAGCCGCGAAGAAACCCGCACGGCCGGCGCAGCCGAAGGCTCCGGCCAGCCCGCCGAGCGCGATCGGACTTCTCAGCCAGCACATGGACTACACGACCCACCGCCTCGCCGACGTGAAGCGGTTCTACACGGACCTCCTCGGATTCCGCAGATTCGAGCAGGATCCCAACATGAACTATCTCTACGTTCAGACTGGCCATTCCTCGAGCGTCGGATTCATGCCTCCGATGCAGGGAATGGGGGAGCCCAGCCCCGCCAAGGAGCCGACGCTCTACTTCATGGTCCGCGACGTGGACCGCGCCTACACCGACCTCTCCGCGAAGGGCGTCCAGTTCGAGGGGCCGCCCGCGGACATGCCCTGGGGTCATCGCGTCATCAGCACGATCGATCCCGAGGGGCGCCGCGTGATGCTCGCGACGACCAAGCAGCGGAGAAGCTGAGCCCGGCGCGATGAAGAAGAACCCCTGCGTCGAGCTTCACGAGCTGGGCCAGAGCGTCTGGCTCGACACGATCAGCGACGGGCTCATCCGGTCGGGAGAGCTGAAGCGGCTCATCGACTCAGGCACCCTGTACGGCGTCACCTCCAACCCGACCATCTTCAAGAATGCGATCGCAGGGAACAAGGATTCGTACCCCGATGAGATCATGCGTTTGGCGAGCGCGGGGAAATCGGCCGGGGAGATCTTCGACGAGCTTTCCGCACGGGACATCGTGCGCACGGCGGATCTCCTTGCCGAAACCTTCCGGAGAGGCACGGGGCGGGACGGCTTCGTGAGCCTGGAAGTGAAGCCGTCGCTGGCATTCGACACGGACGGCACGATCGTCGAGGCGAGGCGTCTCTGGAAGAAGATCCAGCGACCCAACCTCTTCGTGAAGGTGCCCGCGACGCCCGCGGGCATCCCCGCCATCGAGGCGTTGATCGCGGAAGGCATCAGCATCAACGTCACCCTCACCTTCTCCGCGCCGCAGTACGTCACCGTCGCCGAAGCGTTCAAGCGAGGCATCGACCGGCGGATCGGCGCGGGCCTTCCACTCGACGGGCTCCACTCGGTGGCGAGCATCTTCGTGAGCCGGCTGGATACCTCGGTGGACAAGGAGCTGGAGGAGAAAGCCAGGAACGCCCCGCCGGCGGAGAAGGATCGTCTTCTGTCGCTGCGGGGCAGGGCCGCGGTAGCGAACGCGCTCCACGTCTGGGAGGAGTACCGCTCCCAGTTCTTCGGCCCGGGATACGAGGACCGCCGGGAAGCCGGCGCCCGGCCGCAGTGGCTTCTCTGGGCGAGCACCGGGACCAAGAACCCGGCCTACTCGGACGTGAAATACGTCGAGGAGCTGGAAGGTCCGGACACGATCAACACGATGCCCCGTGAAACCCTCGATACCTTCCTCGAGCGGTCATCCAGGAACGATCGGTCTCCCTGCTCCAGCGCCGCTGATCCCAACCCCAACGGAGGATCGGATGGAACTCGGGTTCATCGGGCTCGGGCGGATGGGGAAAAACATGGTCCTCCGCCTGCTCGAGGGGAAGCACCGCATCGTGGCCTGGGACCGCGACTCCGATCCAATTCGTGAAGTGGAGGCAAAGGGCGCGACCGGCGCTGCGAATCCGGCCGACCTCGTCTCGAAGCTTCGGGATCGGCCGCGGGCGGTCTGGGTCATGATCCCCGCGGGCGATCCCACCGAACAGGTCCTCCGCGATCTGGCCCCTCTCCTCGAGGCAGGCGACGCGATCGTCGACGGCGGGAACTCCTACTACAAGGATTCCGTGCGCCGCGGCGAATGGCTCGCCCAGCGGAGGATCGATTTCGTGGACTCGGGAACCTCGGGAGGGATCTGGGGACGCACGGAAGGATTCTGTCTCATGGTGGGCGGGCCCGAGGAAACGTGCCGCAGGCTCGAGCCTCTCTTCCGGACGCTCGCGCCGAAGGACGGCTACGCGCGCGTGGGGCCAGGGGGCGCGGGGCACTTCACGAAGATGGTCCACAACGGGATCGAGTACGGGCTCATGCAGGCCTACGCCGAGGGGTTCGAGATCCTGAACGCTTCCTCCTACAAGCTGGACCTGCGCACCATCTCGGCGCTCTGGCAGCACGGAAGCGTGGTGCGCTCCTGGCTCCTCGAGCTCGCCGCCGGCGCATTCCAGGAGGATCCCAAGCTCGAGCACGTGCGCGGATACGTCGAGGATTCCGGAGAGGGGCGCTGGACCGTGATGGAGGCGATCGATCGCGCGGTCCCGGCGCCGGCGCTCATGCTGGCGCTCGCCACCCGGTTCCGTTCGCGCCAGAGCGATTCCTTCCAGGGCAAAGTGCTCGCGGCGCTCCGCCACAAGTTCGGCGGACATCCGGTGAAGACGGCATGAACGCGCGGGCCGTCCTTGCGACCGCCCCGGAGATCCGGGCGAATCCCCTTCGCGAGGAGAGCGTCACGCTCAAGGCCGCCGACCCCTGCACCTTCGTGGTCTTCGGCGCGAGCGGAGACCTGACGCACCGGAAGCTCATCCCCGCGCTCTTCCGCCTCTCGAAGCAGAAGCTCCTCCACCCGCAGACGGCGATCGTCGGCTTCGCGCGGCGGGAATGGACGAACGAGCAGTTCCGCGAAGAGATGAAGCACGCGGTCGAGAGCGCGGGCGCTTCCCCGTCGGAGTGGGAACGTTTCGCGGGCGCGCTCTTCTATCAGTCCGGGGTCTTCGAGGATCACGCCGCCTTCCGCGCGCTGGGACAGCTCCTCTCGAAGGTGGAGGAGGAGCGCGGTGTTCCCGGCAACCGGATCTTCCACTTCGCCACGCCTCCCTCCGAGTACGCCACCCTCGTCCGGAACATCGGCGCCGCTGGGCTCGCCCGGCGCGCGCTCCGGGACGACCACGCGGTCCCCTGGTCGCGCGTCATCATCGAGAAGCCTTTCGGGCGCGACCTCCAGAGCGCGCGCGACCTGAACGCCCTCGTGCACACGGTCTTTGCCGAGCGGCAGGTCTACCGCATCGATCACTACCTCGGAAAGGAGACGGTCCAGAACATCCTCGTCTTCCGTCTGGGAAACGGGATCTTCGAGCCGCTCTGGAACAACCGCTACGTGGAGCAAGTGCAGATCACGGTGGCGGAGTCGGTGGGCATCGAGGGACGTGCCGCATATTTCGACACGGCAGGCATTTCGCGCGACATCTTCCAGAATCACATGATGCAGCTCCTGACCCTCACGGCCATGGAGCCTCCGGCGCGGTTCGAAGCGGACTCGGTGCGCGACGAGAAGGCCAAGGTGCTGCGCACCCTCCACCCCATGACCCGGGAGGAGGTCGCGCGGGACACCGTTCGCGCGCAATACGCCGCCGGAGCGGCCGGCGGCACGCCGGTGCCGGGATACTGCGAGGAGCCCGGCGTGAACCCCCGCTCCCAGACCGAGACCTACATGGCGGCGCGGATCCACGTGGACAACTGGAGGTGGTCGGGGGTGCCCTTCTTCCTGCGCGCCGGCAAACGGCTCGCGAAGCGCTCCACGGAGATCGCGATCGTCTTCCGCCAGCCGCCCTTCGCCCTCTTCCGCTCCGCCGGGTGCGAGACGCTCGAGGCGAATGTCCTGCGCCTCCGGATCCAGCCCGACGAAGGGATCTCGCTTTCCTTCGGGTCGAAGTCCCCGGGACAGGCGCTCCACATCGACCCCGTGCAGATGGATTTCTATTACCTCACCGCGTTCGGTCAGGACCCGCCGGACGCCTACGAGCGGCTCCTCCTCGATTGCAACCTCGGGGACTCCACCCTCTTCGCCCGGCGGGACGAGGTGGAGCTGGCGTGGGAGTTCGTGGACGGTATCCAGATCGCGTGGCGCTCGGGAGCGCCGCCCCTCGTGAAATACGCCGCCGGAACGTGGGGTCCGCCCCAAGCCGACGAGCTTCTCGCGGCGAGCGGCTCGAGATGGTACCGGTTGTGAGCCTGCCCCTCGGCGTGAGCGAGGGCTACGTGCAGGACGGGCCGGGAGGCAGCCGTCCCTTCGACGTCACGACCCTCGAGGGAGAGCTCCGCAGCATGTGGAAACGGGCGGGAGCGGGCAGCGGGGGCAAGGCGAACGGCGACGAGGCGCGGTCCGCGGTCATCTATCGCGCCGCGCTCTCCAACCTGGTCGTGCCGCTGGATCCCGCGCTCGCGCCCAGGCTGAATCCCGTGCTCCTTGACGTGACGCGCATGCATCCTTCCCGTCTCTTCTCGATCGAAGCGGGCGCCAAGCCGAAGGGATCCGGTCTGCGAGCGCGCATCGGCGCGGTCTGCCACCGGCGCGAGAGTGGAGGCGGGCTGGTCTGCTCCGAACAGATCGTCCTCGAGTCAGACCCCTCGTCGGCCGCTCTGATCCCGAGCGCCATCCGCTCCCTCCTCGTCGGGGAGCTGCCGGTGGTGGTCCTGGACTTCCACCCAGGGCTGGGGGTCCCCTGGGTCCTGGAGCTGATGCAGATGGCGGATGTGATCCTCGAGGACAGCTGCGTCAAGGAGGCGGGGAGGGAGCCCGAGGTGTGGCGCTCCATCCGGATCGAGGGATCCCACAAGATCCACGACATCGCCTGGTCCCGGCTCCATCCCTGGCGGATGGTCCTGGCAGAGGTCTTCGACGACAAGGAGCACCTTCGCGCGCTCGGAACCATTCGCCACGTCGAGATCGGATTCA
>VBOR01000121.1 GCA_005893165.1 Candidatus Eiseniibacteriota bacterium | reverse complement strand
CTGTCCGCGAGGGAGTACGCCGCGCGCACGAGCGCGGGCGTCTGCGCCAGCACGATGAGGTCGCCCGCGCGCGCCGGTCGCGGGATGGGGCCGCGGTCGATCGCGTAGGCTCGCGCGCCCGCGTCGGAGAGCGCATAGGCTCCGAGGTCCGGGACCGAATCGCGGACGAAGAGCTCCACCCATTCTCCCGCGCCGCGGTCACGGAACGCGATCTCGTGGATCACGAGGGGCGCCGCGGTGGAGCGGCACCGGAGAAGAACCGTATCCGCGAGCGCCGGCTCCACGCCGCCGGCGGGTCCCCCGCCTGCCGAGGGGTCCGCATTCGGTTCGAGGTCGCGCAGCGTCGCGCGCAGATCGAACGGTCCCGGCGAGGGCGTCGCGACCTCGCAGCGGACCTCGGTGCTCTCGCCCGGAGCGAGCGTCGCTCCCGCAACGATCGCTTCCGGGAATGGGCTCCAGGTCCCGCCGACCCCTCCCCGGCTCCAGTCGACTTCGATCCTCCATCGCGCCCCGGGGACCTCGAGCCGGCCCCGGTTTCGCACGAGGAGATGGAGGACCGCGACCTCGCCGGGCCATGGGACCTCGGGCTCCGTCGAAGCCCGCCCGCGCGCGATCTTGAGCCTCAGGTCGGGATGGTTCGGAAAACCCGGCGAGGGGTCCGGCTCGACGGCCCAGTCCGATTCGTTTCGCTCCGTGTCGCGCCCGTCCTCGACGCGCGCGAGGCTCATGCCGGAGGGAGCGTCCTCCGCCGGAGCGCCCTCGAAGAGCTCCGGCGCGGTCAGCGCCCCGTAGCCCAGCAGGTCGAGCACGACCTCCACGCGGCGCAACCGGACCGCGTCAGGACCGTTCTGAAGCGCTCCAAGGAGCGCGGACCCTCGAATGAGGAAGGCGTGGCGCGGGGGCACGGAGTCGAGGGCCGATCCCGAGTACACCGAAGTCCAGACGCCGGGCCGGGCGCCGTCTCCGGCTTCGAGGAGAATCCCCGCGAGCGACACGGCCGCCGTGTCGGGATTCCAGAGCTCGACGAATTCCAGTCCATCGTCCGGACCCGCGGGGTCGTAGAGGATCTCGTTCAGGAGAAGCTCCGCGCCCGCGCGCGGCGCAAGGAACGGGACGAGGAGAGAAACGGCGATCAGGACCGCGGGCGCGAGCGTGCGAGGCATGAAATCCCCCTTGGTTGCGAGGCAAGAGGGAGAGACGCGAAACGTGGCGGCAGTCGGGGACTCGGGGCGGGGCGACCGATTCGGGGAAGCGAGCGGACCTACAGCAAGACCTACAGCAAATGAAACCTCTTTCGCAGGACCCACTCCGCGGTGGCGCCCAGGATCAGCAGGACGAAGACCCACACGTTATGGAAGAGGTCCAGCTCCACGATCCTCGCCTTGGCGACTTCGGGCGAGCGAAGCCTCGCCATCACGGGTCCCGGCCGCTCCAGGGGAGCCGCCGACCCGCCCGAGCGGGAAGCCATCCGCTCCAGCGTGGACGGATCCGCGTTGAGCGACTCGAACTCCACCCCCTGCTCTCCCACCGCGACGCGGACGCTGTCCGTGCCGAGGATGCGTCCTCCCCGGTCCACGCGGCCCTGCAGCGTGTAGATTCCCTCCGGGAGCGCGATCGAGCCCGCGAAGTCCCCCTGCGCCGTCGGTCCGAGAGTCGCGGTACCTCCGAGGCGGCCGCGCGCGATCACGCTGGCGCGAGCCCCTCTCGCGAGCGCCGGGTTCGAGAGCGCCACGCGAAGCGGAATCGGCCGCTCCGCGGGAGTGAGATCGGGGGCCTGGATGCGGACCGCGCGATCCTCTGCTCCTTGCGAGAGCCACGTCACGAGTCCGCCGAAGAAGGCCGGCTCGACGCCCGCGCCTCCGGCGAGACCCGAGGCCGTCAAGCCCCACCGGTACACGCCGGTCGCGTTCAGGACCGCCGCGCGCCCCGCGCCGATCTTCCCGGCGAGGAGCACCGGCGTCGCCTCGGTTCCGGATCGGACGATGAGGAGCGGGGCGAGACCCGGCTCCCGCGCGTTCAGCGCCAGAGGAACCTGCACGGGTGGGAGCGCCCGCCAGGTCGCGGTCGCGCTGGCCGCATCGCCGCCGAGCAGCGTGATCTCGTGCGCCCGCCCCGCGGGCGTGAGCTCGAGCGTGGCGCCCGAAGCGACCGAACGGCCGGTGTCCCGCCACGAGATCCCGAGCGCCTGCGTGAGGGGCCCTTCCGCGGGCGGGCGATTCGAAGGATCCACCCAGAGGAGGACCCCGCCCCCTCGCTCTAGGAAACGCAGGATCTCGGCGCTCCGTTCCGGCGTGAGCGCGCGGTAGTCGTAGCGGACCGCGATGACATTCGCGTCGCGCAGGACCTCGGCCAGGCTCTGGGTCCCCGATCGCGCCGCCGGTGCGGAACCGGACGCCCCCGGGCCGCCGAGGGCACTCACCGCGGAAGGGCCCGAAGGTACGAGCCTCAGCACGGCCCACGAGGTGTCCGACTCCACCCCACGAGCGAAGGACCTCAGGTCCCAATCCCACGCCGACGCCAGAAGCGGGACGAGGCGCTTCGCCGGCCTGGCGTTCACCGCGACCAGGCGCCGCTTGTTCTTCACGATCGGATCTCCGGGCAGGCTGTCCAGCTTCACCGCGAGGAAGTGCTTTCCACGCTCGCCGATCGTGAACGGGATGGGCACGCGAGTCGTCGAGCCCGGATGCGGGAGCTCGAACGCGGCGTGCCCCAGCTCGCGCGGACCTTCGCTCAATCGCGCCACGCCGCGCGAGGCCGGCCGGGATCCCTGGCGGATGGTCACGGTGAGAACCGCGGGCTGGCCGATCACGACTTCGGCCGGAGCGTCGATTCCGCCGATCCCGGTGGTCGGGGGGTCGCTCGCCGAGCCCGTGACGAGACCGAAGGCCGGCACCGCGGAGCCCAGCGCGCGCTGCGGGTCCTCTCCCCGGTTCACCGCCCCGTCGCTCAGAACGAGGAGGGCCGCCAGCGAATCGGGATCCACCCGGTCGAGCGCCTCACGAAGCGCGTCTCCCAGCGCGGTCTCCCCCGCTCCGCGCGCGGGCGCCGCCTGTTTCCAGGCTGCCGGCGTCACGATGGGCCCCAACGACGCGTCGAAAGGCGCGATGCGCACGTCGTAGCGTCCCGAGAGCTCCGCCGCGATCGCGGTGGCGGCACTGTCCGCGACCTCCCGCCTCGTTCGCCCCGAAGCGTCTCCGTCGCGCACCTCCATGCTCCCGGAATGATCCACGAGGACGAGCATCCGGTTCCGCTCGCGCGACGCGGTGGAGTAGCGGACCAGGGGACCGAGCGACGCGAAGAGAAGTGCCAACAGCGTGACGGTCCGGGCCGCGAGCAAGGCGGCGCGCCGTCTGGGATGGAGCGCGGGATAGCGCGTGAGGTAGAGCGCCACCCCCAGCGCCAGGGCCAGAAGGACGAGCGCCGGCACGAATAGATTGGAAGCGGACGCAAACGTGACGTTCACCGATCGATCCTCGCGGCAAGAATACCGGGCAACGTTGACGAATGAAACACGCGGGGTTCGTGCAGAGGCGTTCTCAGGAGAGGGTTGCGGACGGAAGATACCGATTCCCAGCGGCCGGGGTCAAGCCGGAAATGAACGGCGGCGACTAGCTTCTAATGATTCCGGATCCTTCTGGATCCGCATGAGACCGTAATCGGGGTGCTTCCGGGCGATCTCGCGCACGAGGTCCTCGTCCGAGAGGATCTTCTCGCTGCGCTGAAGCTCCATCCGGTCCTCGGAGCCGAACTCGGAATTCCCCGCGGATCCCTGAGGAGCGGGCGGCTCCACGTTGGCCGGGACGATCGGGCCGAAGGAAGCGACCGCCAGATCGGAGTCCGTGTAGGCTTGGAGGATGTTCTCGAACTCGAGGAGGTCGAAGACCTCGCGCACGTCGGGAGCCATGCCGGATAACTTGAGATCTCCGCCGTGCTCGCGGATCTCGCGGATCTCGCTGATGAAGATTCCCCACCCGGCGCTGGAGATGTACTCCACGCGGGCGAGATCCACGACGACGTGGTAGCGCTTTTCCCGGAGCAGCGCCTGCAGCCGCCGCTCCAGATCCGGGCTCGTCGTGGTGTCCACATAGCCCGAGACGCGCAGGATGGAAACTCCCCGGTTCTGCGGCGCCTCTTCGACGTAGACGTCGATTCCCTTCATACATCCCCTCCTTGGTCTTCGACTTCCGGAGCGCGGTTGGGCCGGGCGGACTCCGAGAGTGCCTGGGCCAGCCTTGCCATACGTCTATCGGTTCCGTTCTGGGCGAACTCAAGCCTTTTTTCCCGGGTGCTGAGCCCGTTCTTCCGTAGTGTTGCGTAAATTACGGCCGCGGTGAGGTTCGGTCCCGCCTTCCCCGTCGCCTGGAGCTGATCGGCCATCTTCTTGGCTCCAAGAAGCGGCTCCGCCTTCACGAGCGACAGGATCACCGCCTCCTCTTCGAGGCTCGCCTTCAGCATCCCGGCGCGCGGCCGGATGCTCTTCAGCCCCTCTTCCCCTCCCACTTCCGCCACACGCTTCCGGTAGCGGTAGTAGGTGGACGTGGCCACTTGGAGACGCTCGCAGGCCTCCGCGACGGGCACCTTCTCTTCTTCGATCAGCCGGAAGAGCTCGCGGCGCTTGGACTCCAGGCGCTCCTCGGGCTGCACCTTCTCCTTGATCGCCACGAGCGTGATGTCGTCGTTCTGGAGCGCCCCCGACGTGAACTCGTGGATCTCGCGGTCCAGCGCTTCCGTGAACTCCTGGGCGGTCAGATGGCCGTACTTCTTGATCGCTCCGAGGAGCCTCGGCTCGCCGAACTGGTCGCGCCCCGGGTTCATGGCCTCGGTGATCCCGTCGGTGTAGATCACCAGCATGTCGCCCCGCATCAGGGTGAGCCGCTCCACCGAGATCGTCCGCCGGAAGAGGTCCGCGTCCGGCGCGTCGATTCCCACCGGGATGCCTTTCGGCTTCAGGAAGTAGGTCGCGTCCGATTCTCCGCGGTAGAGGATCATCGGATTGTGTCCCGCGCTGGCGTAGGTCACGATGCGGTTCACCGAATCCAGCACCACGTAGAACATCGTCACGAACATTCCCTTCTTCATGTCCTCGGTCACGAAGGTGTTCATGCGGGCCATGACGTCGGAAGCCGAGCGGTTCCCGCGCGCCTCCATACGGAGCGCGGTCCGGATCATGGTCATGACCAGAGAGCCCGGCACCCCCTTGCCGGAAACGTCCGCGACCACGACGCCGACGGTCCGCTCGTCGACCTGCAAGAAGTCGTAGTAGTCCCCGCCCACTTCCTTCGCCGCGCGGTAGAGCGCGCCGATCTCATACCCCTCGATCTCCGGCACGTGCCGCGGCAAGAGGCTCTGCTGGATCTCCTGCGCGACCTGCATCTCCTTCTGCAGCCGCTCCTGCTCCACCAGATTCCCCTGCGCAGCGCGGAACTTGGCCGTGATCTCGTTGAACGCCCGCGCGATCTCGTCGATCTCCTCGTTCCCCGACACCCCCACCTCGGCCACCATGCTTCCCTCGCCGATGGCGCGGACGTTGTCGGAGAGGACCTGGATGGGCCGGACGAACACGCCGATCAGGACCACGGAGAGACCGCAGCCCAGAAAAAGCGTGAGGAGCGCGATCCCCGCCAGCTCGGCCCGCGCCGCGAGGATCCGCGCCTCCACCGCCTGCTCGCTGACGTTGAGCACCACGTACCCCAGGAGGGCTCCGGGCGTTCCGGTAGTCGCCTGGCGCACGGGCTCCGTCACCGTGCCCCGGAGGCCGTGCTGGGTCGTGAAGAGCTCCTCGAAGCGGTCGCTTCCCCACACGCGCCCCGTCGTGTCGAGCACCCGCACCGAGACGTATTCCGGGTTGGCCTTGAGGGCGGCGCGGATGGATTGGTTCAGCAGCGTCTGCTCGATCGACATGGGCTCGGGGCGCGAGAGGAGCTCGGAGGCCGGGAGCGCCAGGCTGCGGGCCACGCTCCGCGCGCGCGATTGCGTCTCCTCCCTCACGTTCTGCATCTGCCGGGCGTGGATCACCGTGAATGCGACCGCCACGAGGAAGGTCATCGCGCCGAAGGCCTGGAGCGTGTACGTGACCCGGAGCGATCGGGGCTTCACTCCCCTTCC
The DNA here is from genome assembly GCA_005893165.1 of Candidatus Eiseniibacteriota bacterium. Taxonomy (GTDB): domain Bacteria; phylum Eisenbacteria; class RBG-16-71-46; order SZUA-252; family SZUA-252; genus WS-7. Next base: position 11,723 of record VBOR01000121.1, on the reverse strand, counting down.
GCCGACCCGGCGGCGCCGCCGGCCGAGGCGCTTCGACATCGTGAGGACGTTGCCTTCGAGGCTCCCCCGGTAGCGCACCTCGTCCATGAGCTGGTTCATGAGGAAGACACCCAGCCCGCCGCGCTTCCGGGTCTCGACGTACATCTTGAGGTTGGGGCTCTTGACGTTCCGGAGGTCGAAGCTCTCGCCCTGATCCAGGATCTCGATCGAGAATTCCCGCTCGTTTCCGGTCACCACGACTTCGATGAAGCCCGACCGCCCCTGGTAGCCGTGCTTCACGACGTTCGTGCAGGCCTCGTCGACCGCGAGCTTGGTGTTCGCGAGGATCTTTCCGGGGATCTGGATCTTCTCGCCGACCTCCTGGATGAAGTCGCGGATCTCGGCCAGGTGCCGGTCCTCGGCGGGAACGCGGAGCTGGAATCGGCGGGTCGGGCCCGCCTTCTGGCTCACCGGCGCGCCTCGGACTTCATGCGCTCACGCGCCTCGAGGACGTTTCGCCGCGCGCTCTCGTTCAGGGGATCCAGGACCAGGATCTGCTCCCAGTTCCGCAGCGCCTCGCGATAATCGCCCGAGGTGAAGGCCTCCATTCCCTTGATGTAGAGCTGCTTGATGCGCGCATCCAGCTCCGGCTTGGGCGTGGAGAGCCTTCGCTGGATCCTGTCCCGCCAGTCGCGCGCCTCCGGGCTCGCCGGATCGAGGGCGAGCGCCCGCTGCACGGCCGCGCTCGCGTCGGTGTAGCGTCCCTCGGCGAAGGCGCGCGCCACCTCGTTGAGCGCCGTGAGCGCGTCGAGCTTCCTCCCCAGGATCTGCGCTTCCGCGGCGCTCTTTCCCATGGAGGTCTGAAGCTCGCTCCACCGGCGGCGGGCGCGGGGATCCTCGGGGGTGAGGCGCAGCGCGAGCGCCACCTGGTCCGCGGCCTCGAACGCGCGCGCCTTCGCCCAGAGCGAATCGGCCCGCGCCAGGGCGGCGGCGGACGCGCGGTCACGGACCGACGCGACGTCCCGCTCGAGGATCGCGAGCGTATCGCGCGGGACCGCTCCCGCGGCTCCCGACGCGAGGATGGCGCGCATGAGCCCGGTGGCTTCCTCGGCGTCCCCGCGCGCGAGCGCCAGGCGCGCCATGTCCGCGAGCGTGCGGCAGAGCCTCCGGCCGCTCTCCGCGGCAATCGCCGCCTGGGCGCTCCGCTCGATCTCGATCCGGGCGCGCTCGGCGCGGGCCGGGTACATGGGCCTGCCTGGATCGGAGCGCTCGAGCACCTGCCAGAGGACGAAGGCGGTCTCCCAGTCCCCCGTCTTCTCGGATACCTCGGCCTTGTCCCGGTCGAGCGCGATCTCGGCCGCGCGCTGGACGCGGATCGAATCCACCGCCGCCTTGCGCAGCTCCACGATCCGCTGGGCGTCGTAGCGGCTGATGGGAACACCCCAGGCCAGCCGGAGCGCGAACTGCTGGGTGGCCTCCACCTTCCCGCTCTGATAGGCGTAATCGAATCCGTAGCGGCGGAACCGGAGCCCGAGGCCGAGCACGGGTCCTCCCTCGGCGTATCCGGCGCGGAGGGAGCCCAGACCCGCGCGCGTGAATTCCGCTCCGAGGCGGGGCTTCATGCCCTCCTTCCCGCGCGTGGCCAGATCCAGGACGACGCGGGCCGCGGAGAGCGCGTTCAGCCGCCACTCGGGTCCGCCGAGCCCCAGGCGGTACGAGCGGTCCAGCGAAGGAGTGACGCCCCCCAGGTCCAGCGAGCCCGCGAGGACGTTCTGGACCGAGAGGCCGACCTGCCCGCCGCGCAGCGCTACGGGACGGAAGAGAAGACCCAGATCCACGGCGGGAGCGGACGCGGAGACGTCCCCGAGCGATTGCCCGAGGATCTTGAACGTGGCGCCGGCCCAGAGAGGGCCGCGCACCTTTCGGGCGACGCTCGCCGCGGCGGCGGTCTCGCGATAGCTCATCGAGCCCGTCGGACGATTCTGCGCGTCGTATCCCTCGATGCCTCCGGTCCCGATCCGCGCGAACCCCAGACCGATGCCTCCCAGGCCCGGCACGGGATAGGAGACCGCGGCCAGATCCCAGGTCGTCTGGAACTGGAGCATTCCGTGGTGCACGAGGAGCGACCGTTCGTCCTGCACCGCCAGTCCCGCGGGGTTCAGGTAGATCGCCAGGGGATCGAGCGCCAGCCCGGTGAAGCCCGTGACCGCGCCGGTGCTGGGCCATCCGGCCGGCGTGGACATGAGGCTCGAAGTGCCGGCCGTCTGCGCCGAAGCGCGGGCGTGCGCCGCGAAGAGCGCGGCGATGAGGAGCGATGCCGCCAGCAGCGCGCGGACCACGCGCCGGACCGGAACGCTTCGGAAGAGGCGGCGGCGCTTGATGCAGCCGCGCTTGAGCCGGCTTCGCCTCATCGCAGCACCCCCACCTTGACGCGCTCGCTCACGCCGGGCCCATCGATCCGGGCGACGTAGACGCCGGGACGCACCAGTTCGCCCTTCCCGTTCCGCCCGTCCCAGGGGACTTCGTTCAGGCCTCCGCTGCCTCCGGGCGTCCCCGGCGCCAGGGAGAGCTCGCGCACCAGATCGCCGAGGAGCGTGTAGATCGAGACCTTCACCGCCGCGTCCTGCCCGAGCACGTAGGAGAGAAGGACGGCCTCGCTCCCCGCGTGGAAGGGATTCGGGTATCCGTGCGGCTTCTCGAAGAAGGTGATGTCGCGCGAGGTGAGCGCCTGGAAGGGGAGCCCGCCACCTCCCACGACAGGCACGCGTCCGCCCGTGAACACGTCCTCCGCGACGACGTCGTTCGCCTGCGCGAGCCGGAAGGCGACACGCTGCGCCGCGGTCCCCGACCGGAAGGCCGCGTGGACGAAGAGCGATTCCGGAGCGCCCCCCATGGCGAGCGCGGGGGCGATGGGAAGGAGGATGGGATTCGGGGCTCCCGGAGCGGGCGAGACCTGGACGAGAAGCGCGCCGAACCGGTCGCGCAGCGCGATCGAGACGAGCGCTCCCTGGGGCGGCGGGGCCGAGGACCCGTCGGTGAGGACGGTGACTGCGATGGAGCGGAGTGAGTCGCCGGTCGCGGATCCGGTCGCGGCCAGCGCCTGGAGCTCGACTCCCCAGACCCGTGACGATGCGCCGTCGGGCGCGACCTGGACCGGAGGCGCCGTATCGATGGCGCGCGCCTGGATCGCGGCCAGGGGTTCGAGCACTACGAGCTCGCTGTCCGGCGAGACCACGGCGGCGCTTCCCCCAAGCCCCCATTCGGTGCCCTGGAGCGTGAGGCTCACCCGATAGGGCTGGCTGGCCATCGAGGCGGGCACCGCCATACCAGGGAACGTCAGCGTGGCGAGGGCACCCGGCCCGAGCGTGAAGGCGCTCCCCGAGGCGAGCCCGGTCATCACGTCCACGCCGTCGGTCACGGCGAGCCGCGAGCTTTGGGGATCGAGCACGAACGGCGATCCGCCGGCGTTCCGGACGTCCAGGGTCACGTCGATCGTCTGCCCAGGGCGCGTCTGGGTCGGCACCGTGGAGCGGCCCACGTATTGAAGCGAGGCGGGCGCCATCACCTCGATCGGATCGCCGGGGAGACTCTGAGCCCTCGAGACGCCGTCCTCCGTCCCGAAGACGTCGAGCGTCGTGGCGGCCGTGCCCGGCGGGGATCCCGATCCAAGCGCTCCACCGGTGAAGGAGAGCGCGACCGATTGCCCCGCGTTCAGCGTGGGAGAGGCGCCCAGCGTGCGCGTGAGCGAGAGCGGCGGCCCGAAGTGGAGCGCCGTGGATGGGTCGAGCGTGAAGGGCACGTCTCCCGCGTTCCGGAGCGTGACCGAGACCGGGCGCGCCTGCCCCGCGCTCACCGTGTCCGGGGCGAGCGATCCCGCCACCACGGAAAGGAGCGCCGGGTCCAGCACGTCCACGCTGTCGGGAGCGAAGCCGATCGTGGCGGCGTAGGGCTGCCCCGATTCCACTCCGTCGAGGAGGAGCCGGGCGGGGTGACGTCCCCTGGGCGCGCCGGCCGGCACCGCGAGCGAATCGAAGGCGAGCGTGGCCTGGTCCGACGGCGCGGCGGCGGTGTTCGCGGAAAGCGCCGTGCTCAACGTGGAGCCGCCGAGATCGATGACGAGGCGCGTGGTGCCGCGATTCAGGGTGACCGCCGCCGCTCCCGAATTCGAGACGCGGACGCTGGGCTTCCAGGTTCTCCCGCGGAGGAAGCGGGGCGGCGCTCCGCTCCCGGGCACGGCGGCGATCTGCGCCGCGGAGACCACCTGGAAATCGAGCGCGGGCGCATTCGAGGCGACCACCGAATTGGACCCGAAGGCGACCGTGGCCTGGAGGGTCGCGTGCACGATCGTGCCCGACGGGATGCCGCTCGAGGGGACCTGCGCCTGGAAGGTGAACCGCGTCGCGCCCCCGGCGGGGATCGCGGCGCCCAGGGAGGGGGTCGGTGGTCCGGTGATGAAGGCGCCCGTGGAATAGCCCACGCTCGCCCCCGACAGGGTTCCCGGGGTCCCCGAGAGATTCGTCACGTCGAAGACGAGGGAGAGCGTCGCGTACCCGAGCGGCACGGGGTCGGGAGCGGCGCTCACCACGGCGACAGCCGCTCCAAGCACGCTCACCTGAGCGCCCGCGAGGCTCAGATAGAAATCGAACGCGGCGCCGGTCCCGTCCGTCCCGAGCGCGCGGAAGCTTGGTGCGTAGGCTCCGGGAGTGAGCCCCGCCGGCACCGTGGCCGCGGCAAAGGAAAGCGTGGCCGTGGCGCCGGCTCCGATCGACGTCGTCGAAGTCAGGGTCGCGGAGAACACGGTCGCGCCCGAGCCGAAGGAAAGGGTCGAGCCCGCGCCCAGCTGGATCGGGCCCGCGCCGGTGTTTCTCGCCTGGAGCGCGAAGCTCTGGGAGCTGTCCGGAAGCGCAGCACCCGGGGCGAGCGATCCGGCGACGTACGCGAGCGAAGGAGGAGGCACGTAGGTGAAGACGTGCGTTCCCGAGGCGCTGCCGAGGCGCGTGGCCGCGGAGAGCGTATCCCTCCCAGCGACGAGCGGCGCGAGGAGCACGACCGAGGCTTTGCCGTCCGCTCCGGTCGCGAGATCGAGGCCGGGATCGGAGGCGCTCTGATCCGAGGCGACCAGGGTTCCGGATTGCGCGGCGACGCCGAGGAGGGTGCCCGCGCTCACGAGATTTCCGAATGCGTCGCGCACCGGGCCGAGCGTCACCGTGGAGGCGCTCCGGCCGTCGGCGGTCAGGCTGTCGCGGGTGGCGGCGCTTGGGATGGCGCCCGCGGCCGCCGCGGGAGCAACGGTGGCGTTTCCACCGCCACCGCTACCGCCTCCCGTCCGGTCCACCCCGATCGCCACCGTCTCCACCAGCGTGTCGCGGCCCGCCGTGAGGAACTGTCCGTTCACGAGCGCCCCCGAGACCGGCGACCACACCAGAGCGCCGGAAGGGCGCATGGTGACGGTGGCGGCATCCGCGGTGACGAGGTTGCCGAAGGCATCGATCGCCTGAACGCGGACGCTTTCCGCCACTCCCGCCGTCCATGCGAGCGAATTCGGGGTGACGCGGAGCGCCGCGGTCGCGCCGGGGCTCGTCGCGGCGCGGATGCCCGCGGGCGAAGGAGCGCCTCCGCTCGCGAAAATGGAATCCGCCGAGGGAGCCGCATTCGGCGCGCGATACCGGACGGCGAGCTGGCCGGAGGCGTTGGTCACGCCGCCCTGCGATCCAGGACCTCCCGTGGTTCCCCCGAGCGACTCGAGGGCGCCGGCGGCGCTCGGACCACCGAGGTAGAACGTGACCGCGTGCCCCTGGATGGGATTTCCGGCGGCATCCCGCACCGTGACGGTGACGGTGCCGGCCTGGGCCGGCGTGAGCGAGAGGGACGGAGGCGCCAAGGTCAGCGTGGCCGCTCCGGATGGATTCACCGCCACCGGACCGTACGCGACCGTGGGCCGCGTGCCGTCGCCGACCTGGATCGTGAGCGGCGCCGCCTGTGACGGTGTGACGGGAATCGACGCGGTGCCGTTCGCGAGGGTGACCGATGGAGGCACGTTCGCGGCGCCCGACGTGACCGTGGGCGTGAGCGTCTCCCCGCTCTCGCCGGGAAGCGGATTTCCGAAGCTGTCGAACGCACTCACCGTGAGGGTCACGCCGTTCCCGGAGGTGAGCGGCCCGGGGGGGCCCGCGATCGTGTAGTGATCGAGCGGGCCCGGCTGATAGACGATCGAGGGCTGGGAGGTCAGCGGAACGCCGCGCGCGACGACGTGCGCCGTCCCCGTGCCGGCCGTGCTCGTGCTCGCGCCCACGTCGATCCTGCCCGAAGGGTCGGTGGCCGGGGCGAGCGGGGTCACGCTCGCGGAGAGCCCGGTGACGGTGACCGCGATCGAGGCCGCGGCGACGTTCGGGAGCGGGTGGTCCTGGCGGTCTCGAAGCGTGATCGCGATCGTGCTGCCGGAGGGGCCGACGGGCGCGGGGGTGCTCGCCGCGACGGAGGAGCGCGAAGCGCTCACCGCGCCCGGAACGAGGCGAACGTCGAGCGCGCCGTTCGAGTTGGTGTCGCGCACGGAGGTCGCGGTCACGTTCGCGGCCCCCAGCACGTCCCCTCCGAAGAGCGTGAACGCGATCGCGGCGCCGGAGGAGAGGACCTGGACGCCGGGCGTGCCCGCATCGGCGTCCGGCGTCTGGATCGATCCGAGCGTGGTCGCGACCGTGTACTTCTCGCCGTCCCGGACCGGGTTTCCGTGCGCGTCGTGGAGGCCGCTCGCTCCGATCGCGAGCGTCGCGACGCTGTCCGCGGCCAGCGAGTCCGCCGGAGCCGTGAGCGCGACAAGGCTGTCGGGAGTGCCCGCGAGGAGACGGACCGCCGCCGACGCGCTCGCCGGGCCGCCGGGTCCCGCGCGTTCCGCCGTCACGGTCGCGCTTCCCGCACCCGCGGCCGTCCCCGCCCTCGCGGAGCCGCTCAGGGCGCCCGTCGCATCGGCGAGGAGCTGCGCCCCCGGGGCGCCTGGATCCTGATCGCTGGCCGGCGTGAGGAGCGTGGCCGTCAGCGTGAAGCGCTCCCCCGCCGCGACCCGATTCCCGTACGCGTCCGCCGCCGACCCCGAGACCACCGTGAGGTCCGCGTTGTTCGCCACGAGCGTGTCGGGCGCCGCGACCAGCGTGATCGCGGCGGGGACGCCAGGGCCCGTGAGCACCGGCGCGCCCGCGGTACCCAGGAAGGGGGACTGGCCGTTCGCGTCGATGGAGCGGATGCGCCCCTCCGAGGTCGTGGTCCGCGTGTCCGCGAAGGTGAATCGCGCCGAATCGACGCCGGCCGGCACCGTGATCTCGAAGATGGGAGCGCCGCCTCCGAGGCTCCGGAAGGTGCCGTTGGGACGGTCGGTCCAGAGCGTGAGCGTCTCGGAGGTCACGGCCGCCGTGCGATTCCCGAAGGCGTCGAAGACCCGCACCGTCACCGTGTCGGGAACGCCTGCGACGAGCCGCAGGGTGTCGGGCCAAAGCGAAATCCGGTCGGGGCCCCCGGGCGTGACGTCGAGGCGGTGCCGCTCCGAGGTGAACCCTGTGGCAGTGTCGCGCGCCGCGACCCAGTAGGTGCCCGCGCGGCGCGGGACGAGAGAGCCCGAGTACGCGCCCCCGGAGAGCGTCGCGTCCGCGTCGACGAGATCCGGATCGGAGCCCGCCGACATCGCGGAGTCCACGAACGCCACGAACCGGATCGCCGCCCCCGAGCCCGCGCCGTCCGTGACCGTGTTCCCGTCCGCGTCCAGGGCGCTCGCCGTCACCGCGACGGAGCTCCCCGCGGCGGCCGAGGAGGCGCCCGAGGTCATGGCGAGCCCCGCGTACGCGCCGTGAAGCACCGTGATCACTCCCGTGGAGTCGATCCAGGTGCCCCCCGAGTCGGCGTACGCCTTCCCCGTTCCGGGACGGTCGAGCCTCAGCGCCGTGGAGCCCCCGCCGCTTGGGGGCACAGGCGCGCCCACGCCTCCACTCAGCGTCCAGTCGCACGGAACGAGGCGAGAGGGATTGCCGTAGGCGTCGTAGCCGCGGAGGAAGAGCTGCGTCGTGTCCTGATCGGTCGTCCGCGTCAGCGTGTCGACCACGGCACCCGCGCCGTCCACGATCGCGACCGATGCGAGGTCCGTGTCCGCGACCACCGTGACCCACGGGGAGGACGCGATCGCAGCCGGCGAGCCCGTCAGCTGCGGATCGCTCCGCACGAAGAAGAAGACCGAATCCTGCGTGGTCGTCTGCGGGACGGCGGCGGAGTTGGGTCCGCCGACCCCGTAGAGAACGCTGACGTAGGTGACCGAGTCCGGGTTTCCGAAACTCCTCAGCGGAGGCGCACCCAGATGCACCCGGATCGTCTGCCCGAGGGTCGAGATGGAATTCACGACATCGACGTTGGGACTGTTCACGTAGCCGGGAGCGTTCGAGTTCACGTTCTGCGGCGGGGTCCAGGCCGGAGGGACGTCGATCTCGATGATGCCGCCCAGCGCGGAGAAGGGCTCGGTGGCGTGATAGAGGACCGTCCAGGAATCTGCCTTCCCCGCGTAGACGGGATTCGGTCCGAAGATCGAGGCTTCGCCCGATCCCGCGCCCGCGAAGGCAGGACCGGCGAGCAGGAGGGACGCCCCGATCGCGTACGCAACCAACGATGTTCGCAGCGGCATGGGCCTCGGCTGGCTGGAGGGTCTCGATCCCGCGCTCTTCCGTTGAGCCGCAGGGACTTAGCAGAGAGCCGGACCGCAAGAGGCATGCCACGGGGGGTGCGCACAAACTGCGTTCGGCGGCGAATCAAGCCCTGCCGGGGAGGGGCCTTGCAAACACGCGGGGAGCCGCCTCTTCCGGCGCCGCGGCGCACGGAAGAAATGCGATGCAGAATGCAATTCGAGACCGAAATTGCCCGGCGGAATGGCCTGGACCGCGGGTGTGCGGCCGAGAGTTTAGCGGTGCGGCCGAGAGTTTACCGGGACCGGATCTCTCCGACCACCTTGGCGGGACGCTCCTGGATCTCCGGGACCTCCACCGGCTCGCCCCCCACGCTTCGATTCGCGAGACCGATGAAGACGACCTGGATGATCGTGGCGAGCCCCATCACCCCCAGCCCGACGTCGAACACTTCTTTCATGCTGCGCCGCGCGCTCTCGCTCCAGGAGGAAAGCCCGAGAAGCAGAAGCCCGAGGAGCAGCGTGGTGAGAAACCCGGTCAGCTTTCCGAAGAGCGTCGGCTGGATGCGCACGGGCCCGTAGAAGAAATACAGGTACACCGTGCCGCCCACGAGCAGCGCGTAGCGGATCAGCATGAGCGCCGTCACCCACCAGGGCACCACCCGGGCTTCCAGGAGCGCGATGAAGACGCAGGAATTGAACGCGACGTCGGTCAGGGGATCGAGAAGCGCGCCCACCCGCGTCTCGGCGCGAAGCGCGCGCGCGAGCACGCCGTCCAGCACGTCGGTGAAGGCGCTCGCCACGAAGATCCACACCACCGCCTCCCAGCGCCCCTCGTGGATCAGGAACGAAGAGGAGCATCAGGCTCGAGGCCACGAGGTAGCTCACGCCGGCGGAGCGCCCGACGTGCACCGAGAGGAGGAGCGCCGCGCCGAACTGCAGGGTGAAGAGCACGAGCGCCAGCGCGGCGATGGGACGCACCAGCTCCGGGTGCTGGGGGAGGCCCCGGGAGACCCGGGCGAGGCTCCCGCGCGCGAACCTCCAGATCGCTCCCAAGGTGTACCCCTCCCGGCGGATTTCCCCGAGCAGGTCGGAGCGCGGCATGGGGCGTACGGTAGGAGTTTCGGGCGGGGCTGTCTAGGGGTTCTGGACGGTGAGCGTCGCCTGCGCGACACGGCGCTCCGCGCCGTAGACGTCCTCGGGAAGGTTGTAGAGCTGGATGGTCTCGGGACGCGCCTTGCGATAGAGGAGCACGGCGTCGATCTTCACGGCGCCCTTCGCTTCGCCGACCGGGATCTCGTATGCCGCCTGCGCGCTCGAGCCTGTCTGGATCCGGCGATCCGCGACCACCTTCGCCGCGGCCCAGGTTTCGGCCGGGTAGGCGCCCAGATCGTTGGCCAGGATGAGGCCGAAGATCGAGCCGCTCGAATCCCGGAACGGATCGTTCTCCCAGAGGATGTGCCCCTCCGTGTCGGTCGCGCGCACGCGAATGAGGAGCAGATGCTGATCGTTTCCGGTCGGGATCGCGTGTCCCGCCCCGACGTTGGTCACGACGGCGAGGACGCGCAGGTTCTCGGTGCCGCGCTTCCCTAGCTTCAGGACCAGAGTCGCCGCGCCCTGCAACGCGCGGTTCTTGTCGGGGCCATGGAAGGAGTGGTCCGCGACGCGCGGGCGCGCCGGGCCCAGCGAAGAAACTCGGCCCGGGCTTCCGGGCATGTGGCAGGACTGGCAGGTGACGCCGGCCTTCGCGTACTTCGACCGCTTCCACTCCCCGAACGTGTCGCTGATGAGGATCCCGTTCTGGTTTTCGTACTGGTGGCAGCTTCCGCAGAAGGCGGATTTCGTGAAGTGCTCGCTGTACTTCGAGGCGTGGTCCTTCACGGGCACGGGATTGCGTATCGGACCGAAATAGGGACCCAGCTCCAGCGTCACGGGCGGGACCGCGTCTGTCGGGCCGGGACCGCTGATCCCGTGGCAGAAGACGCACGTGATCCCTTCCTCGCTCACGGGGCGCACCTTGTCGAAATCGTTCGTCACATACTGCTCCGTCTCGTGGCAGGGGCCGCACTTGACCAGGGTCGCTCCGCGCGTCTCCTGGAGCGAAGCGAAGTACATCCGCCCGAAGAGCAGGTTCAGCTTGCGGTCCGCCTGGGCGTGAGCGGAGCTGCCCCATTGCTGCGTGATGTCCACGTGGCAGGTCAGGCATGTCTGGGCGCTCTGGGGATTCAGGGTCGTGCGCATGAGCGGCGGGGGCGTGTACGCGGGAGCCGCGAGAGCCAGAACGAGGAGCGCGAAATACCGGTGCCAGGGGGCGAACGAGCGGATCAAGGTGGGCTCATGGTACCCCGGCGGGAGAAGAGGGGTCAAGGAGGTGGGCGAAGACGGTGCTCAGGATTTTCGCCCCGGCCCGGACCGATCCTCCAAACGTACCGGAGATCTTGGAGCGGCCCGTGCGGCGCCGGTACCGTACCGGAACCTCGGTGTGGCGCAGCCCCTGCCGCGCCGCCCGGATCTGCATCTCCACGGTCCATCCGAAATCGCGATCCTTCATCCCCAGGCGGAGGAGCGCCGGGTACCGGATCGCCCGGAACGGGCCGAGATCGGTGTAGCGCGCTCCATAGAGACCGGCCAGAAGCCGCGTCGCGAGCCAGTTTCCGAATCTCGCGTGCGGGGTGAGCGCCCCGGGCTCGCGTTCTCCGAGCACGCGCGACCCCACGACCAGATCGGCGGCCCCGTCCAGAATGGGCGCGAGGACCGCCACGGCCTCGGCCGGATCGTCGCTTCCATCCGCATCGAGGAAGAGCACCACGTCCGGCGGATCGTCCCGAAGGGCCGCGATTCCCTGGAGGCACGCCGCGCCGTATCCGCGCCGCGGCTCCTCGACCACCCGGGCTCCGTGCTCGCGGGCCACGCGCGCCGTGTCGTCGGTCGAGCCGTTGTCCGCCACGATGACGCGCCGCACCGGAGGCGAGGGGATCCCATCGAGCACCTCGCCCAGCGCGGCCGCCTCGTTCAGGGCGGGGATGACCGCGTCGACCTTCACGTCCGTTTCAGGGCAGCGCGGGCCGCGGCCAGCCGCGCGAGCGGGACG
>VBOR01000120.1 GCA_005893165.1 Candidatus Eiseniibacteriota bacterium | reverse complement strand
GAAGCGACGACCGGAACCCGGGTGCGTGAATAGGCCCGGTTTTCGCTAGGCATTCGCTAGAGAAGATAGAAGCCGCTTGAGAATGGCGGCCGGATGGCGGGTGGCCTCGCGGTTCGCGGGGATCCGCAGAGTTGCCCGTCCCCGGCCGCCGATTTTTTTCGCCCTTCGACGTGACCGGCGGCGCGCATGTAACCTTCTCTCCGTTCCCTTGTAGGGGATACAAGCGGAGTGGTGCTACCGCCGGCCTTTCTTCGCTCCGGGATCGCGCTCCTTGATCAGGAGCCAGTTCTTTTTCCCCTTCTCATCCCCGCGGCCCCCCATCCGGATCAGGGCCCAATTCCCCGACAGCTTTTTCCCGTGGAGCTCGAACTCGAGCTTTCCGCGACGGAGCCCTTCGTGCGGATCCACGAGCGGAGTCCAGGTGCCGCGATCCCAGAGGAGCACCGAGCCTCCCCCGTACTGGCCCTTCGGAATCGTTCCCTCGAAGGAACCGTATTCGAGCGGATGGTCCTCGACTTCCACCGCGAGGCGTTTCTCCCCGGGATCGAGGCTCGGTCCTTTGGGCACCGCCCAGCTCTTCAGCACGCCGTCGAGCTCGAGACGGAAGTCGTAGTGCAGCCGCGAGGCGGCGTGCTTCTGGATCACGTACAGCGGACCTTTGCGGGACGCTTTGGTCTTGGCCTTGCCCTTGGGCTCGGGCGTCTCCTTGAAGTCGCGCTTCCGGCGGTACGTCGTGAGCGTCATCTACGCACTCCGCGGCCGCCGCGTTCCCGGAGCCCTTCGCTCACGCCTCTTCGTGGACCTGCGCGTTCCGCCGGTCCGCTCGGCGAGGCTCTTTTTCAGGAGGGGCATCAGGTCCATGACCTCGGAGCGCGCGGGGCGCCTCTCCTTGATCTCCTCGGGCTCGAGGATCGTGTGCGTCTGCCCGCTCTTGATCTTGCGCCGGACGAGCTCCATCACATCATCTCGGTACTCGTCCTTGTATTTCGCGGGATCCCAGTGCCCCGTCATTCCGTCGATGAGCTGGAGTGCCATCCGGACCTCGGTCTCCTTGATGCCGGCCCCCTTCGCCGATTTCGGCGGCACATGGAGACCCTCGGCGCTTCGGAGCTCGTGCGGGTAGCGGAGCAGGTCCAGCACCAGAACCTCGTCGCGCACCAGAAGCGCCGCGAGACGCTGGCGGGTCCTCAGCACGACGCGCGCGATTCCCACCCTGTGGCTCTTCTCCAGCGCGGCACGAAGGAGCGCGTAGCTCTTGCTCGCCTTCTTGAGCGGCTCGATGTAATAGGGCGTCTCGTAGTACAGGGGGTCGATCTCGTCGCGCTCCACGAACTGGACGATGTCGATGGTTTGGCTTCGCTCGACGTTGGCCCGCGCGATCTCCTCGTCGGTGAGCACCACGTACTCGTCCGGCTCGTACTCGTACCCGCGAACCACCTCTTCCCGGGGAACGTCCCGGCCGCTGTTCTTGTTGAAGCGCTTGAAACCGACGGGTGAGAAATCCTTCCGGTCCAGCAGCGAGAAGTCGAGGTCGTGCGTTTGGACCGCGGGCTGGAGACTCACGGGGATCTCCACCAGCCCGAAGCTGATGCTGCCCTTCCAGAATGCGCGTGCCATGAGGTCACAGCTCCTGTTCGAGGTGGTCTCGATTCAACTCCGAGGCTCGGGAACATCTTACAAGGAGATTTCTCCTTTCTTCACGTTCCGGGAGTCCTCGCGGGGGCCGGAGACGCAGGGAAACAGGCGTCCCGAACGTGAGGAATCGCGCTATCCCCATTCCCCGCTCTACATTCCGGGGCCTGGGCCCGCGACGAATGACATGGCATGGGAATTGTTATTCTCCGCGAGATGAGGAAGCGGGGATAGGCCAGACCAGGTGCCGCTGCATGCCGGGCTCCCCAATTCCGGAGAGGATTGTGGCACATGAAGGCTGGAGACCTCATGACCCGTAAATTCGAGATCGTCCAGGCGGACGCATCCCTCGAGGAGGTCGCACGTAAGCTCGAGTCTTCCAAGCTGGATGTGCTCCCGGTATGCCGGGACGGCCTCCTCGTAGGACTCGTGACGCACCGAGATCTCGCGCTGCGCCCCGCTCCCTGGAAACGACGGGCGGAGCCGACGCGCGTGGCCGACGTGATCGCGCCCGATATCCTGTTCTGCTTCGAGAACACCGATGTGAACGAGGCTGCGAAGCTCATGAAGGAGAATCGCATCTCCCTCATCCCGGTGCTCGGCCGCAACAAGACCGTCGTGGGAGTCCTCACGCTCAAGGACATCCCCGGGTCGGTCAAGCCGCAGGCGACCGTCTAGAATCCGCGCCCCTCCTCGATCGACCCTACTCTCGGATCGGCGTTCCGCAGCCAACGACACCTCTTCGCGAGATTCGGAGACGTGCTCTCGGCGGGGATCGCGTTCGCGCGGCGCTGGGCCGGTGGTTCCACCGGCTGGAGGGCAAGAGAAGCTAGGGCTTCCCGGCGCGCTGCCCAAATCTACTGTGGCGGCGGGCGACGTCCCTCGCGGATGCGGGTGTGACGCGGGCCTCCGGCATCTCGGTGACGAGGGTGCCGAGGAGAAGGTCCGCGAGCGGGAGGAGCACGTTCAGGTTTCGGTTCATGTGGAAGTGGTGAATCTGATGGTGCCGTTTCAAGAACTGGAACCACCGGGAACGCTCGATGAAATCCAGCCGCGGCTTGTGCATGAAGTAGTGGAGCCCCTCATACCCCGCGTAGTACGCCGTGATCGTCGTGCCGAAGGCGATGAGGAAGGCGGCGTACGGCAGCCCGAGCTCGAGCGCGGCCAGCCCCCAGGCCAGGAGCGCCCACGGGACCACGTTGATGGCGATCAGGATGGGCGCACCCCACCACTGGAAATGCAGCGCCTCTTCCTGCTCCTCCTCCACGACGTGGAACGTGTCGTCGAATTTGCAGAGCTGGTGGTGGATCAGGGTGTGCGTCGTGAAGCAATCCTTGGGCAGCCACGGACGATGCAGCCAGTAGCGATGAAAGGCCCACTCGAAGAAGCTGGACTGGATGACCGAGATGAGGAAGCCGGTGACGATGGCGATGGGGATGGCGATCAATGGATACCCTCGATTGGAGTTGGAAGTTCTCTTCTTCTCGCACTATCGGCGGTTCGGCGCCGGAACTCAACGCCATTCGCCGCGGGCCGCGGAAACTAGGTATCAGACGGTAGGTCACGACGTTCGTGCGGTCACCGCGGCGGCGAGGCGCTCCACGTCCGCGATCTCGTTGTACGCCTGGGCGGAGACCCGGACCCAGAGACGGCCCTTCGAGGCGTGCAGCTGCACCTCGATCCGCTCCTGCTCGAGAAGCGCGTCGCGCAGCCGCGCCGCGTCCTCGCTCGAGGAGCCCAGGCGCTCCGGAAGCGGCACCGTGACCATGGTCCCCACCATGCGCTCCGGAAGAGCGTACGGAGTGTTCCAGCGCTCGGCGAGGAGAGACGCCGCGGCCCAGGCCAGCCCGTGGTTGTGCGCGCGCATCGCTTCCAGCCCGAGCTCCCTCATGAAGGAAATCCCCTCCGGGGCCGCGAGGTACGGAGTGGGGTCCTTGGTGCCGGCCCAGTCGAACTCCGCGGTGAATCCCTTTCCCAGACCCCACGAGATCACCGGCGGGTGAAGACCCTCCTGCCGTTCCTTCCCCGCCCAGAGGAAGGCGCTGCTCCTCGGAGCGTGCGCCCATTTGTGGAGATTCCCCACGTACCAGTCCGCGCCGACCGACGGCACGTCGAGCGCCAGCGCTCCGGGCGCGTGCGCTCCGTCCACGGCCAGGGCCACGCCTCGCGCCCGGCACCCCGCCGCGATCTCCGCGATCGGCAGCACGAGCGCGCTCTCCGAGGTGACGTGATCCACCACGGCGAGGCGCGTCCGGGGCCCGATCGCCGCGAGGACCGTCTCGGTGAAGGCGGAGGGTCCGCGGGCCGGGGACGGAAGCTCGACGGCGCGAACGCGCGCCCCGCGCGAGGCCGCGTGGAAGGAGACCGCGTTCCGGATGGCACCGTAGGCGTGATCGGTGAGGAGCACTTCGTCCCCATCCCGGAGATCGAAGGACGAGACCACGGCGTTGATCCCGGTAGTCGCGTTATCCACGAACACGAGATCCTCCCCGCGGGCGCCGAGGAAAGCGGCCACCAGCTCCGCCGCGGCGCGGAGCCGGGGAGGCGAGGAGCGCGGCATGCCGACCGTGGTGGAGGAGAGCTCGCGCAGGAGAAAGCGGGAGGGCTGCCGCTCGATCTCGTCGCGAATCCGCTGCTGCGCCGCGAGCACGCGGCGCGGAGACGCGCCCACGGTCCCGTGGTTCAGATAGGTGACGGTGGGATCGAGGAGCCAGTGCGCGAGCATGGGACGGCCGAAGCGGGTAGCGCCGGAAGCCGTGATTGGAAGATTCGGAAGCGTTTCCAAGAAGCCGCATTATAGGTCCCCGCGGCCCCTCGATCTCGCGTATTCTCCAGCGCATGCCATTTGCTTCCCTGGGGCTCGCCCCGCCCGTCGTGAAGGGCGTGCGCGCGGCCGGATACGTCGACCCGACCCCGATCCAGCGAAAAGCCATTCCGATCATCCTCGAGGGGCGCGATCTCATCGGCGCCGCCCAGACCGGAACCGGCAAGACCGCGGCCTTCGTGCTGCCGATCCTCACGCGTCTCCTCGGCGGCCCGCGGCGCCTGCGCGCCCTGGTGCTCACGCCGACGCGGGAGCTCGCCGCCCAGGTCGAGACCAATGCGCGCGACTACGCGCGCTTCACCGACCTCAGCGTCGGCGTCGTCTATGGCGGCGTCCCGCTTCCTCCCCAAGAACGGTTGCTGAAGCAGCACGGCGTGGATTTTCTGGTGGCCACGCCGGGGCGCCTCCTGGATCTGCACGACCGCCTGGCGCTCCGGCTCGACTACATCGAGGTGCTCGTGCTGGACGAAGCGGACCGGATGGTGGACATGGGCTTCGCGCCCGATCTCAAGCGCATCCTCCGCCTCATGCCCAAGGACCGTCAGACGCTCATGTTCTCCGCCACGATGCCTCCCGAGCTGAACCGCGTGGCGAACGAGGCGCTCCGGAATCCCGCGCGGGTGGATCTGGCGCCGCCCCAGCGTCCGGCGGCGGGGATCACGCAGGCGGTATATCCCGTGCCCCGGCATCTCAAGACCGACCTCCTCGATTCCATGCTCTCCCGGTCCGAAGTGAGCAGCGTGATCGTGTTCGCGCGGACGAAGCACGGCGCGGAGAAGCTGGCGCGGGATCTCCAGCGGCGCGGCCACTCGGTCGCCACCCTTCACGGGAATCGGAGCCAGAGCCAGCGCGAGCGCGCGCTGCTGGATCTGCGCCGGGGACGGGTCCAGGTCCTGGTCGCGACCGACATCGCCTCGCGCGGGATCGACGTCGAGGGAATCACCCACGTCATCAACTACGACGTGCCGCACGCGCCCGAGGACTACGTGCACCGCATCGGAAGGACCGGGCGGGTGGATCAGGTAGGCGACGCCTTCACCTTGATCGCCCCCGAGGAGCTGAAGCAGCTGACCGCGATCGAGCGCTTTCTTGGCCGCGCCGTGCCACGGGTCGTGCTCCCCGACTTCGACTACAAGCGACGTCCCACGGACCATCGCCCCAGCGAGCCTCGCGCGGGCGGGAACCACGGCGGAGGAAGGCCCAGAGGCGGCGCCCAGGGCCCGGCGCACCGCCGCGGAGGGCCTCCGGGTTCAGGCGGCTCCCGCCGTTCGCAGGGGGCCGGCGGAGGCGCCCCGCATGGACGTGGTCATGGATCGGGCGGCCACGGGCGTCCCAACCAGACCTCCTCCGCGCGAGGACCTCAGACCTCGGAGGCTCCGCAACACGGCAGGCGCCCTCGAAAGAGTCACGGACTGGATCGCAGGGGCCGGCGAAGGATTTGAGGAGACGCGACCGATGACCCTCCGTCGCGGGAACGGTATCCGTGCCTCCATGCGCTCGCTCGGTGCGGGTCTCCTCCTTCTCGGGGCAACCGTCGCGACCATTGGCGCGAGCGGATGCGCGAAGAAGGACCATCAGGCCGAGGTCGCGGAGCTGAAGAGCGCGCTCGAGGCTCGAGACACCCAATTCACGGAGGCCTTCTCGCGGCGCGACGTGGCCGCGATCGGCGCCATGTACACGGCGGACGCCGAGGCGCTGCCGCCCGGACTCGCTCCCGTGCGCGGAAGGCTCGCGATCCAGGACATGTGGAAGGGGCTTCTCTCGATGCCGGTGGGCCGGATGCTGTTCACGACGCTGGAGGTGGACGGAAACGGAGCGACGGCGTGGGAGTCGGGCCGGTACACCCTGATGGCGACGAACGGGAGCACCATGGATCAGGGCAAGTACATCGTGATCTGGAAGCACGGCCCGGATGGCTGGCAGCTCTACCGCGACATGTGGAGCTCCGACACGCCGCAGCAGGGAGTGCCCTCCCCCAAGGCCGCTCAACCGTAACGTTCCGGCCGCAACGCGCTCACGTCGATCGACGTGGGATCTCCCGACACGATCTCCGAGACCAGCTTTCCCGTGACCGGCCCGAGACTCACCCCCATCATCGCGTGGCCGGAGGCCACGATCACGTTCGGCGCTTCGCGAAGCCTTCCGAGGTACGGCAATCCATCCGGCGTGCAGGGCCTGAGCCCGCACCACGGCGTGCACGCACCGAACATCTCCGGCCGGAACGCGGGAAGATAGCGGGAGAGGGAGCGCGTCATCCCGCGAATGCGAGGCGGGTTGATGCTCAGATCGTACCCGGCCATCTCCATGGTGCCCGCCACGCGGAGCGCCTGCCCCATCGGGGTGATCGCGACCCGCGCCTCCTGCAAGATGATCGAATGCCTCGGAAGCTGGACCGGGGCGGGAAGCGTCATGCTGTAGCCTTTCCCCGGCTGCACGGGCAAGCGGACGCCGAGCCGGCGTCCCAGCTGCGGCGTCCAGGAGCCCGCCGCGAGCACGAACTCGTCTCCCTGGATCTCCCCCTGCGAAGTGACGGCCGCGGCCACCGAATCCCCGGCGCGCCGCAAGTCCCGCACCTCCGCATTCCAGACGAACCCGGCCTCGCGCGCTTTCACGAGCCGCGTCAGAGTCCTGATGAGCTCCTGGGGGATGAGATGCGCGTCCAGCGGGTACCGGATGCCTCCGAGAACGTCGAAGGTCACCTGCGGCTCGAGTGCCTGCACCTGGCTTCGATCCAGCACCTCGGCCGGCATCCCGAGCTCCCGGGACCGCCCCGCGAGCTCACGCTCCTCCTCGAAGCCGCGCTCCGTGCGCAGGAGCAGGAGCAGCCCTTCCCGTCTCAGTCCGAACGAGTTTCCGCTGCCCTCCGCCAGCTCCTCGAAGAGCGAGCGGCTCGCGAGGTTCAGATCGCGAAGGAGCGGCCCTGCCCGGCGCGCGCGCGCGCGGGTGGAGGCGCGCCAGAAGTGGTACCCCCAGGAGAAGAGTCCCCAATCGAGGCGGGGCCGTACATAGAAGGGGCTCTCCGGATCGCCCATCCAGCCGATGGCCTTCGCCACGATGCCGGGCGCCGCCAGCGGCAGGAAATGACTCGGCGAGATGAACCCCGCGTTTCCGAGTGAGCAGCAATCGTGGTCGGGTCCGCCCCGCTCCACGATCGTGACGCGGTGCCCGCGCTCGAGAAGGTAGTAGGCGGACGAGAGTCCGACCACGCCCGCTCCGCAGACGACCACGTGCTTTCGAGTCACCTCCGCTGGAGCTCCGGGGGCGCGAGCGCGAGCCTTCCCGCCTCGAGCGTCAGCACGGGGGCATAGAGCCCGAGCGGCTGGCCCTGCCACCAGGCGCCGCTCTTCCTCCGCTCCGCGAGGGTGGTGAACCGGTAGCGGTCGACGACGGCCCGGAGATATCGCGGCGGCGCGTCCGGAAACGGGTTCGTGCGGAGCAGGCGGAGCACCGGCCGGGATCCCTGGAGCACCTTCTCGCAGAATTTCGCGAACCAGATCTCCGTACGGAAATCGCTGATCGCCGCGAACCACATCTGCCAGTCCAGGCGCGGCTGATGCGGCGCCATGAATCCGGGACGGCGCCGGGGATCGCCGGGCTTGTACCGGAACTCATACCCCTTCCAGGCCACGCCGTCGTTGCTCCCCTCGATCCGGATCTCGGGCCGTTCCTTGGTCATGATGGCGAAGAGCCCGTAGTAATCGACGATGCGAAGCGGGGCCGCGAGCTCGTAGGCGCTGGCCAGCGGTCCGAGCCAGGAGCGCGGCCCCCGCATCGCGTTCGCGAGCGGCACGAGGCTGAGGAGGAACAGGACCGTCAAGACGGCGCCGCGGATCGACGCGGGTCCGGCGGCCCGAGGCGCCGGGGTTTCGTCCACGAAGCGCTCGCGCGCCACGCGGAGCGCCGCCGGCCACACGGCGTCGTCCAGGAGAGGAATGCAGAGCACGATCGTGAGCAGGTTGAAGAATCCATAGTTTCCGGTCGCCGCGATGAGAAGCTGGTGCGCCAGGATCACGGCCGCCGCGGTGAACCGGACCCTGCGAGGAGCGAAGAGGAGGAACGGCACGAGCCCCTCCACCGCGAAGGTCACGCCCGCGGACAGGCGGTGAAACCAGAGCGGCAGCTGATGCACGTACCACCCGATCCAGGTCGGGAGCGGCTGCGTCTCGTAGTGGTACCGGAGTGCGGTGAGATCCCGCCACGAGGGATCGCCGCTCATGAGCTTCACCGCGGCGGAGGCGAAGAGAAGCCGGAAGAGGAGCCACCGCGTGAGACGGAGCGCGCCCCGGGAGGCGGGCGGATCGCTCCGCGCGCGCGACCGGAGCCGCCACGGCGCGAGGAAGATGGCGAGAAACCCCGCTTCGAGCAGAAGCCCGTCCCACTGAAACCAGAGGAATTCGCGGCTCACGGTGGCGAGCGAGAGATAGGCGGCCCAGAGTCCGATCAGACACGCCCTGGGGGCCAAGCCCAGAAGGAGCGCCGCCGAGAGCGCGACCCCTGCCCCGCAGAGCGCCGAGAGAAACCAGTCCGCCGAAGAGAACCAGCACAAGGTCGGGGCGATCCAGTAGCGGCCCAGGCCGAGCGTCGGCGAGGAGCCGATCATCTCGAGCGTCTGATTCGCGGGCAGGATTCCCCCGCTTCCGATCAGGCCGTCCACCTGGACCCAGAGCGACACGAACGCGATCCCATAGACGACCGCGAGCAGACGGAGGTACACCCAGGTCGTGATCTCCTGGCCGGGAGGAACGACGTGCGCTCCCCAGAGCCAGTCGGTGACGCGGGAGAAGAAGGGACGGTTCGCCGCGACGACGCGGTACAAGCCCTCGCTCAGGAGCTTGAAGCCGGGGACGTGCCGGTACGCCCAGAGCCACGCCCCGCGATTCGGCGCGTAGGACAGGGCGCGAAAGACCGCTTCCGCGCCCCGGGACCGGCGCCCGTCCGGCTCCAGGAGATGAACCGCCTGCGCGAACGCCGTGGGAGGAACGTCGGGCACCAACGAGGCGATCTCCTGGAAAGGCGCGTAGCGCACGCGGTCGCCGGTGACACGCCGCCACCGCTCGATCCATCGTTCACAGAAATCGCACGTCCCGTCGTAGACGAGAACCGGCGGCTCACGCCCCTCGACGCTTCGTCCCCCTGCTCCCATCTCGCTTCGCTCCATGCTCCTCCGGCGGGCGGATTCGCTCACGGCACACGCGAAGCGGTACGATAAAATAGGTCACGGCCATCGGGCGAAGGATTTCGCGTCGACGAACCTGGGAGCCGTTCATGAGAAGCGCGGGCCTTCTGCTCCACCGCGTCCGGGATGGGAAGCACGAGGTGTTTCTGGTCCATCCAGGGGGACCCTTCTGGAAGAACAAGGATCTGGGCGCCTGGTCCATCCCCAAGGGAGAATTCGACCGGGGCGAAGGGGCGCTCGAGGCGGCACAACGCGAGTTCAAGGAGGAGACCGGCTGCGACCCTCCCGCGGGCCCTTTCGCTCCCCTGGGAGCGATCACGCAGCCGAGCGGAAAGATCGTCGAGGTATGGAGCGTCCGGGGGGATTGTGACCCGGATCAGATCCGGAGCAACACGGTGACGCTGGAATGGCCGCCGGGCTCGGGACGGAAACGGGAGTATCCGGAGGTGGACCGCGCCGGATGGTTCGAGTTACCGGAAGCCCACCGGAGGATTCTCAAAGGCCAGCGCGGATTCCTCACGACCCTCGAGCGCGCGCTCGGCGCCACATGATCAGGGCTCCACAGCGTTCCTTGCGCGCCGGCGGCGCGTCTTCACGAGAATGCGGTCGTCGATCCGGGGCACGAGATCCAGCATCTCCCTCGTCATCGCGAGGAGCGCCTCGGGATCGCACGGCTTGTAGAGGAGCGCATTCACGCCCAGGCTCCGGATCTTGGCTTCGTAATCGCGGTCCTCGAGCCCCGTCATCACGATGACCGGCACCCTCCGCGTGTGGGGCGCTTTCCGCAGCGCCTTGAGCACGGAGAAACCTCCTCCTCCCGGCACGAGAAGATCCAGGAGAACGAGATCGGGCTCGAAAATGTCCAGCGCCTTGATTCCGCCCATTGCGGTCGTCACGGAGCGCACCTCGAAGCCCGCTCCCGCGAGGCGCACGGTGAGGGCGAGCGCAACGTCTTCGTTGTCTTCCACGAGCAGGATTCTCTTGGCCATGATCGGCTCTCTTGTGGGAATTTCGACTCGATCGCAGAACCAGGCAACCCGACCGGCCTGGTCCGTGAGCCACTGATGAAGCAAGATTTGTGCTGGGGGATCACCCGTCACGTGAGTAGATGTACGCGGGCGTTAACTGACGGCGGCGACTCGACTTGATCCTCTCCCGGGTCTCGAACGAGGCGGCGGCAGGGATCAGCCCGGCAAAATGGCCGGACCCCGGGAAGCATTCTGCCAACCGCCTCCAGCGTCAACGATCCAGCATGTAGAGCTGCCAGAGGTCGCGGCTGCTCGATCTCAGGAAGGGCATCATCGCCATCTTCCCCGTCTTCCCGATGGAGCGCTCGAGAAAGCGCATCTCCCGGAGATCCGCGCGCGCGTCCTCGTCGATCGGCAGGTCCAGTCCCGCCGCGCGCGCGATCAGGATCCCCTTCGCGCGCAAGGAGAGCTCCAGGTGGATGCGCAGGTAGCACAGCATGTCCGCGACCACCGGACCCGGCAGACGGCTCAGCGAGGCGAGGTAGGCTCCGGCCGGCGTGCCCTCGACCCGTCCGCTCTCGATCGAATCCAGGAGCTCCACATCCGTGTCCAGGCTCACACGCAGCCAGTCGCGCGTCGCCCTCCCGCTGCGCTCGAACACGAACCCGACCAGGAGCGGCATGGCGATCAGGAGAAGGGCCGTCGAGACGAGCGGGTTCAGGATGAGATGGTTGTAGAGGGAATGCACCGCGAACGCGAGGGGGAGGCCCGGAAAAACGACCGCGAGCGAGCGCGTGTCGCGGCGGTCGGCCTGGGATTTCGAGAGGATCGCGACGATCGCGGTCGTCGAGCCGTGCATGACCGCCGTACCCAGCCCCCGCACGAGCCAGAGGCCCAGCTCGAGATCCCTCATGACGCTCGCGTAGTAGACGTTCTCCACCACCGCGAATCCCGTCCCCACCGCGAAGCCCAGGATGGCGGCGTCCACGAGGAATCCGACGTGCGCCGAGCGGATGAGATAGACCACGTAGATCGCCTTGACGATTTCCTCGAGGAGCGGACCCCAATAGCGCCGCAGGAGGGTTGGATCGATCCCACCGGCGAGAAGGAGGGGGTTGAGGAGGAGGGAGATGCCGGCGGCCAGAACGCCCGCACCGAGCGCCAGGGCGACCGAGCGCCGGGTGACGAGCTTGTAGCTGTCCATGAGGATCAGCGCGGCCAGGAACAGAAGAACCGGGACGAAGCCGACGACGAGGGTCAGGACACTCACAGCAGGGTATTCACAGGATCTTGAGGGAGACCATCCACTCGTCGCTCTGGCGCAGCTTCTTCTGGAAGGCCCTCGCGTATCCCCACGACAGCATGAGCTGCTGGTTGACGAAAGCCGTG
>VBOR01000119.1 GCA_005893165.1 Candidatus Eiseniibacteriota bacterium | reverse complement strand
CGACCCGGCCCCGGCTTCGGTCATCGCGAACGCGGCCATCGCGCGTCCCGCGATCGCGGCCTCCACCCACCGCTCGCGCATCGCCTCATTCCCGCTAAGCAAGATCGGCAAGGTGCCGAGCCCCTGGAGCGCGAAGACCGCGTCCGCGAGGGGGGAGGCCGAGGCCAGCGCCTCGCGCACCAGGCAGCACGCGCGCCAGTCCTGCTCCCGGATGGGACGGAAGTATCCCGCGCGCCCCAGGTCCGCGAGGAGTGCCTTGGCCTCCTTGCGGGCGGCCTCGTCGTCCCTGGGCTCGGGGCGGGGCCGGAGCTCACGCGATGCGTAGGCCGCCGCCTCCTGGGCGAGCGGCTGGTGCCGGTCCTCGAGGAAGGGCCGGACCGGATGGGGGTCGGGGGTCGGCGTCATCGGAACTTGGGATCGCGCTTCTGGCGAAACGCCTCGTACGCTTCCCGGAAATTCGGGTGCTCCATGAGGCGCGCCTGGGCTTCGGATTCGTACGCCAGGGCCTGGTCCAGGGTCATGCTCCACTCCGTCTCGAGCGCCTGCTTCGTCACCGCGAGCGCCTCCGAGGGACCCTTGGCGAGGCGCTCCGCCAGCCCGGCCGCTTCCGGGAGCAGGCGGTCTTGCGCCACCACCCGCTGGTAGAGTCCGATCTCGAGCGCGCGCTTGGCGTCGATGAACTCACCGGTCATGAGGAGCTCCGCCGCGCGGCCGAGCCCCACGAGGCGCGGCAGGAGCCAGGACGCCCCCATGTCCGCGCCGGAGAGTCCGACGCGCACGAACAGGAACGCGATCTTCGCGGTTTCCGACGCCACGCGGAGGTCGCAGGCCGAGGCGATCACCGCCCCCGCCCCCGCGACGGTGCCGTTCAGCGCGGCGATCACGGGCTTCCGGCAGCGCTGGATGTTCCGGATCAGGTCGCAGGTCATGTCGGTGAAGCGGCGGAGCCCCGCGGCGTCGCGCGCGAAGAGCGCGCCGATGATGTCCTCGACGTCCCCTCCCGAGCAGAAGGCCCTTCCCGCCCCGGTCAGGACGACGGCGCGCACCCCCGGCTCCCGGTCGAGCGCCGGGAAGAGGTCGCGCAGCTCGGCGTACACCTCGAACGTGAGGGCGTTCAGCCTCTCGGGCCGGTTCAGCGTGATGGTGGCCACGCCGGTCTCCTCGCGCGTCTCGAGGAGGAAGGATTTCGGCGGCGCAATCGCCATCTTCATCGAGCGCCGTCCAGGACGGCGGTGGCCTCGATCTCCACGACGGCCCCCTCGTCCACGAGACCGCTCACCTCGACCAGCGCGACGGCCGGATAATGCTTTCCCAGCCGCTCGCGCCAGGCTTCCCCGATGGCCTTCCGGCTGGAGCGATACGCGGCGAGATCCGTGACGTATATGGTGACGCGCGCCAGATCGGTCGGAGCGCCTCCCGCGGCGCGCAACACCGCGACCACCTTGTCCAGGGCGCGCGCGAATTGGCCCGCGAAATCGGGGGGCTTGCCCTTGGCGCCCTCTTCCCATCCCGCCTGCCCGGCGATGAAGAGGAGCCGTCCCTCCTTGGGAGCCAGGAGGCCGTTGTTCCAGCCCTTCGGCGCTCCCAATGCCTCCGGATTGATGACCTCGAACTTCATCGCGCGCGTGCTCCCGAGCTCACGAGAAGAGCCTCACCGGTACGTCCGCTCTCCTCCCGGCACAATTCCACCACCAGGGCGGCCACCTCTTCGGCGGTCGTGAGACGGTCCTGCCCCGAGGTCCCGAGAACGAGCGCCAGCGCTTCAGCGCGCGGAACGCCCGCACGCGCTCCGATGTTCGCCAGCGTGCGGTCGGTCATCGGCGTGTCCACGTACCCCGGGCAGACCGCATTCACCGTCACGCCCGTGCCTTCGAATTCCAGGGCGACCGATCGCGTGAATCCCAGGACCGCGTGCTTGGCCGCGCTGTAGTGCGCCACGTATTTCGCTCCCTCGAGCCCCACGATGGAGGCGACGTTCACGATTCTGCCCCATCTTCGCTCCGCCATCTCCGGCGCGAACTCGCGCGTACAGAGAAAGGTCCCGGTCGCGTTCACCGCGAACATGCGCTCCCAGTCCCGGAGCGCGATCTTCCGGAGGGGCGCGGAGGCGGAATCCCCCGCGTTGTTGATCAGGATTTCCACGTGGCCGAGCGCGCCCCGCGCCTCGCGGCCCAGCCGGGCCACGCTGGCCTCGTCCGTCACATCGCACTGGAGCGCCCAAGCCTCCGCACCCCGGCCGCGAAGCTCGGCGGCGACCCCCTCGATCTCCTTCTTGGTGCGCGCCGAGACCACGACGCGTGCGCCTTCCGCGGAAAGGGCGCGCGCCACGGCCGCTCCGATCCCCCGGCCCCCGCCCGTCACGACGGCGCCCCGCCCGGCGAGGCTCAACCCGGTCACGCGCGCGGCTTTGGCCGTAGCGCCTCCGTGACGGCCTCGGCCAGGATCGAGCCCAGTGCCCCGATGGTGGTTCTTCCCTCCTCCGCGGTCGCGTCCGCGGGCCATCCGAAATACGCCCGCTTTCCGTCCGCTTCCTCGAAGGATTTCGCTCCCGAGCGGATCGCCCTCGAGATCGAGGCCGGGTTCGGAGGAAGCTCCTTCCGGATCTCCTCGCGCACGAGGTCGGCCCGCTCCGCGAGCACCATGGATCCCTCGTAGCGGCCGGCGTGGCACGCGCCGCTCTGGAATTCCTCGGTCAATCGCGTCACCCAGGGCTTCCGGGTGATGTCCGGGCAGACGATCGGGAGGAGACGCTCCTCACCGGCACGGCGCTCCGCTTCGGCGATCGCCCCCAGATGGGCGGGATCGAGATGCGCGTTCGCGACGGCGAGCGCCTGAAATCCCTGCCGCGTCAGATCGCGCGCCAGATCGAGGAGAAGCGAGGTGACGGTGGCCGCCCGCATCGACACGGTGCCGGGAAACCCTTCCGCAAACGTGGCCGCGGTATAGGGCAGCGCCGGGAGGATCAGGGTGAAGTGCCCTCCCGCCTCCAGGCGCTCCGCCCCCTCCCGCGCCATGGCGCGCGCGATGATCCCGTCGGTCCCGAGCGGCAGATGGGGCCCGTGCGCCTCGATCGCCCCGACCGGCAGGATCGCCACCGTGCGCGCCCGGTCCAGATCGCGCACCTCTTCCCACGTCATGTCCGCCATGTCGCGGATCGCCATCGGTCGAAGTCCCGTGAGTCCCCCTCACCTCAGGGGTTGCCACTCGCCCGGCGGGAATCCATGATGGGGCGGTGTCGAGCCAAGTTACCATGACCCAAGTGCCTACGGAACGCCTGAACATCGCCGAGTACTTCCTGGACGCGCGCGTCCAGGAGGGGTTGGGCAAGCACCCCGCCCTCCTCACGGAGGCGGGCGCCCTCACCTACGCGGACGTCCAGGACCTCGCAAACCGGTTCGGGCGCATCCTCCTGGACTCCGGGGTGGAGCCCGAGCATCGGGTCCTGATCGCGCTACCCGACGTGCCCGAGTTCGCCGGCGCGCTCTTCGGCACGCTCAAGCTGGGGGCCGTGGTGGTGATGGCGAATCCCGGGCTGCCGCAGGCCGAGATCGAGGCGCTCCTCGAGTACACGCGCGCGCGCGCGCTCGTGGTCCACCGGGAGTCGGCGGGTCCCTTCCGGGCAGCGGCCCGGGGATCTCGGTTCGTGAAGGCGGTCCTGGCCGTGGGAGAGGAAGATTTCGACCGGCGGCTCGACGGCGCCTCCTCTCCGCTGGAGACCTTCCCCTCCCACAGGGACGATCCCGCGATCTGGCTCTTCTCGGGGGGTACCACCGGCCGCCCCAAGGCGGTCGTCCAGACACACCGCTCCTTCGCCAACACGACCGAATGCTACGGGAAACAGGTGATCGGCTACACGGACCGGGACATCACGCTTTCCGTTCCCAAGCTCTACTTCGGCTACGCGACCGGCTCGAATCTCTTCTTCCCTTTCGCCGTGGGCGCCCGGGCGGTCCTCTTTCCCGAGCCCGCCACGGCCGACGTGCTCTTCCAGAAGATCCGGCGCTTCCGTCCCACCGTGCTGATCAACGTGCCCACCATGATCAACAAGATGGTCTCGCACCCGCGGGCGCGCGAGCAGGACCTCTCCTCGATTCGCGTCTGCACCTCCGCGGGGGAGGCGCTCCCGGAGGAGCTCTACCGGAAATGGAAGGCGACCTTCGGCGTGGAGCTATTGGATGGGCTGGGGACCGCCGAGATGTGGCACATCTTCGTGTCCAACCGGATCGGGAGCGCGCGTCCCGGCACGCTCGGAACCGCGGTCCCCGGCTTCGAGGTGCGGGTCTGCGACGAGGAGGGACGGGAGCTGCCCGACGGCGAGACCGGCTGGCTCTGGGTGCGCGGGGACTCGCGCGCGATCGGCTACTGGCAGCACATGGAGAAGACGATGCAGGGCTTTCGCGGCGACTGGTACGTCTCGGGCGACATGATCACGAAGGACGCGGAGGGCTACATCACCTACTGCGGCCGTGGAGACGAGCTGATGAAAGTCGCAGGGAAATGGCTCGCGCCTCAGGAGGTCGAGGGCTGCCTGCTCCAGCACCCGGCCGTGGCGGAGGTGTGCGTCGTGGGAATCCAGGACAAGGACGGTCTCGTGAAGCCGCGCGCCTACGTCGTCTGCCGGAAGCGCACCGGGAATCTCGAGGAGGAGCTCAAGGCTTTCGTTCGCGAGCGGCTGGATCCGTACAAGCACCCGCGCGAGGTGGTGTTCGTGGACGCGCTTCCGCGAACCCACCTCGGCAAGGTCGACCGCGGGGCACTCCGGAGGAGCTGACCCCGTGGCGGACGTGATCGCGCCCGCGTCCGGTCTCCGGCCTACCTCGCGACCGCGACCTTCAGCGTGGAGACCTGGTCCCCGGCCGTGGTCCTGACGAGATAGATCCCCGAAACGACCGCGTTCCCCTGATCGCTCGCGCCGTCCCAGCGGGCCTGATAGATCCCCGGCTCGGTGTATTCCCGGTCTTTCAAGGTCCGCACCAGCCGGCCCTGAACCGAGTAGATCCGGACCGAGACCGGACCGGCCTCCGAAACCGAGTACCGGATGGTCGTCCCGGGGCGGAGCGGATTCGGCGTCGCGTCGAGGGCGAGCGGAGCGGCCCGGTGCCCGCCTTTCATGACCTTGAGGTTCAGGGTGCCGTAGACGAGGAGCGGAATCTCGACGTCGGTCGTTTTCGCCTTGAAGACGATGGTGACCACGGTCCTGTTCGGAACGTTGTCGAGAAGCCCCTCGGTATTCGCCTCGAGGTCCAGATCGTAGAAGAGATTGCCGTTGATGTCCCCGATCCGCATCCCGCTCTTCGGGACGTTGATCACGACCTCGGGCAAGGGCCCGGCGTTCGGATACGTCGTGCTCAGCCGCATCGTGGCCAGCCGGATCTCGGTCAAAGGCCGGACGTAGCACTCGACCCCGAACTTGAATCTCTTGCCCGCCTTGATCACCGGCTGCTGGTCCAGGGGCTGAACGATCGTCACGGGAACGTAGTCGAAGATGGCCGCCGTGGTCAGAGCCGAAGCGCTGAGGGGGGGCGAGCCCGTGTCCGTGACCTGGAGCACCACGATGTAGTTGTCGGCGCGCTGGTAGACGTGGCTGGGAGTCGCCCCCGAACCCGTCTGGCCGTCGCCGAATTCCCAGGAGAAGATCAGGCTCTGATCGGCGTCGGGGTCGCTCGACCTCGTCCCGTCGAACTGGAGGGGAACGCTGGTGGCGCCGTTGTAGGGCCCCGCCGGATTCGCCGTGGGAGGACGGTTGTCCTCCGACACGTGGAGCGTCGTGTTGCCCTGAGTGCTGGCGAATCCGTCGGAGACCGTGATGGTGACCGCGTAGTCTCCGCCGTCGCCCGGAACCGGCGTCCAGTCCAGAGCGCCGTTTCCATTGCTGAAGGTCGCCCCCACCGGTAACGACGGGACGCTGGAGAGCGACCAGGTCAGCGCATCCCCTTCCGCGTCGGTCGCCGACGCGACCAGGAAGAAGGGGGCGAACGCTGCCAGCGCATAGCTCGCCGCGAGGGGCGGGCTGAACGCCGGCGCGTTATTGGCGACGCCGCGCAGGAGAACCAGATAGTTGCCGTTGCTGGCGTCGCTCACGATCGTGGCGTTGTCCGACTGGGGACCGCTGCCCGAGGGCGTGTACGTGCTCGAAAGCGTCGTGGACCCGCCGGCCGGAATCGAGAGCGATCCCGCCGTCGCCGAAAAACCGGGGCCGCTGTGCGTCACGCCGGAAATGGTGAGCGTGGCGTCGCCGTCGTTCCGGATCGTGAGATCGAACGCGGCGCTTTCGCCCACGTTGACTCGCCCGAAATCGTACGAGGCAGGCGACACCGCGATCACCGGGCCGCTCACCGCCGAGGCGCGGAGCCCGAGCTGGGCCGAGACCCGGACTTCGGCGCCGGGGTTGGCCGATACCGCGCTGGGTGAGAGGAGCGCTGTTGCGAGTGCCGAGAGAAGCGCTGAAGCGACGGAGACCAGGCGAGGTGAATGCATGAGTCCCTCCCGCGGAGCAGGCGTGGCCCGTCGTTGCGCGTTTCAGCGACGAGCCGGTGCGCGTGGCCGATGTCAGGCTGGTGTAGCCTCTCCTTGCGCCCTCCGCGCATCTGGGGAGCGTCATGCGCGGGCTTTCTGAAGGCGCTTGGGGTAAGGTGTGCGCCTTCTGCAAGGGTGGCGTCAACAAATCTTTGCTCGGTCCCCGGGGTTTCCGGACCCTTCTCGGGGGCCATGACCGGGAACTCGAACCAAGGTAAGCGCCAGCGCGGTGCCTTCCCC
Organism: Candidatus Eiseniibacteriota bacterium; assembly: GCA_005893165.1. Lineage (GTDB taxonomy): Bacteria > Eisenbacteria > RBG-16-71-46 > SZUA-252 > SZUA-252 > WS-7. The sequence goes on along the minus strand of VBOR01000119.1, from coordinate 5,629 downwards.
GAATCGAAAAAAGAGCCGCCCGAAGGAGGATTCCCAGCCCCAGGGGCCCTCGCCCCTTCGGGGCTGGCTGCCGGTCCGCCACGCTTCCCTTCCCTGGGCAGGTTGGCTGGCCGCGGGTTCGGCCATCGCGGCCGTGGCGCTTCTCGTCAACTTCCAGACGCTCCACTTCGCCTTCGTGAGCTGGGACGACTCCACGTACGTGACGCAGAACCCGTGGATCCGGGACTGGTCCTGGGAAAACCTGCGCCACATCTTCACGAAGCCCTACTTCGTGAGCTACATGCCGCTCCAGCTCGTGTCCTACATGCTGGACCACAGTCTCTGGGGGCTGAAGCCGTTCGGGTACCACCTCCAGCAGATCCTTCTCCACGCGCTGGATTCCGTGCTCGCGTTCGAGCTGGTGCGCCGGCTCCTCGGACGTTTCTGGCTGGCCTTCATCGCGGCGCTTCTCTTCGCCGTCCACCCTTCCCACGTCGAGTCGGTCGCATGGATCTCCGCGCGCAAGGACGTGCTCTCCGCGGCGTTCCTCTTTCCCTCCGTCATCTTCTATCTCCTCGCGCGCGGAGACCGTTCGCTCCGCCCGGGTCCCTATGCGGCCTCGATCGTGTTCTTCACGCTCGCGGTCCTCTCCAAGGTGAACGTGGTGGTCATGCCCCTGTTCCTCCTGCTCGTGGATTGGACCACGCTCCGGCTGCCCCGCTCTGGCCCGCGCTGGTGGATCCAGGTCCTAGGCACGAAGGTGCCGTATGGAGCGATCGGGCTCGGGGTCATGGTCGTGAACTGGATCGTCGAGGTGAAGACCAACAAGGAATACGCGCACGATCCTCTGCGGTACCTCGTATTGAAGGGGCACGCGACGTGGGATTACCTCGGGATCCTGGCCGGAGTCCACCGGCAGAGTCCCATCTACGACACTCCGCCCACCCATCTCGATCCGGCTTCCGCCGCGGTCCGGCTCTCCGGGCTGCTTCTCCTGCCGGCGCTCGTGTGGTGGGGGCTTCGTGTGCGACACCGCGTGCTCGCGTTCGGCGCCGGCTGGATGCTCGTGATGCTCCTTCCCGCGATGTTCTTTCCGGTGCCCACGTACGTGGCGGACCGCTACCTCTATCACGCGAGCCTCGGCTTCTGCTGGCTCCTGGCCGCGGCGATCCTGGGCGCAGGCGCCCGGATCCGGCCGCCGAAGCTCCGTCTCGCCGCGGCGGCGCTGCTCACGGCGGGAGTGGCTTCCTTCTTCGCGGTCCGCACGGTGCGTTACAACCGCGTCTGGGCCGGCTCGGAGAGCCTCTGGTCCTACACGATCCAGGCGAGCCGGGACTTTCGCGCCTTCAACAACCTCGCGCGCGTGCGCATCGAGCAGAATCGCTGGGACGACGCGGAGCGGCTGTTCAAGCTCGGGGCGCGGCAGGTGAACGTCACCTCCTGGGAAGGGCTCACGGTCGTCTACTACAAGACGGGCAGGTACGCGGAGGCGCTCCAGGCGAACGACAAGTCGTTCGCGCTCCACGCGCAGCGGGGCAAGGAGGATCGGGGCGAGCTGGCGGAGCTTTACTACAAGCGCGGCTCCGTCCTCCTGGGATTGAATCGGACCGGAGAGGCGATCCAGGACTTCGAAAAGGCGCTCCAGATCAACCCCGGCCATACCGAAGCGCGGAAGATGATGGAGGCGGCGAGATCACGTTGAGTCGCGCGCTGTTCCGGCCGTCCCAGCCCACCCCCGGACCTCTTCGATCAGCGTCGTGAACCGGATGGATTCGATTTCCTGCGGCGTCCCCGCGGACGCCTTCGAAAGCTTGAGGTGCTCGACCGTGAGCGTGCCGTGTCCCGGCGGATCGAGATCCTCTCCCTCGCCCGCGGCGTCCTTTCGTGCGGAGACTCGTGAGAACTGAAAGCGGCGCACCTTGAGCCAGGCAGGCCCGTCCTTCGATGCTTTTCCCTTCGCGCCCCGGGAGGAGCTTTCGCGGAACTGCGCCCCCTCGAGCAGCCTGGGATCGGGCCCCGAAGCGGCCGACGTGGTGATCCGGGCCAGGTTCTCCGTTCCCCGGGCGCTGTCCAGGACCGTCATCTCCCATCCATGGTCCCGCGGCCGGAGCTCGAAGGAGAGGCCGTCCCAGAGCCCGCGGCGGTAGCCCTGGCCGCGCCTCACCTCGGCCGTGAAGAGCGCCGACCGCCCGCGCACGAAGGCGTGCTCCGGGCAGCTCGCGCAGGCAACGCCGACCAGGTCCAGCGTATCCGGGCCCTCGAACGACACGAGCATTCGCTTCTCGTACGTTTCGTACCAGCCGTCGAAGTCGAGCGTCGTCACCACCTCGCTCCCTCCGGTCTCCGAGGATTCTCCGACCGAGAAGATGCCTTTGCAGAGGAGGCTGTCGCGCGTTCCCTGGTACTGGTGGAACTCGTACGTGAGATCGGATTGGAGCTGGAGCGTCCTCGATGCCCCCTTCACCTGGGGGGTCGACGTGGCCACCAGCCCCTGGCTTTCCACCCAGAGCCAGGTCCCCGTGAAGCGCGTCAGGTCCGGAGGCACGAAGTCCTGCGCGCTTGCCGGGGATCCGAGCAGGAGGAGGAGGAGACCTGCCGCCCAGGCGGCGCGCTTCAGAAGGAGAAGGCGCATGAGATGGGGTTGGTATACATGGTCGCGGTGAATCTGCCTTTCACTCGGATCGACCTCCCTCCGGGGGTCGTGCTTCCGAGGACCGCGTCCACGGTCGCGTCGACCTCGGTCGGAGGGCCGCACGAGAAGGAGCGGAGGGTCACCGTGCCGGAGGATCCCGCGCGCTCGCTCGACGCCTGGTCTCCGGTCGCGACGTCGGTCGCGGCGATGGCCACGGGACCGTCGCCCGGCGCGGGAGTCGGCAACGTGAGCACGGAATCCTCGAGGATCTGCGAGGGGATCAGGAACATCTTCCAGTAAGAACTCCGTTTCGTGGTGTCATAGTAGAAGATCTTCAAGGCCTCGCGATCGATCCTGCCGGGCTCCCAGATGGAGCAGCAGACGGCATGCGTCCCCCCCATCGGAATGGCTGTACCGCCCTCGAGCGTGAACACCAACCCATTGGAAGCCGTATTGGTTCCCGGAGGGAGGATGGGCCGCGTGGAGCGGCCCGACTCGCACGTACCGCTGAAGAGCGAGACGAAAACGACCAGGAGGGTGCAGCCTCGACTCACCCGCATCGGCCATCCCTCTGCCTGCGGCTTCCGATCCCGAGCTCGAGGACGCTCAGTCGCTCGCGATGAGGGACCGGTCGATGGCGCCGATCTCGGGGCAGCCGCAGAGCGCCATCGCCAGCGTCAGCTCCTGACGGAACATCTCGAGCACCCTTCCCACGCCTTCCTCTCCCGCGGCCGCGAGCCCCCAGAGGCAGGGACGACCCACCAGGACGGCCCGGGCGCCCAGGGCCAGGGCCTTGAGCACGTCGGTGCCGCGGCGCACGCCGCCGTCCATGAGCACCTCCGCCCTTCCTTGCACCGCGTCCACGACGCGCGGAAGCGCGCGGAGCGTCGCCTCGGTTCCGTCGAGCTGCCTTCCGCCGTGGTTGCTGACGATGACTCCGTCCACCCCGTGCTGCACGGCGAGCGTCGCGTCTTCGGCGGCGATGATCCCCTTGAGGAGGATCGGCAGCTTCGTCTCGGAGCGGAGCCACGCGACCGAATCCCACGTGAGCGAGCAGTCGAGCTGGCGGCGCGCATAGGAGTGGAAGCTGTCCCCCAGGCTCGCGACGTCGAACCCCGCGGCTTCGAAATTCCGCATGAGAATTCCGGGGGGCAAGGTGAACCGGTTTCGCACGTCACGCTCGCGGGTCCCGAGGCAGGGCGTGTCCACCGTGAGGCAGAGCGCCCGGTACCCGGCCCGCTCCGCCCTCTGGATGAGATTCCGTGCGAGCGAGCGATCCTTGTACACGTAGAGCTGATACCAGAGCGGCCCCGTGGCGACGCGCGCGATCTCCTCGAGCGTGTACGTCGCGATGGTGCTCGCCACCATGAGCGTGCGCGCTCCGCCGGCGGCCTTCGCGGTGGCCAGCTCCCCGTCCGGATGGGCGAGACGGTGGAAGGCGGTCGGCGCGATCAGCACCGGCATGGAGACGGAGGTCCCGAGCAGCGTGGTCGAGGTCTCGATCCGGCTCACGTCCACGAGGACGCGCGGGCGGAGGAAGACCTCGGCGAAGGCGCCGCGATTCGCGGCGAGCGTGATCTCGTCCTCGGCGCCCCCGGCGTAATAGTCGTAGAAGGCCCGTTCCAGGCGCTCCCGCGCGATGACCTCGAAGTCGAGCACGTTGGCGCACGAGGCGATGGGAGGGGGATGCGCCGGGACGACCCTGCGAAGGGAGCGATCGATCTTTCGAGGGCTCTTGCTCTTGCTTCGAGACCGAGAAGGATCGACCGCTCCCTTCGCCGCACGTTCCTTCCTCGCCCTCATTCCGTCGAAGTCTCCTCGATGATGCCCCCCGCGAAGACCCGTTCCCCCTCGTAGAGGACGAGCGACTGTCCGGGGGTCATCGCGCGCTGCGGCTCGCTGAAGGTGACGCCGGCCGTGGCTCCCTCGCGGGGAGTCAGGAGCGCGGGCGCGGGCGTGTGGAGATACCGGATCTTGCCGTGCAGCGCACGCGGACCGTCCGGACGCATCCCCCCGGTGTAGTTCACGCGCGCGATCCTGGCGCTCCGCCTGAGGAGCGCCTCCTCGCGATCCACGGTCACCGTTCCCGTCACGGCGTCGATGGCGCTCACGTAGACTCTCGATCCCGCGGCGACGTGGAGGCCGCGGCGCTGGCCGATCGTGAAGGCGTGGATCCCCTCGTGCGTTCCGAGCGGCCGTCCGGAGCCGTCGCGCACCTCTCCCCGCTTCGACCCTTCGAGCCGCTCGGGGAACCGCTTGCGCAAGAACTCGGAGTAGGTCGTTCCCTCGACGAAGCAGATGTCCTGGCTCTCCCGCTTGTCCGCGACCGGGAGCCCGAGCGCGCGGGCCTTCTCCCGCACTTCCGTCTTGGCGAGGTGCCCGAGCGGGAAGAGCGATCGCTGGAGCGTGGCCTGGGTGAGCCCCCAGAGGACGTAGGACTGGTCCTTCGCGGGATCGGCGGCGCGCTCGAGCGTCGCGCGGCCGCTCCCGTCGAATCCCCGGCGGGCATAGTGCCCCGTGGCCACGTAGTCGCACCCGAAGCTCTCCGCGCGGCGCATGAGCTCGCCGAACTTGAGCCAGTTGTTGCACTGGACGCAGGGATTCGGCGTGCGCCCCGCGAGATATTCCCCCACGAAATCCTCGATCACGTGCTCCCGGAAGTCCTCCTCGAGGTTCAGGACGTAGTGCGCGAAGCCCATGCGCCGCGCCACGGCGCGCGCATCGTCGATGGCCTCGAGCGTGCAGCATCCGCGGCTGGGGCTCGGCCCTTCGGAGTAGCACCAGAGCTTCATGGTCACGCCGATGACGGTATGTCCCCGCTCCGCCAGCATCGCGGCGGCCACGGCGGAGTCCACGCCGCCGCTCATGGCGACGAGAATGGTCGAGGGCCGATCCGGGATGAAATTCGTCATGACGGGAACCCTAGGAAGCGGCGGCGGGGGATGCGGCGCGGAGCTTCTGGACGACGGCGGGGACGATCTCCAGCACGCGGTCGATCTCCTGCTCGGTGCTACATCG
>VBOR01000138.1 GCA_005893165.1 Candidatus Eiseniibacteriota bacterium | reverse complement strand
CGCCGATAATTACGGAGAACAAGGATGCGGTGTCACCAGTGTTCGCGTAATGGTAAGCCGCCAAACCCCAGTCCCTGCTTTCGGCAAACCGTGCGATCGTTCGGTGAAGTTCAACTACCCCTTCCGCGCCAATCTCGCGCCTGAGGCGCGCCTCCAGGAAGTCGCGCACGAGTGGATGGAAGCGCAGCGAAGAGTTGGCCAGTTCGGCGCGACGCGATATCAGCCCGAGGCGCTCAGATTCGTCAAGTGCCTGTCCGGCGTCCTCGACCGTCCGACCTGTTACGACGCTCGCAAGAACGGGATCGACGGTTTGGAGGATCGACGTGCGCATGAGAAACGCCTGCAGCGCCTCATCCAAGGTCCCGACCACTTCCTCGGCCAAGTAGTCGTGAAGCTCCCCATGCGCCCCACTGAGGTTGCGGATGAAGGAGCGCACCTGCGCGGCTGATCTGTCACGGAGGGCGGATTGGACGAGTTGCAGCGAGGCCGCCCAGCCTTCGGTTCGATGCGACAGGTCCGATAGCACGTCGGGATCGAGCGGACGGCCATAGGTATCGCGGAAGAGGCGTTCGGTCTCGTCCTGGTCGAAACGCAGATCGTCGGTCGTCAACTCGGCGATCTCGCCCTGGGCGCGGAGTCGGGCGACAGGCAAAGTCGGCACCCGTCGGCTGAGGACCACCAGCGTCATGCGCTCCGGCGCTCGCGCCACGATATCGCGCATGATCGCCTGCACCTCGGGGACATCGTCCACCAGGTGGTAGTCGTCGAATATCAGGATCGATCCCGAACCCAGTGTCCCGAGCTCGCGGATGAACGCCTCGACCACTGTGGACCGACTCGGCGCGCTGGTGCCCAGCTCGCGCAGGAGGCCGAACGTGCCAGGAGCGAACGTTGGGTCTATTTGGCGGCCTGCCGCGACCAGGTAATTGATGAAGCTGACCCAGTTGCGATCTTCCTCGTCGAGCCGATACCACAGGGTCGGTGGCCGACTGCGACGCGCGAAGTCCGACAGCAGCGTGGTCTTGCCATAGCCCGCTTCGGCGCTGACGAAGATCAGGCGGCTGTGGATCTTGCTGTTCAGCCAGTCGAGGAGGCGATCGCGGCGCAACGTTTCCGCGCGAAGGGGCGGTCGCTGTACTTTCGTGGCCTGGATCGGGAACGTGCCGGATGCGTTGTCCGCTGGAGGCACGCCGCTATCAGCCCCGTCTCCGTCGTTTCGATCAGAACGGACCGACTGCTCAGGATCGGGAGCCGGGGGCCGACCATCCCACCGTCCAGGAGGCATCCGGCGATCGCCTGCCGTCAACCCTCGTACTCGAAGCCGATCTTCAGCTCGACTCGATACTCCACGATCTCGCCGCCCTCCACGGCTGCGGTGGACTGGACGACCTCCACCGTCCGGATATTGCGCACGGTTTTGCTGGCCGTGGCAACTGCCTGGCGGGCCGCATCGCTCCAGGAGCGCGGGCTCGTGCCGACCATCTCGCGGATGATGATGATGCCCATCAGGCTCCTCCTGCATGGTGGGTTCGCCGACGTGCGGCCGGCCGGGAGCGACAGTCTAGGCCGCTGGCGGAGCCTTCGAGGGCCGGCCGGAACAGCAGGAAGCCGGCCCAGCAGGGTCGGCTTCGAATGAGTGACTGGCCTCGCGTCCTTCCTCCGGGTCGACCCCCGTCATCGACCAGGCTGAGGCGAGAGGCAGGTCAGGCGGGTGCCGCAGTCACGGTCGATTCCGCCCGGACCTTATCGAAGCAGGAGCTGCAGTACACCGGTCGGTCGTTGCGAGGCGCAAACGGCACAGTGGCCTGGCCACCACACATATGGCAGACCGCGGTGTGGAACTCCCTGGGTCCTCCCATCGTGCGGGCGCGCTTCGCGGCAGCACGACACGAAGGACATCGTTGCGGGTCGTTCAGCAGACCCTTGCTCGCGTAGAAGGCCTGCTCGCCGCCGGAGAAGACGAACTCCTCGCGGCAGTCGCGACAGGTCAGCGTCCGGTCCTGATACACCGGTTCTCCTCGAGAATATCCGAAGGGCACCGAGATGGGCCGGTCCGACCAAGGAGTCGGAGCCGATAGACGCGAGGATATGCATGTCGTCAAGGGGTCGAAAGGGGCGATTTCGCGCGGGTCATCGGTCGACGCTGCGAATATCGAAGCTGGAGCCGCCGGGAGCGGTGAGGGCAGCCTCCTCCAGCGCTCCGCTCTCCCTCAGATCGGACAGACGCGGTTCCTTCGATTCGCGCATCTCCGGTTGGCGCGACAGCTGGGAGAGCGCAACGACCGGAACCTTGAGCTCGCGCGCGAGGGCCTTCAGTCCGCGCGAGATCTCTGACACCTCCTGAACGCGGTTCGCATCGCGGCTCGTGGTACTGGCCTGCATCAGTTGGAGATAGTCGACGATGATCAGATCGAGGCTGGTCTCGGCCTGCAGGCGACGGGCCTTCGTTCGCAGCTCCATCGTGGAGATGCTGGGTGTGTCGTCGATGTAGATGGGCGCCTCGGAGAGGGCATTCATGGCTGGGGCGAGTCGCGTGAAGTCCATCTCTTCGAGGAACCCCGTCCGCAGCCGTTGCGAATCCACGTTGGCGACCGACGACAGGAGACGCAGGACGAGCTGCTCCTTGCCCATTTCCAGGCTGAAGATTCCAACGCTCTTCTTCTCGCGGACAGCGGCGTGTTCCGCGACATTCAGCGCGAAGCTCGTCTTGCCGACGGACGGCCTGGCCGCGATGAGGATGAGGTCGGAGTCCTGCAAGCCGGTGGTGAGCGCGTCGAGATCCGCGAAGCCCGTCCGGATACCGCTCACCTCGCCTCGGTGAGCGTGCAAGTAGTCGAGCCGGTCGTAGGCCGATACGAGCAGTTCGCGTAGCTTCGCGAAGCCCACCTCGACTCGCCGCTGGCTCACTGAGAACAGCTCGCTCTCCGCGCGGTCGATCGCCTCCTGGATCTCAGCAGGGTCCTCGTAGCCGATCCCGGCGATCTTGCCGGCGGCCGAGATCAGGTTCCGTAAGACGGCCTTTCGCTCGACGATCCGCGCGTAGGGCACCGCGTGCACGGCCGTTGGCGTCTTGTTGGCCAGCGAGGAGAGGTACGTCCGGCCGCCGATGGCTTCGAGATCCTCGGTCCGTTCGAGAGTCTCGGCAATCCTCGGCCTCGAGACTCTGGGGCGGCAGACGGTCGATCACGGCAGGCGCGGCTCCTGGCGGGCTGGCGCGCTTGATTCAGAACCGCGGAAGCGGCAAGAAACAGTCTTGACTTTCGACTGCCGAGCGTTTGTCCACGGCTCGAGGGCGGGGAATTCGTCGATTTGTTGACGCCCGGCCCGGTAGTGTGGACTGGGTGTGGATCTAATCGAGGCGGCGAATGACCCCGATCAGCTTGCCCTGGATCCGTACGTCGTCGAAGTACATCGGCGGATAGGCTGGGTTCGCCGGTTGCAGGCGGACTCGATCCTTCTCCTTGAAGAAGCGTTTGAGGGTGACCGCGTTTTCATCGACCTGTGCGACAACAATGTCCCCATTGCGCGCCGTGGATTGGGGGCGGATCAAGACGAAGTCGCCGTCCGTGATGTGCGCGTCGATCATCGAATCGCCGCGGACCTTGAGGACGTACGCGTCCCCGCTCGGCGCAAGGAGCTCCGGGATGGCCATCGTCTCCGAAGCGTCCTGGTAGGCCTCGATCGGACCACCAGCGGCGATCTCCCCGACGATCGGAACCACGTGGGAGTCGCCGACGCTCGACTGCGGCACCAGCTCACTCGAAAGCCCGAGCCTGAGGGCAGCAGTAGGCGTCAGGCGGATGGCACGCGACTGGGCGGCGCCGCGCTCGAGGTAGTTCTCCCGCTCGAGGATCTGAAGGTGGTGGTGCACCGCGGAGGTAGACGCAAGGCCTACGGCGCGAGCGATCTCCCGCACGGACGGCGGATAGCCTCGCGCACGCAGCGTGGCTGCGATGTAATCGAGGATCTTGACCTTGCGCTCGGCGTCGTGCCTGGTCACGGGCGCCTCCTTTCAGGCCTCGAATGATACAGAACAGACGTTCTATGTCAAGTATGAAGTCGCCCGACCCTCGCATCAACTGGCGGTCGGGCCGGCCGGGGCCGCGACGTCACCGGCGCCCGTCCGACCCTCGCTGGTAGACTCGGCGCTCCGCGCGAGGCTGACGCCATCCCGCGGCTCCAACAGAACGGGAACCGATGGCAGCCAACGACAACGACGATCGCAAGAAGCGACGGGGCTCGGGCGGTGCCGTCCGGCGCGCCCTCGGGTTCCTCGCCTTCCTGCCGGTCGCCAGCCGTGCGCCGTTGTACACGCGTCTGATGTGGGAGCTGGTCCGGGACGAGCGAACGCCTGCCGGGCGCAAGGCTCTTCTGGCGGGTGCCCTAGGTTACCTGCTCCTCGGCCGGGACCTCATCCCCGACGATATTCCCGTCCTGGGCGGCCTCGACGACCTCGTGGTTGTGATCGTCGCCGTGGACCTGTTCCTCGACGGCGTTCCGGCCGACGTACTGACCGAAAAGCTGATCGCGTTGGGTATCGACCGAGCTGCCTTCGAGCAGGACGTCGCCCAGATCAGACGCCTGACGCCCGGACCGATCCGCCGGCTCGTCCGGCGCCTGCCGCATGCCTTCGGCATCGCTGACCGGGCGGTCAAGGCGACCGGACTGGGGCCTCGCATCCGCTCATTTGTCTCGAAGGAGGATTCGATCGCGTGAAGGTGATCCTGACGACGGACGTCGCCGCACTCGGCAAGAGCGGTGAGCTCAAGAGCGTCGCCGATGGCTACGCCCAGAACTTCCTGATCCCGCGCAAGCTCGCCGTGCCCGCGGCAGGCGGTGCCTATCGTGCATGGCAGCACGACATCGCCAATCGCGAAGACAAGCGGCAGCGAGAGCGCGAGGAGGCCGACATCGTGGCCACCCGCGTTGCGGGCACTACCCTGACGATGGGTGTGAAGGTAGGCGAAGGCGGCAAGCTGTACGGCTCGATCACGGCGAAGGACGTCGCAGACGCACTCGGCCGTCGTGGTATCTCGGTCGACCGCCACAAGGTCGACCTCGAAGAGCCCCTCAAGTCTCTCGGCACCTACAAGGTCGCGGTGAAGGTCTATCCGGGCCTGACGCCTGAAGTGACCGTCGTCGTCGAGCCGAAGGGCTAGGCTCGGAGGGGCCGCGCCCACCGACAGGTCCGGCCTTAGCCTCTGGCCCTCACCTCGTAGAGCGTGACGCCGCACGCGTTCAGTGGTGTCAGAGCGTACGTCGCCTGAATTCGGGCGAGCGTCGACGACGGCTGGATCACATAGATCGGGCGCCCCTGGCCGAACCGCCGATCCACTTCCCCAGGGATCGCGTCGATGCCGTTGAACACCTCCACGTCCGGGCGCTCGCCCGCCACGAACCGCTCATACCACAGCGGTGTGCTGTACGACCACCAGGACATCACCACGGCGTTGGGCTTGACCTCTTGGAGTGCGGCTTGCGCGTAGCACTCGGCGGAAGGGTTGTCGACCCGTCCGGAGTTCAGGGCCAGCAAGGCGATGGGAACGACCGCTAGGGCGGGCGTCACGATCTGCAGCGAGGGCACGGCGGGGATCCGCGACCAGAGCACCAGCTGGGCCCCAAGCGCGGCGAGGGCCACCAGGATCGCAACCGGGAGGAAGTAGTAGCGCTCAATGTCGGCGTTCTGATAGTTGAGCGCCGCGTACAGGGTCAGACCGGCGCTGGCCAACAACAGGAATGCCGCCCGCGGGTTGCTCCTCGCGAGCGCGATCAGTCCCACCAGCGCCAGGCCGATGACCGCCATCGCGATTGCCGGATGGGATCCGGCATCCAGGCTGCGGATGAACGCAGGCAGCGCGCCCAGAGCGTTGCCGGGCCCATCCAGCGACAGGAAGCCCATGCTCCCGCGAAAGTCGCTGCCGAGCACATACCGCCAAAAGAGGTCCCAGGTTGTCGGTGCAAAGTCGTGGTGAATCGGAGGATTCGACGCCGCTCGCAGGGGGACGTACAGGTAGACGCCCGCGCCCGCCAGGAAAGCGACCGCGAGGCCGACGATTCGACGGACGGCGAGCACCAACCCCGGCTCGCAGAGGAGCACGTACCCGGCCAGGGCCGGTCCCATGAGCACCATGAGCAGGTGGTTGCCAAGGGCCAGTCCGAACAGAAATGCCATGGCCAACAGCCACCGGTGGGGCCGCCCGCGGCGGTTCCACTCGAGTGCCAGCAGGATCAGCGCGAGGGCCAGGAGAACATGCAGGGTGTGGGGGTCGGCGCGACCCGCCGTTCGCCAAAAGGGCTGCAGCAGCCCGAATGTGAGGGCACCAATGGCCGCGACCGCCGGGGTCGCTCCGATCCAGCGGATCACGAGGTAGAGCGTCGCGACCGCAAGGGCGCTGATGACCGCCGACAGGAGGTCCATTCGATACGCGGGATCGCCGATCGGAACGAGATTGGTGAACGCCCAGCCCAGCAGCAGGTATGTTGGAAAGCCCGTTGGGTGGGTAAGTCCGAGCGTGGGCGCGGCCGCCTGGAAGATCGCCGTGTCCCAGAACCCGACGCTTCGAAGCAGATGCGATGCATAGGCGCCGAACGCGAAGACGGCAACGAGGCC
>VBOR01000137.1 GCA_005893165.1 Candidatus Eiseniibacteriota bacterium | reverse complement strand
AACACCCGGTCGGTCGTGTTCAGCAACCGTCGCGCGACCGGCATGCGCTCTTCCTCATACGAATCGAGAAGCGCCGCGTCCGCCCGACCCTCGGTGACGAGCGCCAGCTTCCATGCCAGATTGTATGCATCTTGCAGCCCGGTGTTCATGCCTTGCGCCCCGACCGGACTGTGGATGTGTGCGGCGTCGCCGAGCAGGAAGCAGCGGCGATCCCGGAATCGAGAAGCGCTCCGATGGTGGATGCGGTACGTGGAGAACCAGGAGCAAGCGGTGAAGTTCAGTTCTCCTGCCTCTCGGCGCACGGAAGGAATCACGTCCTCGAAGGTCACGTCCTTCCGGTCTCGCAAGGCAGGCGGCAGAATCCCGACGATCCTCCAGTGATCCTCCCCCCGGAACGGAAAGAACAAGTGAAAGCCGTTCCGCCACAAGTAGATGTTTATCTGGTCCGGCACCATCTTCCCCGTCACCACGGTGTCGGCGACGAAGAACACGTGCTCGTAGGGCGCGCCCGGAAACATGATGCCGGTCAGGTCGCGCACGGCGCTGCGCGCACCGTCGCATCCGGCGACCCATGCGGCGGTGATCTTCCGGGTCGTGCCATCCGGCTGCTCGAGCGTCGCCGTGACATGGCCGGGTTGCTGATCGAGCGCGACAAGCTCGGTATTCCACTGAATCGAGAGGCCCCAGTCCCGCAGCTTGTCACCCATGATCCGCTCGTTGTCGTCCTGGCCGAGGATGAGAACGAACGGGAATGGGGTCAGGTCCCGTCCTGCCTCGCCCAGAAGCACACGCGCCATCCACCGGCCTTCCGCCCATAGATTCGCGCCGGAGCCGTCCTTTCCAAGCTCCAATGCCCGGTCCACGAGACCGAGCTTGGAGTAGATCTCCATGGTTCGCGCCTGCACGCCGATGGCTCTCGTCTGAAGCGATGGCCCAGCGTGACGGTCGATGATCATCGCCCGTACGCCGCGGCGGGCGAGCTGATTGGCGAGCATCAGTCCCGTGGGACCCGCTCCGACGACGAGAACATGGGTATTCATGGAACCCCCCTCGGACAGGCAAATCCCCGGCAATTCACCGGCCGAAATTGGCGAACTCCGCGCGGAGGAACTCCTTCACCTGCCCGCTCCCCGTGAGCCGGAGCCTCAGCCTCCCCCGCTCCGGCGCGAGCGCGATATCGAATTTCAAGAAGGGACAGCAGGATCGCTCCAGTGAGATCCACTCGGAGACATCCGCCACCAACCCAGGGTCCGAAGCGAACTCGAACGCGAACCCGTCCGGCAGCTCCTCCGTCCCTACCACCTCCGCGCTCAATCGGGCGAGGAGCGACGCGTGGCGTTCGAGCTGCGCCGGCGAGAAGGCGCCGAGGTTGCAGGCGAGCGGGATCCTGCCTGGCGGTGAATCGATCATCGAGAAACCTCCTTCCCTGCCTGCGTACGCGCGGTGCTTCCATCGACGCCGCCGCCCACGGCGGCCCATGCGTCGTATTCCTTCGCGACCTCCCAGAGCAGCGATTCTCGGCCGGGTGCCGCGACCAGCTGCATCCCCACCGGCAGCCCGCGGACCAATCCCACGGGGAGCGCGAGCACCGGAACGCCCGCCAGGTTGAAGGGAGCCGTGAGGCGCGACATCTCCCGCCCGAGAACCGCCCCTTCGCGGTCCCCGATGATCGTGGCCGGGGTGGGAGTGGTGGGGACGGCCAGCACCGCGTGATCGCCGAGAAGGCGGACCAGCTGCGCCGTCCATTCACGCTGGGTGTCGCGGGCTCGGGCGTAGTCGATTCCACGGTACTGAAATCCCAGGGTGAGGCGCTCCCGCACCGACGCACCGAACCACTCTGGATGTGTCTTCAATCGCTCCTCGTGAAGCGCGGCGGCATCCGAGAAGAGGATCGCCGTGTTCGCCTGGCGCACCGCCTGCACGTCGCCCAGATCGACCTCTTGGGCCGCCCCGAGGCTCCGCGCCGCGGCCCGCACCAGCTCCACGATCTCGGGCTCGACGTCGCCGGTGAAATAGCCGTTTCCCATCAACACGCTCGGACGGGGCGCCGGATGCCGCCGGAAACCGGAGATCGCCTCGAGCGTCAGGAACGCATCCTCGACGGTGGTCGCCATGGGACCCGCGTGGTCCAGGGAGCGCGAGAGCGGCGTCATCCCGCGAAGGCTCACCAAGCCATACGTGGGCTTGATGCCCACCACCCCGCACAGTGCCGCGGGCGTGCGGATCGAGCCGCCCGTATCGCTTCCGAGCGCGAGCGCCGCAAGGCCGGCGGCCAAGGCGGCGGCGCAGCCTCCTGAGGATCCCCCGGGGATGCGCTCCAGGTCGTACGGATTTCGCGTGGGGCCGAAGTGCTCGTTGTTCGTGCTGAGCCCGAAGGCCCATTCGTGGAGCGCCGCCTTCCCCAGGAGGACCGCCCCGGCCGCACGGAGCCGCGCGATGACCTCGGCGTCCGCCGCGGCGGGAGGAGGGTGAAACCCGGCATGGGCCCCCGCGGTCGTGACCGAGCCCGCGACGTCGAAGAGATCCTTTACCGCGACCGGAATGCCGTGAAGCGGTCCCCGATCGCGACCCTCGCGCAATTCGCGTGTGGCCATCGCGGCGGCGCGTCTCGCCTCTGCGTCGAGCACCTCGTAGTACGCGTTGAGGCGGGGATTCTCCCGCGCGATTCGCTCGAGAAGCTCTTCCGTGAGCTCGTTAGGCGTCAGCGATCCCTCACGGAACTGCCTGGCGACCGCGGCCGCGGAAATCAGCATGCCGCGAATATACACGCACTTCCAGACACGGACCTCAGGCGATCTCCCGGCGCTCCCGAAACATACGGTAGGGGGGCCACCTACAGCAGGCGGGAAATACCCCGGAGTCAGTCGGACACAGCGAGAACCCCGTGCGAAAAGAGGATCGCGATGGCACCGAACGATCGTGGGGAACAGAAGAAGAAGCGGCCGGCTTTTTCCAACGCGCGGACAGGCAGCTCCTCGACAGCGTCTTCACCGGGGTCCACCACGGCGACACGGACCACCTACACGGTGAAGAAGGGAGACAACCTCTCCAAGATCGCGAGGGAGATTTACGGCAACGCCGACGAATGGCAGAGGATCTTTGAAGCGAATCGGGATCGAATCGAGGATCCCGACCTGATCGAGCCCGGTCAGAAGCTCAAGATCCCCGGCTGAACCCAGCGACGCGGGCGCTGCGCTCCCGCCTCAGCGTGAAGCGGCTTCCCGCTCCGCCTGACTTCTCAACGCGTCGCTCGCGTAGATCGCGACCTCGACGCGGCGGTTCTTCTGCCGGCCGTAGTCGGACTCATTCGAGGCGACCGGCTCCCGCTTGCCCCGCCCCACGGTGCGGATCCCGGTCCTCACACCCTGAGACTCGATGTAACGGGCCGCGGAATCCGCGCGGCGCTCGGAAAGGCCCATGTTGTACTGGTCCGCTCCCACAGCATCGGTGTGGCCGACGATCAGAAGATCCGTATCGGGATACTTGTCCAGGCTCCTCGCCAGCTCGTCCAGGTTCCGGCGGGCCTCACCGCGGATCCGGTCCGAGTCGAAGTCGAAGAGAAGGCCCGACGCGAAGGTCACCTCGATTCCTTCACCGACGCGCCGCACGATCGCGCCCGGGATGTTCTGCTGGAGCTCCTGGGCCTGCTTGTCCATGCGGTGCCCGATGATGGTTCCCGCGGCGCCTCCCACGACCGCTCCGATGATGGCCCCCCGGGCCGTCGAGCCGGTCGCGTTGCCGATCACGGCGCCAAGGGCGCCCCCGGAAGCCGCGCCGATGATGGCGCCCTTCTTTTCCTTGCTCCAGGAGGAGCATCCGGCCATTCCCGACACCACAAGAAGCACTGCAAGCGCGGCGCGAAGCGCAGCTGAATGTTTGCGGATCTGCATGGTCCCCTCCTCCGTAGAGTTTCTTGCCCCCGCAGCATGCTACCGGACGGCCGGCGTCTCGCGCCATAGCGCGTTCTTGACCTCGAAGCGGCCGAGGGCTGCTATTCTCCCCGCTTCATGAAACGCTCCCCGGCCCCACACCGGCTCCCGAAGTGGGTGCGAGCCGCGTGGCTCCCCGGCGCGCTCCTTCTCGCGGCCCTCATCGCAGTCTCGCTCCGTTACGGCGAGTCCGCGCGATTCGCCGAGCTGCTCCAGCGCGCGGAGCCGGCCTGGCTCCTGGTCGGCGTCATCTTGCAATTGGGCACCTATTTCTGCACCGCCGTGATTCTCAGGCTGGGACTGAGCCGGTCCGGCACG
This sequence comes from Candidatus Eiseniibacteriota bacterium, assembly GCA_005893165.1. GTDB lineage: Bacteria > Eisenbacteria > RBG-16-71-46 > SZUA-252 > SZUA-252 > WS-7. The sequence goes on along the minus strand of VBOR01000137.1, from coordinate 4,876 downwards.
AGAGTCCGGATGCGGTCGCTCGTGCCGCTCGGCCTCGTGAAGCTCTTCATCGACCAGGTGGTCCCCACGGGAGGGATCGCGGGAACGGTGCTGATCATCCGGGCGCTGGAGCGGCGCAAGGTGCCGGTCCGGGTCTCGACGGCGGCCGTGGTGGTGAGCCTGCTCGGGTTCTATCTCGCCTACGCCTTGTCCGTGCTGCTCTGCATCGGGATCCTCTGGGTGCGGAGCCATCTCAAGCCCGTGATTCTCTCCGCGGTCACCGTCGTCTCGCTCATCACCGCGGTCATTCCGGTCACCTTGCTCTGGCTCACCCGGGGAGGCGCGCGCGGCGTTCCTCACTGGATCCGACGCTTCCCCGGCCTGAAGCCGGTGCTCGAGGCGATCGAGTCCGCGCCCAAAGAGACGCTGCACGACCGGAGGCTCCTCCTGCGCGCGTCGGCCCTCCAGTTCGCGATCGTGGTCCTGGACGCGGCCACCCTGCGCGCGATGCTCCTGGCCATCGGCGTCACGATCCCCCCGGAGGTGGCATTCGTAAGCTTCACCCTCGCGTCGATCGCCGCGACGGTGACGTTGCTCCCAGGGGGCGTCGGGCCCTTCGAGGCGGGCTCGGTAGGAACGCTGCGGCTTTTCGGCGTTCACCTCGAGGCCGCCGTGGCGGCCACCCTGCTCCTTCGCGGACTCACGCTGTGGCTCCCGCTGATTCCGGGGCTCTGGCTCGCGCGAAGGGAGATGGTCAACCAATCGAATCGATGACGCCCCGCGAGATCATCCTGTACGGACTGGTGGCGCTGGTCCCGGTGGTGTTCTACCGCGGCACGACCGAGGTGTTCGAGTTCCCCAAGACCGAGCTTCTCGCGACGGGAGCGCTGTTCCTCTTCGGTGCTTCGCTGGCGTGCGCGATCGAGGAGATGAGGGGGATGGGCCGCCGCCGGCTGGGCGCCCGCGTCGCGGAGCTCCTGAGGCACGATCCCCTGGGCGCCTCGATCCTGCTCTTTCTCCTCTCCGCGACCCTTTCCGCCTTCGCTTCGATCCGGCCGGACGCGAGCGTCTTTGGAGCGCACGAGAGCGAGGCCGGGCTCAAGACCGCGTTCGCGACCGCGATCGTCTATTTCACCTCGCGTTCGCTCGCTTCGGACCCGCGTCATTTCCCGCGGCTCGTTCAGGCCGCCGCGATGGGGCTCGGTGCCGCGGTCTCGTACGCCGGGCTTCAGCTCGCCGGACTGGATCCCTTCCCCTGGACCCGAAGCGCAACCCTCGGCGGTTTACGCAGGATTCCCGGGACCCTCGGGCACGCGAACCATCTCGGTGCAACCATTGCGATGACCCTTCCCGTGCTCGCGTGGCTCGCCGCCGAGTCGGGCAACCCGCGGACGCGCGTGCTCTGGATCGCGCTGGCGCTCGTTTCCCTCCCGGTGCTCGCGGCGACCCTCTCGCGGGGCGCATGGGTGGCTTGTGGGGCGGGCGTCCTCGCGTATGGACTGCTCGCATGGAGGGCCACACGCGCCGGGGCAAGCGGGGAAGAGCGTGCGGGCCGTCGCGGCCGCCGCGCCGCGATCGTCGCGGCGGTTTTGGTGCTCCTCGCGTTCCTGCTCCCGCTCGCGACGCCGCTTCGCCCAGAGCTTCTACACCGCTTTCGGCAGATCACGGATCTCAGCGCCCCGTCCACGCAATCCCGGATCCACCTCTGGCGCGCCGGGATCCGTATGGCCATGGAGCGTCCGGTGCTCGGCGTAGGCACCGACGCCTATCTCACAGCCTTTCCGCGCTACCGGGCTCCGGACTACTGGCAGATCGAGTGGAACGGAACGTCGGCCAAGGCGCACAACGAGCTGATCCAGATCGCGGCAACCCAGGGGGCGCTGGGATTCATCGCCGCACTTCTCGTGATCCTCTTCGCCGCGCGCACCGTCCTCGACCTGGCGCGGCGGGGCGATGACACGACCCGCCGGCGCGCGGCCGCGGTGGGAGGCGCGCTGGCGGCATTCGCGATCCAGGATCTGGCGAGCTTCACGGTCGCATCCACCGGGGTGCTCGCGGCGGCGCTCGTGGGTTGGGCATCCGGCGCCAAGGCACGCCTGACCGCAACGGGGGTGCGCCCGCGGAGGGCGGCCACCGCGATCGGAATGGGCGCGGCCGCGATCCTCTGGATCGTCTTCGTGCTCCTGCCCTGGCTCGCCGATACCACGGCGGCTCGCGCCCTGAAAGCGCCCGAAGGCTCTCCGGAGCGCGTCTCAGGGCTCGCGGCCGCTGCCACGCTCACGCCATGGGATGCACGCTACGCATCCGATCTGGGACGCTCCCTGCTCACCCAGGGATTCTCGGAAACGGACACGGAACGGAAGCGTGCCGTCTTCGACCGCACGTTCGCCGCGCTGGAGCGCGCGACCTGGTTGTCGCCTCGGGATGGCGAGCTGCACGCACTCCTCGCGAGAGCGTTGGCGGCGCGGCATTCCGCCGATCCCTCCGGCAGCTCCGCCGACCTGGCGCGGCGCGAATTCGAGAGGGCCCTGGCCCTCGAGCCCGAGAACCCGAACGTCCTGGAGCTCGTCGCGCAGGGTTACCTCGACCTGGGGCTCACGCAGGAGGCGCACGGGGCCGCGCTCCGCTGCGCGAACCTCTTCCCCGGCTACGCGCTCCCGATGGCGGACCTCGGCGTGGTGGCGCTTCTCGAGGGGCGCCCGCAGGCGGCCGCGGACACGCTCACGCTCGCCCTGCGGCGGAACTGGCACGGGCAGGAGGCCGCGGAGATGGCGGCCAAGGAAAACTACGTCGCGGCGCTTCGGGAGATGAGACTGAGGGAGGCTCTGAAGAAGTAGCGCGACCGCGCGCGGCGGCGCGCTCAGTGCACCGAAGCCGACTCGGTCGCGTCGGCGTCGATGAGCTGACGGAGCTTCATGAGCGCGCGCTGCTCCAGCTGGCGGATCCGCTCGCGCGAGAGCCCGAACTGCTCCCCCGCCTCGGCCAGCGTGTGCATCTTGTCGTCATAGAAGCCGTATCGCAATCTCAAGATAGCCTCCTCGCGCCCGGAAAGGCGCTTCAGGAGCTCGTCCAGGTGCTGGTTCCGCATCTGCATCTCCACCATCTCGTCGATGGAGGGCTGCTGCTCCATGGCCTCGCTCTCGATCAGGCCGTGGTAGGCGTCTCCGCCGAGATCGACGTCGAGCGTGCGGATGGCGTGGATGAGCGTGCGGAGACGATTGGCGCGCGTGAGCGGAAGGCCCAGCTCCTGGGCCACCTCGGCGACCTCGGGCCGGCGGCGAAGCTCGCGCTCCAGCCTGCGCTCGGTCGCGACGTAGCGGCGCATCATCTGGAGCACGTGGATCGGGATGCGCACCGTGCGCGCCTGGTTCGCCACGCCGCGCGCGAGCGCCTGGCGGATCCACCAGGTGGCGTAGGTGCTGAAGTGGACCCCTCGGTCCACGTCGTAGCGGTCCACCGCGGAGATGAGCCCCAGGTTTCCCTCTTCGATGAGATCGAGAAATTCGACGCCGCGATTCCGGTAGCTCCGCGCGATCGCCACGACCAGCCGGAGATACGCGAGGATGAGCGACTTGCGCGCGTTCTCATCGCCCCGCCCCATCGCGGCCCAGAGCTCCTGCTCGTTCTCGCGCTGGAGGAGCGGATAGCGCTGGATCTCGGCGAGGTACCGCCGCTCGATGTCGCTGATGGTGTGATCGGTGGAGGGAGGGGCTTCCCCGTCCGCCGCGGAGGAGTCGGGAAAGTGCACGCCGCGCTCGCGGGCCTCGGCGAGAAACGTGTCGAAGGCGGCAGGGTCGAAATCCGGAGCGTGCATGAGCGTCTCGATCTCCTCGGCCTCGAGCGACCCTCGCTCCAGACCGCGGCGCATCGCCTCGCTCAGCTCCGCAAGGAACCCGTCTCGATCCTCTCGCATGCTCCTCTCAAGTCGGCAAGATCGTGAACCGGGTCAAGCCCCGCGGCTCACTCCACTCCTCCGTCACACGCGCCGCCGGGGGCCCTTCCTGGAGGGTTCGCAACAGCCGCTCCAGGACGTCCCTCGGGCCCTCGGCTTCCACGCGCACGCTGCCGTCGCGGCAGTTCTGCACCGAGCCGGACAGCCCGAGCGTCTGGGCAACGTCGTACACGAACGCGCGGTATCCGACACCCTGCACGCGACCGTGGACGCGAACGACCAGACGCTCCCAGCGAGTATGCATCATGGGTCGAGGGTCGAGTACAACGAACGGCCCGGAATCAGGTGGGCGGTCGCAAGGATATCGGGGCGAGAGGATTTGAACCTCCGACCCCCTGGTCCCGAACCAGGTGCTCTACCAGGCTGAGCCACGCCCCGACAGGACTGCATCCAACGAAAATCAAGGGCCGGGAATCCCTCGGTGCGAAGTCTACCAACGCGCGCTCCATCCGGTCAACCTCGCTGGCGCGCGATAACTTAGCCGGGGTTTCCCGCCGACCATCCTTCCTTGCCGATCAGGGGCACGAACGTGCAGGAGCAGAGTACCTGCTCCTGCAGCCCCGTACCGGTGCGCGTCACCCGGACCAGGCTCTGGTTCGTGGCATCCCCGACCGGCACGATGCAGCATCCGCCGATCCCCAGCTGCTCCTCGAGGAAGGGGGGAATCGCCGGCGCGCCTGCGGTCACGATGATGCGGTCGTACGGCGCGAACTCCCGCCAGCCGACGGTCCCGTCCCCGATCCGATAGATGATGTTGGAGTAGCCCATCCCCTGCAGCCGCTCGCGCGCCGCGATCCCGATCTCCGGAATGCGCTCGATGGTGAACACGCGGTCCGCGAGCTCGGCGAGCATCGCGGTTTGGTATCCCGAGCCGGTCCCGATCTCGAGCACCTTCTCGTCCCCTTCGAGCCCCAGCGCCTGGGTCATGAGTCCGACCATGTACGG
>VBOR01000136.1 GCA_005893165.1 Candidatus Eiseniibacteriota bacterium | reverse complement strand
TCACCCGGAGCCCCCCGCCGCCGGATGCGGCAACGACACCCTTCTGGCCCCGCCGTCCCGCGTCCGGGGCTCCCGGGCTTCCCTCCTCCGCATCCGGTGCGGAGCTCCTCGCGCTTGCCACGCTCTTCCGGCTCACCACGCCCCCCTTCCCGACCTCATCACTCACCCACGATCGTGGTTCCCGCACGCCCCTCGATGCCCTCGCGGATCTTTCCGGGCGAGGTGATCGATACCGTTCGCCCTCCGCTTCGGATGAACTCGATCGCCGCCTGGATCTTGGGGCCCATGCTCCCCGGAGGAAAATGCCCTTCTTGAAGTAAACGTTCAAGCTCCGATGCGGTGGCGGTGCGGATGTCCCGCTGGTCGGGACTTCCGAAATCCACCGAAACCCGCTCCACGCCGGTCACCATGACCAGCGCCTCCAATCCCAGGACCTTGGCGAGGAGCGCGCCGGCGAGGTCCTTGTCGATGACGGCCTCGACGCCGTGGAGGGTTCCGTCCCACTGCCGCGAGACCGGGATGCCTCCTCCCCCCGCGGCGATCACCACGGTCCCCTCGCGCACGAGCTTCCGGATCGCCCCGGCCTCCACGATCTCGAGCGGCCGGGGGGACGGAACGACCCGCCGGTACCCTCGCCCCGCGTCCTCCACCACCGTCCACCCCTTCTCCTTCGCGAGCGTGCGCGCGCGCTCCTGGGTGTAGAAGGGTCCGATGGGCTTCGTCGGGCGGCGAAACGCCGGATCCCGCTCGTCCACGATCACCTGCGTGACCACGGTCGCCACGTCTCGAGGATGCCCGATGCCCGAGAGCTCGTTCTGGAGCGCCTGCTGCATCATGTAGCCGATGCCTCCCTGCGAATCGGCCCCGCACACGTCGAGGGGCATGGGCGGGATCTGGTCGCGCACCGCTTCGTTCCGGATCAGGATGTTCCCCACGATGGGGCCGTTGCCATGGCTCAGCACCACCGTCACGCCCTCCTTCACGAGGCGGGCGATCGGCTCCATCGTGGCCCGCGTGATCGAGAGCTGCTCCTCGAAGGTACCCGTGCCGCGGGGGGGGAGAATGGCGTTGCCGCCGAGCGTGATCACGGCGGACCGGGGGAGAGGGATCGGGGGCGGCTCTGCTTCGCGCGTCGTCATCCCTCGGCGCGCGGTGGCATCGGTCAGCGTGCGGCCCGGACCTGGCTTCCGACCAGGGCGCCGATGCGGCGCAGCGCCTTGCGGATATTCTCGATGGAGTTCGCGTAGGAGAGGCGGATGTATCCCTCCCCGCGCGGACCGAACGCCGTTCCGGAGAGCACCGCCACCCCGGCTTCTTCGAGGAACATCCGCTCGGCATCGGCGCTCTTCAGATTCAGCGCCTTGATGCTCGGGAAGACGTAGAAGGCGCCCGCGGGCTTCTGGCAGGTGAGCCCGGGGATCGCGCAGAGCCCCGCCACGATCTCGTCCCGCCGTCTGTGGAATTCCCGGACCATCGCAAGAATCGGCTCCTGCGAGCCTCCGAGCGCCGCGATCCCCGCGCGCTGCACGAAGGAGGTGGCGCAGGAGTACACGTTGGTCGCCAGCCTCGCGACGTGTTTCGCGAGCGTGGGATTCATGACGCCGTAGCCGAGCCGCCAGCCGGTCATCGCGTACGTCTTGGAGAAGCCGTCGAGGAGGATGGTCTTCTCCACCATGCCGGGGCGTGTGGCGATGGACTCGTGAACGCCTTCGTAGAGAATCTTGGAGTAGATCTCGTCGGAGAGGACGAAGATCTCGCGGTCGCGGAGCAGCGTCGCGATCTCGTCCAGATCCTTGGGGCTGAGGACCGAGCCGGTCGGGTTGTGGGGCGAGTTGAGCACGACCATGCGTGTCTTCGGAGTGAGAAGACAGGCTTTCCTCCAGGGGTGACCACGACCTGGTCGGGACCGGTGGGAAGCCCGCGATCCTTGCTGATGAAGGCGGCGATGGCCTCACGGACCTCGGGCAGGCCCGCCGATGGCCCGTAGTGCGTGAACCCTTCGTCCAGGGCGCGGACGGCGGCGGCGCGGATGAACTGGGGCGTGTCGAAATCGGGCTCGCCGATCTCGAGGTGCACGATCGAGCGCCCTTTCGCCTCCAGCGCGCGCGCCTTGGCGAGCACCTCGAACGCCGTTTCGGTGCCGAGCTGATTCATCCGTTCCGCGTATCTCATCGCCTCTCCGATCACGTTATCGCCAGAGTCTTAGCCAGACCGTGCCGCTCCACGGGCGGGGACCTCCCGCATCCTCGGAGCTCCCGAGGGCGTACCCGAGGCGCCAGCGCCCCGCTCCGAATCCCCCGCGCGCCGCGACCCACAGCCCAGGCTCGGACCGCTGGCGGAGGGTCGTCACACCGGACGGCGTCAGCTCGACGCCCCACGCGACGGCTCCGCTCCGCAGCCGCGTCGATTCCACGAGGAGGGAATGCTCCCCCACGCGGCGGCCGCGGATGTCCAGCCTCGTTCCCACGGTCGTGCTCCCGGCTCGCGATCCGAATCCGGACGTCCCCCGGCGAACCACGTGAATCCCGAGGCTTCGGCCGCGATCCTGCGCGAGCGTCGCGTCCAGGATCCCATACGCCTCGCGCCGGGCGGCGGGATCGCCGTCCTTTCCGAGCCCGGAGGCGCCCAATCTCAAGCGCACCGGCGCCCGCCGGAGCATCACCCGGCCCACGGAAGTCTCCAGCTCCAGAACGCCGTCGTCCCGCGCCGCGTCTTCGGACCAGGAGCGGCACGTGAGGCGCGCCCTCACGTCGCGGCCCCGCGTTTCGGCGCTGAGCTCGGCGGCGAACCGCCTTTGGGTCCAGGACCGGTACTTCCAGCGCGCCGAGAGGATCATATCCCCGCCGCGGGCGGCCGCCTCGGCCAGAATGCCTCTGCCGCGATTCGATGCCAAGCCCTCGGCCGAAACGCTCCGGCCCCGGACTCTTCTCAGAATCGTGACCGACCCAAGCCGTGCTCCTTTTTCCGAAGCGCCGAGAGCGGCGGAAAAGCGGGTCCGATTCCTTGCGACCCCAAGCCCCAGGGCCAGGAGCCGCTCTCGATTCTCGGCTCGGATTCCGGCGAAGGACCAGACGGAAGCCGCTCCTCGGAGGACGATGGCCCCGCCATCCATGGCGCCCGCGGAGGCGCCGAGGGAGGGATTGGCCGTCAAGCCCCCCGGTCGAGGCGCCGCCACGCGCCTGCCTGCCCGCTCGATGCCGATCGCCTCGGCGAAGAGAGGAGGGGCCCGCGTGACGCTCACGCGCCCGCCCGCCGCGAGCAGCGATCCCCGGCCGTGCGTAAGGCCAGGTCGGATGCGCTTCCCGTCGGCCAGAAGTCCCAGCTCGGTCCGGAATCCGGACCGCTCTCCCGAAAGCGCAACCCTCCGGATCGTCAGACGTCCCCGTTTCAGCCCGCTTCGGATGAGGATGCCCGAGCGGCCGGCGGCCTGCTCCTCCAGGAGTCCTTCCGGAATCTCGGTGTCCTCTTCCGGAGCCGGAAGCCACTCCAGGGAATCCGGGGCGCCATCCGGGTCCGCGAACGCCTCGACTGGAGGTGCCGCGAACGCCTCGACTGGAGGCGCCATGATCCATGAGGCGGAGAGAACGCCGGTCGCGACCGCGGCGTGAAACAAGGGACGCAGCATGATAGCAAAGGGGTTGCGGGCCAACAACGCCGCCCTGATTTCACTCGTAAACCGCGCCGGAATCAGGTATAATAGGTGGCACCGCTGCCAGAAAACTGACCTACAGGCTTGGCGGACGCAATCATCCAGCATGAGAGGGCTTTCAGGGGCGATGTGCCTTGCCTGTGCCGGATTCGCTTCAGCTTTCACGCCACGTTGGGGCGCGCGCTTACCGCGGGCCCCTTTTCTCGACCTTCCCTTTCTGACATGAGCATCACGGTCCCCCGGACTCCACGCGGAAGGAGCTTCATCATGCGTCGTCGCGCGATCGCGCCGCTTTCGTTCCTCCTCGCATCGGCTCTCTGCTCCGGCAGCGCCGGCGCGTCCTCCAACGTGACCACACCCCCCGCCGCCGATCCGGGAATGGCCGGAGTAGCCCGGACCGAGATCCCGGCGGGAAGCCCGAACTTCGGCGCACCCGCTCGGGCGGGTCGTTCGCTGCGCACCGCGACCGTCGGCGAGACGGTCTGGGTGTTCGTGGACAGCTTGGAGACCCGGACGAGCCCGAGCAACGAGGGGGGCTGGACGCACTACGACGCTTCGGCAAAGCCCACGGCGTGGCACATCGACACGGTCCTGGGCTGCCAGAATCATTCGTGGTGGTGCGGGATGGTCGACTCCACGTGGACCTACGACTCGAACCGCGCCGGGTACGACAACGACTGGATTCAGGATTTGCGGAACAGCTTCCCCACGTCCGGCATCGCGCCCGGCACTCCGGTGACGCTCAGCTTCAAGAGCCATTTCGACGCGGAGCCGAACTACGATTATGGATTCGTGGAGATCTACGACCCCGACAACAGCTGGACCCGCATCTTCCAATTCACAGGAAGGGTCCCCTCCACGGGGGGGTGCGACACGGTCACGCTCGCGGTTCCGGACTCGATCGTCGCCAAGCTGCGCGCGGGATCCCCCGACGATACGACCCACACACCCCTTCCCGTGAGCTTCCGGTTCCGGTTCACGAGCGACGTCGCCTATTCGTCCGCGGACGGTCTCTACGACGGCGACGGCTGGGTCATCGACAACGTCACCATCAAGGCGGGATCGAGCGTCATTTTCTTCGATGACGCCGAAGGGGGCATGGGCGCCTGGACACGGACGACGACGCCCGGAGTGGGGGACTACTTCTTTCTCAGGCGAAACGTCCTGACCGAGGACTTCTGCGTCGCGAACCAATCCAACGTATGGACCGACTGGAACGCGATCTTCCAATCGCTGGTTACGGGCCTGGACAATTTCGTCGTCACGCCCCCGATCGCGGTGCACCGGTCGAGCGCGGTCTTCGAGAGCTTCGACGTGTACCGGAACCTTCCGCTGAACTCGTGCTTCTACTACCACACCAACTTCCGCACCAAGAACATCGGGGACGCGCACTGGTCCGCGTGGATCGATCCGACCTTCTTCGTATACTACGGGGGCAGCAAGGACTGGGCGCGCCAGACGATTTCCCTGGCGGCGGCGGTCGGCAAGGACTCGGTGCAGGTGGAGCTGGGGCTGCGGGACTACGCCAACGTCTTCTGCGACGGCGTCTCCTCGCCGGCCAACACCTACGCGCTCTTCGACAACATTGCGGTCGGGGTGGTGGGACAGGCCGGGCCGAGCTTCATCGTGCGCGACCTCGATCTCTTCAACGACACGTTCCAGACCACGCCGTTCTTCCGGGATGACAACTTCAACACCCCGCTCGGGGACAGCGCCGTCGTGCAGGTCAGCGCGTCGCGGGGGCTGCAGAGCGCCAACATGTTCTACCGGCTCAACGGCGGATCGTTCAA
>VBOR01000024.1 GCA_005893165.1 Candidatus Eiseniibacteriota bacterium | reverse complement strand
GTTCGGGCCGTGGTTGATTCCCGAGACCACGAGGTCCGGCTTCTGCTTGAGAAAGCCGTGGACCCCGAGGAGCACGCAATCGGTGGGTGTCCCGTCCACGCTGAGGATGCCCTCCTCCACCTTCTTGATGCGGAGGGGGCGATGGAGGGTGAGCGCGTGGCTCGCGGCGCTCTGCTCGCGGTCGGGAGCGATGACGGTGACGTTGCCGAGCGGCCGGAGCGACCTGGCGAGCGCGCGGAGCCCGTCGGCGTGAATCCCGTCGTCGTTCGTGACCAGGATCTCCATCAGCGGATCAGCTGTCTCATGACGAGCCGGATGAAGCGCGCGGTGTCGCGCAGCGGATCGATGTGGCTCCCGGGAGCGTTGTAGAGGGTCGGGACCGGAACCGCCGCGATGGTGAATCCCTTGCGCCCCGCCTCGATCAGGAACTCCGATTCGTAGTCGAACCGGCTGCTCCGCGGCCGCACCCCTTCCAGCACCTTGGCGCGCATGGCCCGGAATCCCGACTGGGTGTCCTCGATGGCCGTGCCCGCGAGGCGCGAGACGAGCCAGGTCATGAAGGAGTTCGTGGCCTTGCGGAGCCACGGCATCCCGCGCCGGTTCCGGTCGCGCGAGCCGATCACGATGTCGGCGCGGTCCAGCGCCCCCAGGAGCACCGGCGCATAGGCAGGATCGTGCTGGCCGTCCGCGTCGAGCGTGAGGACCCGGTCCACGCCGCGCCCGCAGGCCTCGTCGAACCCGGTCTGGAGCGCCGCGCCCTTGCCGCGATTCACGTCGTGGCGGATCACGTCGGCGCCCGCTTCGCGAGCCCGCGCCGAGGTGGCGTCGATGGATCCGTCGTCGATGACCAGGATGGAGAGACCGGGGAGACGGCGCTTCAGGTCCCCCACCACGCTCCCGATCGTGGATTCGGCGTCGCGCGCGGGGATCACGGCGAGGGTGTTCACGAGCCGCGGGCGGGAGCGTCCAGGCCCGGGGCCGAGCCCCACTCGAACCACTGGGTCGGATGGGCGCGGACGTGCGCGTCGAAGAAGCGCTGGAGCCGCGCGATCCCTTGCGCGAGATCGAGCCCTCCCCGCGCGGCGCCCAGAGCGAACGGCGCATCGAAGTCGATCTCCAGCGCCCCATCCTTGGCGAACGTGGAGACGCCCGGGAGCACCAGCGCTTCGGCCCGGCGCGCGAGGAGAAGCGGGCCGGGATCGATGGGAACGATTCCGCGGGCCTGAAACCGGCTCCGCCGGGGGCGGTCGGCGAGCGCCGCGATCCACCCGCCGGACTGGAGACTGCGGAGCGCGCTCCGCACGGGTCGGCTGGAGCAGAGGGTGCGCACGCCGCCGCGCTCGCGCTGCTGCACGAAGAACCGATCCACCGCGGCCAGGCGGTGCGGCGCGGCGAGCGCCTCGACGCCGCCCAGCTCCCCGGCGAGCCACTGGAGCGCCCGCTCCCAGGGCCCGAAGTGGCCGCTCACGAGCACGGCGCCGCGCGAGGAGCCTCTGGCTTCCTGGAGCGCCGCGCGCGCGGAGATGGAGAGGCGCACGCGGGGCGCGCCCCTTCCGGGATCCTGCGCGAGAAAATCACGCAGCGCGCGCGCGAACGCCCGGTAGGTCTCGCGCGCCCGCGGAGGAGCCCCCGCGCGCCCCGTGCCGCTCCAGATCCAGGCCAGGTTCCGGTCCACGGTGCGCGCGCGCCGAGGATGCGTGAACACGTAGCCGTCGGAGATCGCGTGCAGGAGGCGATCCGAGGCGCACGACGGAAGACGCCGAAAGAGCATGGACGCGAGGCGATACCCCAGGTCGGTCATCGATCCTCAGCATGGAGAAGGAACGAGAACGCCCCGGGGTTCTGGGCCACGGGGCGGGGACGAACGAGAGTTACATGGTCGGGGCGACAGGATTTGAACCTGCGACCACCTCCACCCCAAGGAGGTGCGCTACCGGGCTGCGCTACGCCCCGACCTCAGGGGTATCTGGAATCACGGAGAGGTCATGCTACACGATGCTCCTCGCCTGGGACAAGGCGTTTCCCGGCATCACTTTCGCGCGCGCGCGCGAGAGCCGTTCGGACCCTGCAGCATCGTCAGGAGGCCTTCCAGATCGCGCCGCAGCGCGCGAAGCATCTCCTCGCGGTCCGTGCGCGCGAAGCCGAGCTCCATCTGCTCCTTGTTGCCGCGGTCGTCCAGGAGCTTCCTCCGCGCTCCGGCGATCGTGAAGCGGTGATCGTAGAGGAGCTGCTTCACCTCGAAGAGGATCTCCACGTCCCGTTTCCGGTACATCCGCGCTCCCCCGCGGCCCTTCTTGGGACGCAGCATCTTGAACTGTGTCTCCCAGTAACGAAGGACGTGCGGCTTCACGCCGATCATGTCGCTGACCTCGCTGATGGAATAGTAGAGCCGTCCCGTCGGAATCGATCTCACGCGGTCACCTCCTGGTCAACGCTCGTGGCTCTGCCTTCAGATCCCGTGTCAACAGTTCCCGGATCGCTGCGGTGGCGCTCTTCCCTTCGAAGAGAATCGCGCGCACCTGTTCCGCGATGGGAAGCTCGACCCCGTGACGCCGCGACAGATCGACCGCGGCGTGGGCGGTGCCGACGCCTTCCACCACCATCTTCGAAGCGGCCAGCGCTTCCTCGAGCTTCATCCCTTTTCCGATCGCTTCGCCCAGACGCCGGTTCCGGCTGTGCCGGCTCATGGCCGTCGCGATCAGGTCCCCCATTCCGGCGAGACCGGAAAAGGTCGCGGGACGGGCGCCGAGCGCTTCCCCCAGACGCGCGATCTCGACCAGACCGCGCGTGAGGAGCGCACCCTTCGTGGAATCTCCAAATCCCAGCCCGTCGCAGATCCCGGCGGCGATCGCGACGACGTTCTTCAGCGCGGCCGCGATCTCGACCCCGGCCACGTCGTCGTTGGTGTAGACCCGGAACCATTCGGTCGAGAACGCCTCCTGGACGAGCCCGGCGGAAGCGGGGTCGCTCGATGCGGCGACCACCGCGGTGGGCACGCGTCGGGAGACTTCCTCGGCGTGGCTGGGTCCGGTGAGCACGACGAGGCTCGAGCGGCTCCGTTCCGGAAGCACCTGGGCCAGCACCTCGCTCATGCGAAGAAGCGTCTTGGGCTCGAGCCCTTTGCTTCCGCTCACGATCGCCTGGATTCCCTTGAGCTCCGGTCCCGCGTCCTCGAGGAGCTTCCGCGCCACGTCCCGCACGACGCGCGAGGGCGTCGCGATCACGATCGCTTCCGCGTTCCGGACGGCCTCGCTCTGGGAGTTCGTGATCAGGATGCGGTCCGGGATCCGGACGCCGGGGAGGAACGTCGTGTTTTCCCGGGTGCGGCGCATCCGCTCCGTCTCGTCCGCTTCGTAGACCCAGAGACGCACCTCGTGGTCCCGGGAATCGAGCAGGAGCGCGAGCGTGGTTCCCCACCCTCCGCCTCCCAGGATCCCGATCTTCATGTCGTGCCTCCGGCGCGCGGCTCTTCGCGCCCGGCGGCTCCGGCCTTGCGGCCGAGGATCGGCGGCTCGGTCCCCTGGAGGAGCCGTTCGATGTTCGCCTTGTGGCGCACGATCACGAGGAGGGAGACGAGCGAAGCGATCCCCGTGAGCATCGCGCGGTGGGAATCTTCGCGCAGGAGGAAGAAGACGAGGAACGGATACGCCGCGGCCGCACCGATCGATCCGACCGAGACTCGCCGCGTCAGGAGCACGAGTAGAATCCAGAGTCCGAACGCGCAGAGCGTCGGGAAGGGAACGATGGCGAGGAACACGCCGAGGCTCGTGGCGACACCGCGGCCGCCACGGAAGCCCAGCCAGGGAGTGAAGATGTGTCCGAGGATCGCGGCCACGCCGGCAGCGAGCCCCGCCACGAGAAGCGCATCGTGCGACGCGGTCCGTCCGAACGCCAGCGCCAGGAGATGCGTCGCGCGCACGGCGAGGAACCCCTTCGCCGCGTCGAGGAGGAAGACCAGGATTCCCCAGCGCGCGCCCAGCACGCGGTATGCATTCGTGGCTCCGATGTTCCGGCTGCCCACCGTTCTGAGATTCACGCCGCGAGCGCGGCCGATCCAGAGGCCGGAGGGCAACCCGCCGAGGAGAAATCCGATCACGATCGAGGTCAGGAGGAGTGGAATCGGCGCCTCCGCGCTGGCACGGGAGCCGGGCCCCCGTCTACTGACTCCGCTTCCAGTCGAGCACGATGGGAATGCCCTGGAAGCCGAACCGCTCCCTCAAACCACGCTCCAGGTAACTTACATAATTCTTGATCCGATATCGAGGATTGTTCACATACAAAGCGAAGGTCGGCGGCTTGGTCGAAGTCTGCGCGGCGTAATAGAATTTGAGCTGCTTTCCCGCCGGTGTCGCGGGGGGCCGGACCCGGTTCAGGATGTCGTGCACCGCCTTGTTCAGCTCGGGAGTCGGGATGAGGCGGGCGTACTCCTTGTAGACACGCTCGCTCGCGGGAAGGATCTTCGCGATCCCCGCGCCCGTCTTCGCCGAGACGTAGAGCCGCGGCGCGTGCTCGAGGAATGGATAGAGCCTCGTGAACTCTTCCTCGATGGCCTCCCGCGTCGTCGTGGGATCCTCCACCAGATCCCATTTGTTGAAGACCACCACGATCGCCTTCGTGCGCTCTCCCGCGAGCGCCGCAAGCCGCGCCTCCTGACGCGCGGGCTCACGCGACACGTCCACGACGAGGAGCACGATGTCGGCCCGGGAAACCGCTCGCAGAGCGCGAGTAATGCCGTAGAACTCCACCGGATCGTGAACTTTGGATTCCTTGCGCATCCCCGCCGTGTCCACGAGCACGAACGTTCGATTTCCATGCTTGATGGTCGTGTCCACGGCGTCGCGCGTCGTGCCGGGCTCCGCGTCCACGACCATCCGGTCCTGGCCCACGAGGCGGTTCACGAGCGAGGACTTGCCCACGTTGGGGCGGCCCACGACGGCAATGCGGATCGCGTTGGGATCGGCGGGCGGAGGCTCCACCTCCGGCAGGGCGCCGACGACGAAATCCAGGAGATCTCCCGATTCGCGGCCGTGCAGCGCGGATACAGGGAGCGGCTCCCCGAGACCGAGCGCGTAGAAATCGGCCAGCTCCGATTCAGGACGCGAGGTATCCATCTTGTTCACGACCAGGAGCGCCGGGCGGCCGCGCTTGCGGATCCGTTCGGCGACGTCGACGTCGAGCGGCGTGACCCCTTCCTTGAAATCCAGCACGAGCAGCGTGAGGTCCGCTTCCTCGATCGCGTAATCGGTCTGCTTCACGATCTGGCGCTGGATGGGCTGGGCGCTCGAGGGATCGATCCCGCCCGTGTCCACGAGCAGGAAGCTGCGGCCGCTCCAGGAGGCCTCGGCGTAGTGGCGATCGCGGGTCAGCCCCGGAAGCTCGTCCACGATGGCCTGACGCTGGCCCAGGATGCGGTTGAAGAGCGTGGATTTTCCGACGTTCGGTCGCCCGACGATCGCGACGATGGGAAGCATCGGGGTCAGGCGGCCTGGGGAGAATCGAAGCCGATCTGGACCGGCGCGCCGAGCGACGTCTCGAGATCGCTCCGCGTGCGGTCGTCCAGGAACACCTCTTCTTCCTTGAGGCAGTTCGGCGGCAGGAGCACGCGGTCCAAGGGACCCGCTCCCCGGAGCGCACGCTCGATGTCCTGACCCACCAGGAGCCCGCTCACGGTGACCGTGTCGCCGAAGTAGTCGTTCCGCACCACGCAGAGCTTCGCTTCCACGGAGTCGGGAGGACGCTCGGCCAGCAGCCGCTCGAGCGTGGGCGCGGCGCTCGTTCCGGTCACGATGGCGACCCGCTCGCGCTTGCCGTTCCGGGCGCGCACCGTATCTTCTCCCTGAACCCAGCGGTCGATGGTCCGGCGAAGCATCCCGATCCCGTTCTCGAGCTGCGAGAATCCTTCGTAAGAGCGCGCGGGCGGGATCGACGCTTCCGCGAGGGTGTACATCTCGTCCGCCGCGAACACGAGCCGCGTCTTGTGGCGCCGCACGAGCTCCTTCTGGAACGCATGCACCTGGTCGAGCGCGGCTTGCGCGTCCTCGCGCGTGAACACGCGGAGCTGCGGCAGGCGCTCCCGGTGCTTCGTCAGCCCCACCGGCACGACCGCGATCGTCGCTACGTGTGGGTGCCGCGTGGCCAGTTCCTGGATGGATCTCGTGAGGATCGCTCCGTCGTTCCAGCCCGGACAGATCACGAGCTGGGTGTGCATCTCGATCCCTTCCGCGGCCAGCCGGTCGATCTGCTCCATGATCTTCCCCGACTTGGGATTCTTCATCATCCGGACGCGCACTTCGGGGTCCGTCGCGTGCACCGAGACGTAGAGCGGCGAGAGCCTCTCGTCGATGATGCGCTGGAATTCCGCCTCGGAGAGATTCGTCAGCGTGATGAAGTTCCCGTGGACGAAGGAGAAGACGTAGTCGTCGTCCTTGATCAGGAGCTCGCGCCGCACTCCCTTGGGGTGCTGGTAGACGAAGCAGAAGACGCAGTTGTTGTGGCAGCGCTTGGGCTGGCGTGCCTCGAATTCCGCCCCGAAGGGAACCCCGTACTCCCGCCTTCCCTCGACCTCCCGCTCCCCGCCCTTCGTGTCCAGGACGCGCACGCGGAGGACCTCCTCGGAAGACTGCGCGGCGAAATCGATCTCGTCGTGCAGGAGGACGTCGTTGATGGCCAGAATGCGCTCGCCTCGCCGGATGCCCAGCCGGAAGGCCAGGCCGTTCGGGTCGAGATTGGCCACGGTAAAGGGATCACTGAGACCGATCATGGGGGTTCCTCGGGAAAGCGCGATGGGAGTAAGGAGCCGTGATTCTAAGGACTTCGCGCCCTCGAATCAAGTTCCTCCTGAATCAACTCGTCCCCGGACGAGTGGCGGGCGGAACCGCGTCGGGAATTCGCCGGGAGAGAAAAAACATGGAGCGGGCAACGGGATTTGAACCCGCGACCTTCAGCTTGGGAAGCTGACACTCTACCACTGAGTTATGCCCGCTCGCACGTTGGCTGGACGGTGGGAAGGCTAGGGCCTCTCCCGGGCACGGTCAAGCCGATCTTCGATCTCGCGCGCCGCGCGCGCGAAGTCCCCTTCCTCCTGGAGGTCAATCCAGTGGACTCCGGGGGTGAGGCGAAACCACGTCTCCTGGCGCTTCGCGAGCTGGCGCGTCTTGAGCGCGATCCGCCGCCGCGCCTCTTCCAGAGAGTATTCCCCATGAAGATGCGGAATGAGCTCGCGGTATCCCAGAGTCCGCGGGCCCGGCGCGTCCTCCGGAAGCCCAGCCTCGAGCAACGTCCGCACTTCATCGAGGAATCCGCGCGCCAGCTGGCGGTCGAGTCTCGAGGCGATGCGCTCCGCGAGCGCGGGACGCGACCACCGAAGCCCGAAGAGGAGCGCGGGGAAAGGCTCCGGCGCCCGCTCGCGGCGGAGCGCGCTGATCGGACGCCCCGTGAGCTCATGGACCTCGAGCGCGCGGATGACCCGGACCGGATCGCCGGGAAGAATCGCCTCGAGCGCCTCGGGATCCACCCTGCCCAGCTCCTGGCGCAGCGATTCCAGCCCCTCCTCGCGGATCCGCTCCGTCAGCCGCGCCCGGATCGCGTCGTCGCGAGCCGGCCCATGGAAGAGCCCCTGGAGGAGCGCCCGGACGTAGAGCCCCGAACCGCCCGCCACGATGGGAAGGCGCCCCCGCGACTCGATCTCGAGCACCGAGGCGCGTGCCTCCTTGCCATAGCGGCCCGCGCTGTAGCCATGCGCGGGCTCGAGGAAGGAGACGAAGTGATGGGGAACGCGTGCGCAATCTTGAACCGTCGGGGCTTCGGTCCCGATCTCGAGCCCGCGGTAGATCTGGCGCGAGTCGGCGCCGACGATCTCCCCGCCGAGACGTTCCGCGAGATCGAGCGCGACGAGGCTCTTCCCTGATGCCGTGGATCCTACGAGAACGACTCTTCTACCGGCGGCCAAAACGCCGGTCCAGCTCCTCCATCGAGACCCGGACGTAGGTGGAACGCCCGTGGGGATCGCCATGCGGGAGGCTCGTGGCGAACAGCCGATCGAAGAGAGCGCGCCGCTCGACCGGGCCCAGGGCCTGGCCGCTCCGGACCGCCGCATGGCAGGCGAAGGATTTCGCGATGTGCTCCTCCGGCGGCTCGCCACCCTCGCCGAGCGTGTCCACCGAGGCCAGCACCGCTCGCAGCGAATCGATCGCCGCCTCCTCGGGAATCGCCGCGGGCACGCCGCGCACCGCCACCTGGCGCTCGCCGAAGAGCGAGGCCTCGTACCCGAGGCGCCGGAGATGGGGCTCGAGCATGAGGAGCGCGTCCAGCTCCGCGGGGGTCAGGTCCACCACGCGCGGGAAGAGGAGCACCTGGCTCGCGCCGGTGCCTCCATAGAGATGTGCGCGCGCCTCCTCGTAGAGGATCCGCTCGTGCGCGGCGTGCTGGTCCAGGAT
This sequence comes from Candidatus Eiseniibacteriota bacterium, assembly GCA_005893165.1. Taxonomy (GTDB): domain Bacteria; phylum Eisenbacteria; class RBG-16-71-46; order SZUA-252; family SZUA-252; genus WS-7. Next base: position 29,912 of record VBOR01000024.1, on the reverse strand, counting down.
GACCATGCCGCCGCGAATGGGGGCGATGAGGTATCGCTCGTGGAGCTGCCATATGGGAATCTCGGGCTCGGCGAGGCTCTCCTCCACGTCCCCCCGCTCGCGGTCGCGCGGGTCCGCGGCCGCTTCGGTCGAGGAGACCTCCAGAGCGAGCGTCAGTGCTTCCTCGGCCTTGAGCGCCGCGCCGGCCGGCGCAAGCGTCGCCGTTGTGGATCTCCCCTCCGCGGCGACCGCCGGCCCTTCGCCCGTCGTTCCGGCGCCTCCATAGGTTCCCGCGCCTGATGGACGCTCCGCCACGCCACCCTCGCCGAAAGCGATCCCCGTCGGGACGTACCGGCGCATCGAAGCCTCCACCGCGCGGCGCAACACCTGGAACATGCGCGCTTCGTCACGGAAGCGCACCTCGCGCTTCGTGGGATGCACGTTGCTGTCCACATGCGACGGATCGATCTCGATCAGGACCAGCGCCAGCGGGTAGCGGTCCCCCGGAAGTAGGTTTCCGTATCCCTGGCGGAGCGCGGCACCGAGGGTGGCGGAGGAGACGACCCTTCCGTTCACCGCGAAGGTCTGGTAGTCGCGGGACGCGCGCGCCTGCTCGGGCGCGCCGAGCACACCGCTCACGTGGATCCCCCCAGCCTCGTCGTCGAACTCGGCGGCTCCATCCTCGGAGCCTCGTCCGTAGAGCACCTCCCATCGCTCGAGAAGATCGCGCGCTTCGGGGAGATCGGTGTCCTCGCGTCCTTCGACCGAGAACTTCCAGTGGACGCGCGGATACGTGAGGGCGTAGTTCCAGACGATCCGGCTCAGCACGCGGATCTCCGCCTCGCGGGACTTGAGAAAACGGAGCCGCGCGGGCGTATTGAAGAAGAGATCCTCCACCGTCACCGTCGCCCCCACGGCGCGCCCGACGCCGGACACCTGGATCACCGCCCCGCCCAGGGCCTCGACCTGGGTTCCGGTCAGCTCATCGATCGAGCGGGTGGAGAGCATGAGCCGCGAGACCTCGGCGATGCTCGCGAGCGCCTCACCGCGGAATCCCAGCGTACGGATCCGGCTCAGATCCGCCACCGATTCGATCTTGCTCGTGGCGTGCCGGCGGAGCGCGAGGAGCGCGTCCTCGCGGGACATTCCCGTTCCGTCGTCCTGCACCCGGATCAGGCGCTCCGGGTGGGAAGCGGCATGGATGGCGACGAGGGTGCTTCCCGCGTCGAGGGCATTCTCGACCAGCTCCTTCACCACGGCGGCGGGACGATCGATGACCTCCCCGGCCCGGATGGTCCCCACGACCGAGGGATCGAGGAGGCGGATGCGGGGCATCGCTACCGGAGGGAGAGGACGGGCAATTCGCGGGGAAAGCGCGACAGGAATTCGGCGCCCGACGCGCGCACGACCACGTCCTCCTCGAGGGACACGAGCCCGTGCCCCTTGAGGTGGATGCTCGGCTCCAGCGTGTAGACGTTCCCCTCGCGCACGACCTCGAAGGGCGCGCTGCCGTAGCGTTCCCAGCGCGGTCCCAGCACGCCGCCGCCGTCGTGGACGGCGCGTCCCAGATGATGTCCGAGCGCGTGCGGATACTCGGGGTATCCGAGCGAGGCCAGGTGCTCGCGGACCTTGAGGTCCACTTCCCATCCGGCGATGCCGGGCTTCAACGCATTCGCCGCGAGCTCGATCGCCCCCACGATCGCGGCGTGGGCGCGGCTCACGGGCTCGGGGACCCCTCCACCCTCCCCCACCGCATACCACATGCGCTGAAGGTCGGAGCAGTACTGATCCCGAAGGATTCCGAAATCCACGTGAACGATGCATCCCTTCTGGATCGTCTCGTCCGCGGGCCGGACGTGGCCGACCGCCGCCTTGGCTCCGACCGCCACCGTGGGACAGTAGCGCCGCGACCACGCGGTCGGGGTCTGTGCACGGTCCGCCTCGCGGTGGAAGAGGTCCGCGATCTCGGAAGCTTTCATGCCGATCCGGAATTCGCGCGACGCCCGGTCGAACATGCCCTCCGTTTCCTCGACCGCCCGCTTCACGAGCGCGTGCTCGCCCGGAAGCTTGATCCCGCGCAGGAGCGCGAGGAGCTTCTCCGCGGACGTGAGTCTGGAGGCGTAGGTCGTCCCGGCGAGGGACTCCACGAGATGATCGCGAAGCCCCGCCGTCAGTCCGTCGGCAAGCGCGTCATCCTGGGAGACGTTGATTCCGATCGTACGGGGATCGAGCTCTTGCAGGAGCTGGATCAGCGACGCGCGGGGACCTTCCTTGTAGGTCCTCAGGTCCTCGAAGAGGCCGGAGGAGATGAGATCCGGCGCGTCCCCCGTCGCCACCAGCGCCGCGGTGCGTCCCGGGGTCACGAGGAAGTAGCTGTTCCACGTGAATTCCTGATCGAGGAAGAAATGAAGGTTGGGATCGGGGCGCTCCATCGATTCGCGGACGAGAAGGAGCCAGGAATCGAGCGCGCATTCGCGCAGAAGCTCCTGGGCCTGGGCGAGCTTCTGGGCTCCCAGGGAGCGCGTGTCCGTCTCCACGGCGGGCATGGAAAGAACATAGCCCGCAGCGGGCGGGACGGCAACGGAAAGCTGGACGCCGGAGGGAGACGCCGGGCCGGTCGGAGCCTAGGCGGCGGTGCGCACGAGCGAGAGGAGCTCGCCCCCGGTCGCGATCTCGTCCGGGAAGTAATACTGACGGCCGGTGAGACGCACTTCGCCGGGGTCGAACATCGCGCGCACGCTGGGGAGCTGTGCCAGGAGCGCCTCGAGCCGGCGCAGGAGCGCGCCCGAGTCCTTCTCGCTGGCCGGAGAGAGCACGGCGAACCGGCCCTCGGAGATGCGCGCCACGGCATCCACCTCGCGGACATTGCGCCGCAGGGCCTGCGCGAACTCCTTCTGCAGCGCCTCGGACCACGCGGATCCGTTCGAATCGGAGAGCCTGTCGAAGTCCGCGATCGTGAGCACGGTGAGGAGGAAGCGCTCGCGGTACCGTTCCGCCCGCTTCACTTCCTCCTCCACCCGCGCGTCGAAGCCGCCGATCGCGAGCAGCCCCGTGAGCGAGTCCTCGACCGCGCGCTCGCGCCGGGAGCCCATGCGCCGCGCGTTCTCGATCGCGAGCGTCACGTAGAGCGCCAGCTTGCGCAGGGTCTGCACGTCGAGCCGGCTCAGGGAAGGCACGGGGTCCTGCCCCCGCCGGGGCGCCGGACGGATCACGCCCAGGACGCCGGCCACGTCCTCTTCCACGCGGACCGGGATGAACGCGTAGGCCTGCACCCCATGCTGCTCCAGGACGCGCCGCATCTCCTCCGGCGGGAGCCCCACCGAGGCGATCTCGCGCTTCGTCTCGATGGCACGGCGCGCCAGCGTGGACTCCAGCTCGAGGGCGCGCTGCGCCTCGGGCTCCGACCCGTCGAACGCGCTCCGGAAGAGGAAGCCACCGCCTTCACCGAGGATCCGGACCGTGTTGAGTCCGGTCGGGAAGAGCGCCCGCAGCGCTCCCAGCGCTTCGCTCAGGAGCGATTCCGGCTCGTGCGCCGTCATGATCCGGCCGGCGATGTCGGCCAGGTTCCCGAGCAAGGTGCTCCGGCGGCTCAGCTCCGATTCGTCGGCCTGCCCCTCGATGGAGCGCGCCAGGAACTCCGCAATGCGCCCGGCCAGCTTCTCGAATTCCTCCTGATCGCTCGCCGTGCGGCCCACGCACTCCAGAGCCAGCACCCCGAGGGGGCGCGAGCCCAGAAGCGGCGCGAGGAGGAGATTCGGGAGCGACTCCTCCGTCTCCGAGGGGGTCCGCCCGGGGCGAGCCGTGAGGAAGAGGGGACGCTGTCCCGCCAGCGCGTGCGCGAGGAGCCCCTGATGGAGCGGCAGCTCTCCCTCCTGCCCGTGGCGCCCCGCCGAGGACACGATGCGGAACCGGTCCAGCGATTCGTCGACGAGATGGATCTGGGCCGCGTCCGCGCCCAGGAGCTCCGCCAGCCGTCCCGCGACCATGCGAAGCCGTTCCATGAGCTCGAGGCCTTTCCGGCTGAACGCGATCTCGATCTCGCGCCGCGTCCGAAGCTCCATGGCGTCGCGGTCCCTGCGCGCCACGCGGATCGCCCGGTCCAGGATGCCCGAGATCTGGTCCGCGATCTCGGTGAGCTTCGTGAGGTCGCCCTCCTGGAACGCGGCGCCGGGCCGGCTGCTGGAAACGTTGATCACGCCGATCGTGCGGCTTTCCACTTTGAGCGGCGCGGACATGGCCGCCTGCGGCCGGGAGCGGTCGCGCTCTTCGCGCCGCGTCGCGTGGGAGACGCGCTCGTTGATGATGAGCGCCGTTCCCTCCTTCGCCACCTTTCCGGCGATTCCCTCGCCGAGACGAAGCCACGCGGTGCGGACCACCTCCGGCGAGAGACCGTCCGCGAAGGCGATCCGGAGCTCCTGGGCTTCCTCGTCCACGACCATGATCGAGCCCGAGTCGGCCTTGGACTGCTCCACGGCGAGCGCGAGCACTTCGCTGAAGAGGAATTGACGATCCTCGGAGAGGGCGAGGGCGGCGCGGATCCGGTTCAGGCGCGAAGCGCTCCCTTCCTCGTCGTAGCGGCGGTCCCAGGTCTCGATGGGCTGCGGCGCTTCCGCGGGAGGGCGTACCGGCTCCGAGGGCCAATTTCCGGAGAGATCTTCCAGCGTTATGAAGATTCGGTCGGAGATGCCCGCGCGGACGAGGGCCGAGGCGCTGGGAGAGGCGAGCGAGGGAAGGGCGACCCGGTCGGGCTTGAGCGCCAGGAGATCGAGGGGCTCCGTGGAACGCGGAATCTGGAGCACCTCCGCGATCTTCAGCGCCAGCGCCTCAGGATCCGGATGAGCGACCAGCACGATCTCGATGTTGGAATCGTGCCTCGCCCTCGAGATGAGGTCCACCCGCTCATCGGGGAGATCCAGAAATGCGAGTTTCATGACACCCCTGCGTGGCCGGCCAGCCATGGAGAGCCAATGATCCGGGCTGGTTAGCGCAAGGATCGTACCACCACGTAGGCAGCGCTCCCCCGTAACGGAGAGGACCGTGGATGCATCAGTTGCCGTTAGGTTTCAGCGCTCCAAGAGCGGCGCGCGGAGCGGAGCGCGCCGGGAGCCGGTCATGCAAATCGCACGGTCATCGCGTTATCGCGATGATCTTGCCCACCGAGACGTTCCGCTGAGAATCGGAAGCCCGGACGGTGATGGCGTGCTCCCCCGGCAGAAGATCCGGGACGTCGAAATGGAATCGCTCTTCGGGCGAATCGAAGATGGAATCGTCCGGGAAGAGCTGTTTCCACTCTCCGCCGTCCACGGAGTACTCGATCCGGGCAATTCTGGAATCCGCGTCGATCGCGATTCCGGAGACCGTGACCGTGGTCCGCCCGTGCGCGCTCCCCGCGCGCGACGTCGTGCGGAGGTTCTCGACGCGCGGAGGAACGTTGTCGATGAGGAACGGCGCGCTGAGACGCTCGGTGGTCCCGGCCGTGCCGTCGGGATTGTCGGGAGCATCGCTCGCCTCGAGTTTCAGGCGATAGGTGCCGTTGGCGAAGGACTCGGCGTCCCAGCTGAAGGCGCGATCGTCGAGATCGTCGGCGAGCGTCTTCCACGCGGTCTCCTTGTCCTCCTTGATGAAAAGCTTGTAGCGGAGCACGTCCCCGTTCGGGTCCGCGGCTTCCCAGGAGGCGCTCCGGATGCCGCGCGCCCAGGCCGCGCTCGCGTCGGAGACCGGCCTCGGCCCCGCACGCGGCAACGAGTACTCGACCTTCATCCCGTTCGGAAAGGACTGCGAGATCTGAGGCGGGCGGTACTCGGGGCCGCCCTCGAAGTAGGGATTTTCCGGCCCGTAGAGCGTGACGCTCGCGATCGAAGGGGGCAGGTTCCGCTGGAGATACGCGACCTCCACCGTGGAGACGACGGGCGGGTCGCCCGGGCCGCGGCGGAAGCGAAGCCGGTACTGGAGGAATCGCGCGGGCGGGCTTTCGATCTTCGCGAATTCCTTCGTCGGAACCTCATGGGACCAGGGGCTCCAGCCGTCGTCGGGCGTCTTGCTGAACCCGCTCCGGCTGGACCAGAGCACCTCGCCGCCGCCGGAGCGCGAGATTCTCGCTTCCCCCCAGGAAGCCACCGACCGGAGATCGTGCGCCTCGGAGATGTAGGTCCCCTGCGCTCCAAAACCCGTGCCGAGCCAGTAGAGCGCGGCGGCGTTGCCCGCGGAGACGTAGGTTTCCTTGCCGGCGCGAAGAAGGCCCAGGAGCTGCTTCGATTCCGTGGCGCCGAGGAGCCCGTAGCTTCGAGACGCGTCCACGCGGAAGAGGGCCGCCGGATTTCCCGTCGTGAACCAGACGGACCGGCCTTCGCCCGGGATCATCGAGAAAAGAAATTCGCAGGGAGGCGCCATGAGAAGCCGGGCGGATCCGTCGGGCTCCACGAGGGAGACGCCGCACTTACCGCCCACCGGGGTCACTTCGATCCCCAGTCCTCCGGGCGCGCCGCCGCCCGCCTGCGCTCCCGCTCCCGCGCCCGAGCCCGTCGAGCCTCGATTCGTGCCCACGGCGATCGATCCGTCGTCGAGCACCGCGATCGCGCGGAGCTCCTCCGCGCCGGAATCGTAGATGACCCGATTCGTGCCGTCCGGCTCGATCCGGAGCAGGAGCCCCTTCGAGGAGGTGCCCGCCAGCAGCGCGCCGTCCTTGGACCAGGCCAGCGCGAGCACGTTCAGGTCTCGAGTCTCGGTGAAGACCGAGCCCTTGCCCGGCCCCGTGATCCGGTAGATGCGTCCGCGGCTTCCCGTGCCCGCGTAGACCGTACCGTTCTTTCCGACCGCCAGGGACCAGACCGCCTGTTCCCCGGTGTCGAAGTAGCGCGACGTATCGCCGCGCGCCGTGATCCGGTACACGACGCCCCCCGGCGAACCCCCGGCGTACACGTCGTCGTTCGCGTCGATGACGAGCGGCATGATCTCGGAGGAGCCGGTCTTCCAGAGGAGCTGGGGCGGGCTTCCCTTCGTCCAGCGGTAGATCCGCCCCTGGTCCCCCGTGCCGAAATAGATCCGCCCCTTCGAGTCGTGCGCCATGGACCAGATCTGGGAGACCTCGGGGAGATGGGTCACGACGGAATCCCAGGCGGCTCCGAGCAGCACCTGCCCCTCGCTCGTGACGGTCACCCCGGAGACGTCGCCGGTCAGGAACTCCTCGGGGCTGTCCTGCGTCCAGAGGGAAGTCTTGACCGCCCACGCCTGCGACGACGCAAGAAGGATCGTGGCCCAGAGGACCGCTGCGTGGCGCCGCTTCATGCGCACGGAATCGTGGCTCCTTTCGTGGAGAACCGGGCCTGACGGGTCATTTCGCCGCCCGGTACGGGAACACCGTGATGGTCTTCTGCTCGCACCCGGTCACCACCCGGCCCATGGGGATCGGAACCTCGACGATGGTGGCACCCTTCACCGGAGCCGCGTCCCCCGCCTTGGCCGTGGCGCCCAGCACGCTGATGACGGACGGCGGCGCCTGCGCGATCTCTCCTCCGTGGACGGTGAGTCCGCGCGCCTCGCGATAGACCTGCACGAACATCTGATCCCCTCGCCGCTCCCGGCTCAGGAGCCCGAGAAGATGTTCGAGGCTCTGGGGCTCGAACGCGTCGGGGGCGCGGTCGCGCTCCCACTTGTCCGTTTCGGGCCCGTTGCACACGCGGACGGTGAGGTCGCCGGGCGGGGTCTCCGGAGGAATGCGAATCGTCACGCGGCGCGTCTCGGGATCCTTCCGCGCCGGCTGCAAGGAAAGCTCCACCTCGACCGTCTCCCCGGGAGCGACCATTGTGGGATTCATGCGGATCGAGGTCAGCGTCGCCTGGTCCAGCCCTTCGTCCACCGCGATCTCCGCGCGGAGCGAATCCAGGCGCACCGTCTCGAAGCGGTTGATGAGGAGCAGGTACAAGGTCTGCGAGACGTCGTCCCCCGCGCCGGCCAGAGGCGCGGGCGCCACGATCGCGTTCCCGCGCCGGAGCACTTCCTTGCCGCCGTTCATCCAGTAGGTGAGGTCGTAGCGCGTGGTGGCCAGCCCCACGTCGAAGAGCGCCTCGGAGATCGAGCTCACGATGGTGGCGGCCGCGAGCCCCGGGGTGAGTGAGCGGCTGCGCGCGATCTCGAAGTGATAGTTCCGGTCGCGCCCCTGCGGCCCGCGGATCACGACGCTCACCGGGATCATGGACGGAGCCAGCCCCAGCTCCCCGGCGATCCCGACGCTGCGATCCGCCACGAGGGTGCCGCACGTGCGCGTGGCGGAGCCCACCTTGGTCGAGATCTGCTGGCTTGCGAACACGGTGTGAATCGTCGCCGCGCTCATCGGAAGCCGCACCCGCCCGAGGGCGTAGAAGGGATGACCGAACGCCAGGACGCGATTGCCGTCGCGATAGGTCGCGGTGCCGATCGCGGTCGCCTCCATGTCTCCGCGCACCAGCTCCACCCCCACCGCCGATCCCGGCACGATCGAGTCGCAGTCCCCCGAAGTGGAAGCTCCCCCTCCGGGCGCCGAGACGAATCCGTGGTCCTTGAGCCAGGGATCCAGATAGCGGAGCGCCTCGGGGGTGAAGCCGGAGAGCGAGAGCGGGGTCGCGATGGGGCGCGCCTCGCCGGGAAGGGCTGCGGCCCCTCCGGGCGGGAGATCCAGGGCGCCGAACCGCGCGTCGGACGGCTCGGCCCGGTTCTCCGGCAGAGAGCGGAGCGAATTCAGCATCTCCGTGATCGGCGTGATGCCCGCCACCGGGTCCTTCGTGAAGGCCCACGTGTAGGAGACCGCGCCGATCAGCCTGCCTCCGATATAGACGGGGCTCCCGCTCATGCCGGCGATGATTCCGGTGCGCTCCAGGAAGCTCCCGCTGGCGCGCCCCAGGATCAGGTCCGCGCCCGGCCGGTTCCCCTTGAGCACGCCGAGTATCGTCATCGGGAAGCTGTCCACCGAGGTCCCGCGGAACACGCTCAGGCCGTATCCGGTCATCCCCGCCTTCACCGAGTCGGCGGGCATCGTGAGCGGAAGGGCGCTTCGGACCGGGGGGTCGGCGCGTGAATTTCCCGCGCCCGCTGCTAGGGCGAACATCGCGAGGGTGGGGAGCAGGCTGAGCCGCGGAACCCCGAAACGAAGGCTCCTCGGATAAGAACCGCGGGGGGCTGTGTGCAAAGCAAAGATCATTTGGACTCGGGGAAGAATACGGTCGGGCGCGGGCGCCGTCAATGCTCCCGGGATTCCTGGGCGCGATCGCGAAGTCGGGCAAGCTCGTTCAGGGCATCGAGGGGCGTCATGGACTCGACGGAGAGCCGGGAGAGCTCCCCGGCGAGCGCGGCCATGAGCCGCGGCGGCATCCCGGCCGCGACCGCACCCTCCTCCTCGACGAGAGGCGCATCCATGGGAAGCTCCTCCTGCGCGCCCTTCTTCCTCGTTACCGGCGCCCGCTTTCCCGACTCCAGCTGATGCAGGATCTCGCGCGCGCGCAAGAGCACGGGCTCGGGCACGCCCGCCAGCTTGGCCACGTGGATCCCGTACGAGCGGTCCGCCCGCCCTGGCGCGATGGCGTGGAGGAACACGATCTCGTGCCCGCGCTCCTCGACCAGGACCGTCCGGTTGCGGAGCCGGGGGAGCGTGGACTCGAGCGCGGTCAGCTCGTGGTAGTGCGTGGCGAAGAGCGTGCGCGGCCTGGGCCCGGGCCCCTCGTGGAGCGTCTCGGTCACGGCCCAGGCGAGGCTCAGCCCGTCGTAGGTGCTGGTGCCGCGTCCGATCTCATCGAGGAGCACCAGGCTCCGATCGGTCGCCTGGCGAAGGATGGTCGCGGTCTCCTGCATCTCGACGAAGAAGGTGGAAGCGCCGCGCGCGATCTGATCCGAGGCGCCCACGCGCGTGAAGATGCGGTCGGCGAGCCCGATCGTGGCTTTCTCGCAGGGAACGAAGGAGCCGATGTGCGCCAGGAACACCGAGAGGCCCACCTGGCGGAGGAAGGTGGATTTCCCCGCCATGTTCGGTCCGGTGATGAGCCAGATCTGCTCCCGGTCCGCGTCCAGTGCGACGTCGTTCGGCTGGAAGGCCCCGGGCGGGAGGGAGCGCTCCACCATGGGATGACGCGAGCCGGCGAGATGGAGGGCCTTCGTCTCCTCCAGCGTGGGACGGATCCATCGTTCGCGCGCGGCGCAGTCCCCGAGCGCGAGATGGAGATCGATCGCGGCCAGCACGCGCGCCGCCGCCTGGATCGCCGGCACCTCGCGGGTGGCGAGGTCGCGCAGCCGCTGGAAGTGCTCGGTCTCGATCCGGTGGCTCTCCGTGCTCGCGGCCTCGATCCTCTCTTCCATGCGGGTGAGGTCCGGCGTCACGAAGCGCTCCCCGCCGGTCAGGGTCTGGCGGCGCACGTAATCGGCCGGCACGCGGTTGAGCTGCGATTTCGTCACCTCGAGGTAGTACCCGAATACGCGATTGAACCCGACCTTGAGGTTGGGGATCCCGGTGCGCGCCCGCTCCCGGGTCTCGAGCTCGAGCACGAGGGAGCGTGCGTCCTGGGCGTCCCGGCGCAACGTGTCGAGCTCGGGATCGTATCCCTCGCGGATGATCCCGCCCTGGGTGGATGCGAGCGGAAGCTCGTCTTGGAGCGCGCCGCGGAGCTCCGAGGCGAGCGCGGAAAGATCCGGCAACGCCTCGAGCCATTCGCGCGTCACCGGTCCCTCGTGGGTGCGCAGGACGCTCGCGACCTCGGGAATGCGGAGCAGTCCCTCGCGCAGGAGCCCCAGGTCGCGGGGCGACGCGCGGCCCGAGCCCAGGAGGCCGAGCGCCCGTTCCAGATCCGGCATCCGGTGAAGGCGCTCGCGGGCGCCTGCGCGGAGCCTCGGCGATTCGGCGAAGGCCTGCGTTCGATCGAGGCGCGCGTCGAGCATGGCGCGGTCGCGGCTGGGGGCCCGAAGGAGCGCGCGGAGCGCCCGCCCTCCCATCGCGGTCTCGGTCCGGTCGAGGAGCTGGAGCAGGGTGTGCTCGGGACCGGCCTGCGATTCGAGCACCTCGAGGTTCCGGAGCGTGACCTCGTCCACGACGAGCGGAGCGCCCTCGCGGAGCGGACGTAGGTCGCCGATCTGAGGTAGATCCGATTTCTTGAGCGAGCGAAGATAATCGAGGAGGGCGCCCGCGGCGCCCAGCCCCAGCCCGGGATCGCCGAGGCCGAACGCTTCGAGGCTCAGCACGCCGAAGCGGCGCTCGAGCGACTGCCTGCCGGCGCGCAGGTCGAACCGCGCGGCATCCCATCGCGTGACGCGCGCGACGGACCCCCAGGGAGACGCCCCATCCTGGGCTCCGGCGGGGAGTAGGATCTCGCGCGAGGGATACTCGAGAAGAAGCGCCGGAATCTCGTCCTCGCCCACCTCGCCGATCCGGAACTCTCCGGTCGAGACCTCCGCGACGGAGACCCCGGCGCGGCCCTCTTCCGGAAGGAGCGCCACGATGTAATTGCTCTCGACCGCGTTCAGGATTCCGTTCCGGGTGATGGTCCCCGGCGTGAGCACTTCCACGATCTGGCGGTCCACCAGCCCGCGCGCTTCCGCGGCCGGCTCCATCTGATCGGCGATGGCGACCGAGTACCCCTCGTTCACCAGCGTGCGCAGGTAGCCGTCCACCGCGTGATGCGGCACGCCCGCGAGGGGAAGCGATCCTTCCTTCTTCTTGTCACGGCTTGTGAGCGTGATGCCGAGAACGCGGGAAGCGACGAGGGCATCGTCGCCGAAGGTCTCGTAGAAATCCCCCATGCGGAAAAAGAGAATCGTCCCCGGGTGCTCGGCCTTGAGCCGACGGTACTGGTCGAGCATCGGGGTCGATTCCACGGCGGGGAGCTAGCGGGGCACGATGTTGTACGAGAACCCGCGCTCGCGGCGGAGCCGCTCGCCGAGGGCGCGCGCTTCGTCGCGCGTGGCGAACGCTCCCGCGCGCACGCGGTAGATGGGTGTGGTCTCCCGCCCCTCGAGCACCTGGACGTCCCCCACCCCCGAGAGCCTCAAATCCTTGGCCAGCGCCTCGGCCAGCTCGCGCCGCGAGAACGCGCCGACCTGGATGGAATACCCTCCGCCGATCGGAAGCCCGAGCGTGGGCGTCCCGGCGGCGGTCCGGATCCCTCGGTCCCTCGCCCTCGTGGCTTCGTAGGATTCCGGGAAGCGCTGCGCCACCTGACGGAAGACGGCCGCGGCGTCCGCGGCGCGTCCCATGGTCTCCAGCGAGACCCCCATCGCGTAGAGCGCCTGGGGCGCGTAATCCCCGCGCGAATGCCGGGCCAGGATCACCTTGAGCGCGTCCACGGCCTCGCGCGGCTTGCCCGCGCGGAGCGCGGCCCCCGCCATTGCGAAGTAGTAGGACTCCTCGAAGGTGCTCCCGTCGAGATCCGGCTTGGCGGAGAAGAAGAACTGGTAGGCACCCGGAGCGTCGCCGCGGCCGAGCTGGGAAAGGCCGCGCCAGATCAGCCCCTCGCGTCCGAGGGGATCGCTCTCCACGCCCGGCGAGAAGATGCTCAGGAGATTCTCCGCTTCGCGATAGTCCCCCTGGGCGAACTGGCTCCTGCCCAGTGCCAGCGTGACCGCCCGCCTGTGGGCGCCGCGGGGATAGTTCTTGAGGTACTCGTCCAGCAGCCGGTCGTACGTCGCCGCGTCCTCGCTGAGGGACGCCGTCAGGAACGAGGCGTCGTCCCCGAGACCCCGCGGGAGCTGGGCCGGATCGATTCCCTTGAGAAGGGCTCGAGCCTCCTCGACGCGTCCCCGATCGAACGCCTTCCTGGCCTCGGCGAGATGCCGCTCTTGCAGGGTGACGCGCGGCTCGGCGCGCACGGGCGCCGGCTTCCGGAACCGCTCGTGCGCCGGGGCGCGAGAATGCGCGGGCGCGGGCGGCGGCGAGCAAATGGCGGCGAGAAGGAGCGCGGCCGCGGAGGCGAGGCGCACGAAGCGCGCGTGGCGGCCGGAGCGTTCCCTCGTGCCGAACCGATCCCTCATTCCGGACGGTCCCTCATGCCGGCGTGGACTCGGTGCTCGGCTGCGAGAACGCGTGGCACTCGGGGCAGCGGGTCCAGAACTCGTCGGACGTGGCGCCACAGGAGGCGCACGCGAACCGCTCCGTCTTCGGAACCGCACGGAGCAGCGCCTCCACCTCATCCAGCGCGCTGCTGAGGTCTCCGAGGCGCCGGTGCACGTTCACGAGAAGGAGCCGGGCCTCCACGGAATCCGAGTCGATCTTGAGCGCGCGCGAGAGCGTTGCCGCCGCTTCAGGCAGATCCCCCTTCTTCTCGTACATCCGGGCGAGGGCGATCAGAATGCGCGCGTCACGTGGATTGCGCGACAAGAGCTCCTCGTAGGCCTGAGGGATCTCACTGAAGCGTCCCCGCTCGAAGTACGCGGTCTCCAGGCGGTCGAGCACCAGGTGGGCCAGGCCGGGGTGCATCCGCGCGAGCCATTTCCAGAAGACGATGGCCCGGTCCCGGTGATCGCGGCGATAACAGATGTCCCCCAGGCGCAGGAGCGCCGCGGGATGGTTCTTGTCCAGACGGAGCGCGCTCTTGAACTGCCGCTCCGCCTCCCGCGTTTTCCCCGCGCGCAGGAAGCTCTCCCCCGCCGCGGAGCGGTACTTGGCCAGGGAGCCGTTCCCGCGCTCCCCGTTCAGCCGCGCCATCTCCGACCGAACTTCGTAAGCGCGCTCCCAGTTTCCGGCGGCCTCATGGGCGCGAAGAAGCACCTGGAGCGCATTCGGGTTCTTCCGGTCCAGCTCGCGAAGGTCTTCCGCCTCCTCGACCGCCTGGTCCGCCCGGCCGAGCGCGATCAGGTCCAGCACCAGGCTCTCGCGCACCGTGCGTTCCTGGGCGGTGGTCAATCCGGAGCGCACGGTGAGCTCCCGGTGGACGTTGATGGCGCGCGCGGGCTCACCCCGTTCGCGAAGCAAATTCCCTATGTGGATGTAAGCGTCGACGTTATCGGTGTCGATCCGCACAGTCTCGGCGAAGGCGAGGAGGGCTTCCTCGTTCTCCCCCCGGAGGAGCGCGTCGAGACCGCGCCGGAACGGGGTCTCGGGGCCCCGCCGGTCCGTGGTGAACCCGCCCGAGAGGGTCCACGCCGCCCACCCCACCAGCGCCAGAAGGGCGCCCCCCAGCACGAAAGCGTAGATCCCGGACGTCACGCCTCGCTTCCCTCGCGCTCCCCGATCCTCAGATCCTCGAGCGGGAGGTTACGAAGGGACCGCAGCTCCTGCTTCAGGCTCTGGTTCTCCCGGGAGAGCCGCCCCATGGTCGCGAGGCCTTTCAGGTAGTTCACCAGGGTGAGGAGGAAGGCGAGGAGCATCCCCAGCGCGAAGGCGGCGAAGAGCGCGATCGGGAGCGGGACGTTGGAGTATACCGCTCCCGGGATCCGGATCTCCGTCGCGAGGCCGTTCAGGTTCAGGTAACCGAACCCCACGACCGCGACCATGATCAGGAGCCAGGCCAGATTCTTGAGAATCCACATGACAGTCCCCTCCCTGGTTGCGGTCGGACCTGGATGCGGTCGGCAGAATATCCAGAGGCCCGGCGAGGGTCAACCCATCGCTCGTCCGGAGCTTGGAACCGTTTTCAGGATCGCAAGTTCGGGGGTCGAGTCTGCCGAGGAGACGCGCACCGTCCTCCCCCGAGATCGTCACGTGCAGGATCCCGCGCCGGTTCGGGGGCTCCCGGTCGAGCTCGACCGGCAGGTAGAGGTCGCTCATCGACACGGGCCCATCGGCGCCCCGCCCTTGCTCCATGACCACGGGCAGGGTCGATCCCAGGAGCGACCTCCGGAACGCCCGGAGCTTCTCCTCGCCCAGCTTCCGGAGCGATTCGGCACGCTCCCGGACTGTGGCGGCGGGCTCGCCCGCTTCCAGGCGGGCCGCCCGGGTTCCCGGCCTCGGCGAATAGCGGAACACGTGGAGGAAGGTGACCGGCTGATCCCACAGGAATTGGAGGGTTTCGGCGAACTCCTCCTCCCCCTCCCCTGGAAATCCCACGATCACGTCGGCCCCGATGCCGACCGGCCCTCGAGCCACGACGCGGTCGAGGATCGCGGCGTACTCCTCGCGGGTGTAGCCTCGCCGCATCGCGCCCAGGACCCGGTTCGACCCGCTCTGGAGCGGCAGATGGAGGTGCCGGCAGAGACGCGGCTCGGCTCCGATCATCTCGACGATCCGCGGCCCCAGCTTGTTCGGCTCGATGGAGGAGAGGCGCACGCGGTGGTCCGGCCCGAGCGAGAGCAGCGCCACCGCGAGCCGCGCCAGAGCTTCCCGCTCCCCGAGATCCTTGCCGTAGCTCCCCAGGTCCGCGCCCGTGAGCACGATCTCCGTGAACCCGGTCTCGAGAAGCCGCCGCGCACGTTCGAGCACCTCCGCGCGCGCAAGGCTCCGGCTCCGCCCCCGCACGTAGGGCACGATGCAGTACGAGCAGAAGGAGTCGCAGCCGTCCTGGATCTTGAGGAGCGCGCGCGACCGGCCCACGTGGAGGGGAGCCTGGGTCGTGAAGTCGCGGGGGGCGCGGGCCGGCCCGACCCCGAGGAAGGGTGCGCCCACGCCTTCACCCGCGGGCGATCCCGTGCCCGCCGCGGCCCGGCCGTTCCAGCCGACCGCGCGCATCAGCCTGTCCGGATCGTCGCGATCCGCGGTGCCGAGGACCGCCGTGACTCCGGGAATCGCCCGCACCTCTTCCGGCGCCCGCTGCGCGTAGCATCCCGTGACCACGATTCTGGCTCCGGGCGATTCGCGGTGGAGCTTCCGGATGAGCTGCCTTGCTTCCTGATCGGCGCGGCCCGTCACCGTGCACGTGTTCACGAGGACCACGTCCGCGGCTCCCTCCTCCGCCCGCGCCTCGACCATTCCCTGGGACAGAAGCCGCGCGCGAAGAGCCGACGTGTCGTACTGGTTCAGCCGGCAGCCCAGAGTGCAAAAAGAAACCCGAGGGGCCCTGGAAGACCCCTCGGGCGATGTCGCGACCGCCTGCTTCATCTCACCTCTAGAACTCTCCCGGCACGTCGCTCGCCTCCTCGGCTTCCGGCGGGACGGTTTCCTCTGCCGAGGGCTCGCCCGCGGATTCCGCCGAAGGAGCCGGCTTGAACCGTGCCTGGAATTCCGCCTGTGCCGCCTGCGTCTGATCGGCCAGCCAGGCACGAACGCTCAGGATGATGCGATGGGCCTGCGTGTCGACGCGGGTGACCTTGAGGTCGAGCTCGTCTCCCACCTTGAAGCTGTCCGCGGGCTTCTTCAGTCCATCCACGCCGAGCTGCGAGAGCGGGATGAATCCTTCCAGCCCCTCCTCCAGGTCCACGATCACGCCGCGATCCAGGAGGCGGACCACCTTGCCCTTCACGATGAGATCCGGAATGTACTTCTCCGCGAGGGTGGGCCACGGGTCCTCGCTCACCTGCTTCAGGCCGAGCGAAATCCGACGCGCGTCCTTGTCGATGGAGAGGACGACCACGTCGACCTTGTCCCCCTTCTTCAGCACCTCGCTGGGATGCACCACGCGCCGGGTCCAGGACATGTCGCTGATGTGGACCAGACCGTCGATGCCCTCCTCGATTTCCACGAAGGCGCCGAAGTTCGTGAGGTTCCGGACTTTCCCGCTGAGCTTCGTGCCGATCGGGAAGCGCTGATCGAGTGTGAGCCACGGATCCGGCTCGGTCTGCTTCAGCCCGAGCGAGATCTTCTCGTTCTCCTTGTCGATCTTGAGAATCACCGCCTCGATCTGGTCTCCGATCGCGACCACCTTCGAGGGATGGCGAACGTGACGCGTCCAGGACATCTCGGAGATGTGGATCAGCCCTTCGATCCCCTTCTCCAGCTCCACGAAGGCGCCGTAATCGGTGATCGAGACGACCTTGCCCTTGACCTTTTGACCCACCTGGTAGCGCTTGTCGACGTCCTCCCACGGATACGGCGTGAGCTGCTTCATGCCGAGCGAGATGCGCTCCTTCTCGGGATCGAAGGAGAGGACCTTCACCTTCACCTTCTCGCCGATCGAGACCAGCTCGGAGGGGTGGCTGACGCGACCCCAGGACATGTCCGTGATGTGGAGCAGGCCGTCGATGCCGCCCAGGTCCACGAAGGCGCCGAAGTCGGTGATGTTCTTCACCACACCCTCGCGAAGCTGATCCTTCGCCAGCTCCTGGATGATCTCGCTCTTCTGCTTGGCCCGGTGCTCCTCGAGGACGGCGCGCCGCGAGACCACGATGTTCCGGCGCCGCTTGTTCAGCTTGATGATCTTGAACTCCATCCCCTGGCCGATGAGCGAATCCACGTTCTGCACCTGGCGGAGCGCGATCTGCGAGCCCGGGAGGAAGGCCTCGACCCCGTAGAGGTCGACCACCACGCCCCCCTTGATCTTCCGCACCAGCTTCCCTTCCACCAGCTGCCCTTGATCCGCCGCCGTCTTCACCCGGTCCCAGACCTTGACGAAGTCGGCGCGCTGCTTGGAGAGGACGACCAGGCCGTCCTGGTTTTCCGTTTTCTCGAGAAAGACCTCGATCTCGTCTCCGACCTTCACCCCTTCGAGGTCCGGAAACTCTTCCACCGGGATCACGCCTTCCGACTTGAACCCGACGTCCACCGTCACTTCCTTGTCATCGATCTTGAGAACGCGGCCGCGGACGATCTCCCCTTCTTCGAGATCCTTGAGGGAGTCCTCGTAGAGCTGCAGCATCTCCCCCATCATGCTCGGGGATTCCTCGTCGGGATCGAGCTCCAGGGTGCCGACGGCGGTGACCTTGCCCTCGGTCTCCAGATCTTCGTGAATCAGCCTCGTCTGCGGTTTCCGCTTCCGGGGCTTCGACTCGACCTCGGCTTCATCCGCCGACTCGTCCTTTACGTCCACATCCTCTTCATGACGTCGAACCATGCGTCTTGTTTCCCCCTTGCCTCTTCTATGAATTCGGCCGTGACGGCCGGTGGTGCCAGCTTCATCCCCTCGCGGGGCCCTTCATGCGCTCGCGGCGCTCGGCTCCATGTTCGTGATGCGCTCCACCACTTCCGCGATCACCTCGTCCGGCGTGGAAGCCCCCGCCGAGACCCCGACGCGGCTCAGCCCGTGGAACCAATCATCGTGGAGCTCTTCCGCCGATTCGATCTGGAGCACTCGGGGGTTCACCTTGCGGCAAACCTCCGCCAGCTGCGCCGTGTTCGCGCTCTGCCGGCCGCCGACGATGACCATCGCCTCGACCTCGCCGCTCAGCTCGATGGCCGTCTTCTGCATCGAGGTCGTCGCGCCGCAGAGCGTGTTGAAGACGCGCACTTCCTTCCCGCGCTTCAGGAGCGCCCCCACCACTTCCTGGACGTGCCCGATCGCGTGCGTGGTCTGGAACACCACGCCCATGCGCGGGATGAACCTCAGCTTCTCCGCCTCCTCGACGGTGTCGAGGACGATCGCCTGATTCTGCGTGTGAGCGACCACGCCGATCACCTCGGGGTGGTTCTTGTCGCCGATCATGACGACCTTGTAGCCGTCCGAGATCAGCTTGGCCGCGTACTGCTGTGCCTTCGTGACGAACGGGCAGGTCGTATCCACGACCTTGAGCCCGAGCGAAGTCGCCTTGTTCTTCAGCTCCGGCCCCACACCGTGCGACCGGATGATGACCGTATCTTCCGGATCGATGGAATCCAGGTCCGCCACGACCTCGAGCCCCCGGCTCCGGAACGAGCTCACGACCTGAGGATTGTGGATCAGCGAGCCCAGCGACCTCACGTTCCCGCCGCCGTCCATCGTGTCGTTCGCCATCTTGATCGCTCGCTTCACCCCGAAACAGAAACCGGCGTTGTCCGCGACGATCACTTCCATGTCGTTTTCTCCTGCTCCGCGAGAAGCCCCGCGATCCTGTCCATGATCGCGCGGGCGAACGCACGTACCTCCTCCCGCTCGGGATTCCCCGAGCCCGGAGGCATGACCGGCGAGCCGAACGTGATCCGGATCGGAACCTGCCGCAGCATCGAACGGCGGATTTGATTCGAGCCCGAGATGCAGGCGGGCACGACCGGGGTTCTCGTCGCCGCGGCAAGGCGCCCCACTCCAGCGCGGGGCGGCTTCAGCTCGCCGCTCTTGTTTCGAGTCCCTTCCGGAAAGATGAGAATGGCACCGCCAGAGGACAACACGTCCTCGGCCCCCCGGAGACCGGCGCGGGCCTGGGCGCCGCGTTGAATCGGGATGGAATTATAGGCTCGGATGAGCGCCCCGAACAAGGGATTATGGAACAATTCGGCCTTCGCGACAAAGTGCATCTCACGCGGCAGATGCGCGCCCACCAGGGGTGGATCCCAGAAGGAAATGTGGTTGCAGGCGACGATCAGGGGGCCCCGGCGCGGGATCCGGTCCAGCCCCTCGAGGTGAAAATCGAGGAGGCTCCGGGCGAAGAGCCGTGTGAATCCGGCGCCGAAGGCGTAGACCAGCCCGGGGCGCGAGACCGGCTTCATGGCAAGCGTTGCCCAGTGGGTCGCGAGCGAGACCTGCTCCTCCGGGGCGATCGCGGTCGTATCGAGGAGAACCGCGTCCGGCGCCCGGACGAGCGGGCTGGCCGCTCGTTCCGTGTCTCTCCGGTCCCGCTCCCGGATCTGGGCCAGGATCGCCTGCGGGTCGGCGTGTTCCCCCCGCGCCCTGAGCTCCTGGTACCGCCGCTCGGCGCGCGCTTCCGCGGTGGCCGAGACGAAGAGCTTCAGGGTGGCATCCGGGAACACCACCGTGCCGATGTCCCGCCCCTCCATGACGAGCCCCGGGGGACGCGCCAACGAGCGCTGGAGCGCGACCAGCTTCCGGCGAAGCCCGGGATGGAGCGCCACGCGCGACGCCGCCTCCCCCGCTTCGGCGGTCCGGATCTGGCCCTCGACGGAGGCCCCGTCCACGCACACGCCCTCCGGCCCGGGCACGATCTTCCTGGTCTCGAGAAGCTCGAGGAGCGCCTTCTCGTCGTCGAGGGAGACGCCTTTCCGGTTCGCGGCCCAGGCGACGGCGCGATACATGGAGCCCGAGTCGACGTGGAGGAGTCCCAGACGCTGCGCCACGCCCCGCGCGGTCGTGCTCTTCCCGGCTCCCGCGGGTCCGTCGATCGCGAGGACGAACGGCTTCAACGCAAGAGGCCTCGGAGACGGTTCAGGAATCCGGGATCCGAGACGCGCGCGGACTCGGCGCCGAGCACCGTGATGCCCTCCCGCGCCGCGAGCCCCGCCACCATGAAGGCCATCGCGATCCGGTGATCTCCGGCGGCGTCCACGGTGCCGCCCCGGATGCGCCCTCCCTTCCCGTGAATCGTCCAGCCGTCGGGGTGCTCCTCCACCTCGACCCCGATCGCCCGGAGCCCCGCGGCCACGGTCGCGACCCGGTCCGATTCCTTCACGCGAAGCTCGTCCGCGCCGCGCACCACCGTCTTCCCGTCCGCGAAGGCCGCCAGCACCGCCACGAGCGGCAGCTCGTCGATCAGGCGCGGGACCGCCTCGGGGGCGACGCGCGTGCCCCGGATCTTCCCGGCGCGCACGCGCAGGTCCGCGACCGGCTCTCCCGTCGTGACCCGCTCGTTGCCGCGCATGAGCCCGGACCCGACGCGCTCGAGATGATCCAGGAAGGCGGTGCGCGTGGGATTCACGCCCACGCCCTTCAGGGTGATGTCCGATCCGCGCACGATGGACGCCGCCGCGAGAAGAAAGGAAGCCGCGGAGAAGTCGCCGGGTACTTCGAGGTCCGCGGGCTGGAGGGTGGCGGGACCGCGCACTCGAACCGCCATGCCCTCCCGCTCGACCGGCACGCCGAAGTGCGGGAGCATCCGCTCCGTGTGATCGCGCGTGAACGCGGGCTCGCGAACCGAGGTGATGCCCTGGGCCTGGATCCCGGCGAGGAGCACCGCGCTCTTCACCTGCGCGCTCGGCACCGCCGTGATGACCGCGGCGCCCTGGAGCGGCCGTCCGCGAACGACGATCGGAGGAAGGCGGTCCCCCTGCCGCGCCGTGAGATCGGCCCCGAGCACCCGGAGCGGCTCGATGACGCGCGCGACGGGGCGCCGCCGGAGCGAAGCATCCCCGGTGAGCACGGAGAGAAACGGCTGCGCCGCGAGGAGCCCGGTCGCAAGCCTCAGCGCGGTGCCCGAATTCCTCGCGTCCAGCACGCGGTCGCTTTCTTGCAGTGTGCCCCCACGTACGAGGATTCCTTCCCGCACGGTGGCGCTCACCCGGGCGCCGAGCTGTCTCACGATGCCGAGCGCGGCGCGGGTGTCCAGGCCGGGATTCGCGCCGCGGATCCGGGTCGTGCCGGAAGCCAGGGCCGCGAGGAGGATCGCGCGCTGCGTGATCGATTTGTCCCCGGGAACCCTGGCTTCTCCGCAGAGCGCGCCGCGGGGACCGATGCGGGCGCGGCTCACGGCGCGATCTCGCGCCGGAACTGGCGCGCTTCGTCGAGGAGCGTCCGGAGCTCCGGGTCCTTCCGCTCGATCGCGTGGCGGAGCGCACGCACCTCGCGCTCCAGAAGCTCGAGCGCGGGCGTCACCTTCTCGGCGTTGAGGGTGAGGATGTCGAACCAGAGATCGGACGGCGAGGCGGCGAGCCTCGTCATGTCCCGGAGACCGGGCCCGGCTCCCTGCGCGAGGAGGCCGGTCATGTTGCCCGTCCGCCGCAGCGTCCGGACCAGGGCCGAGGAGGCCACCAGGGGCACGTGGCTCGTGAGCGCGACGAGCGCGTCGTGGATCGTGGGCGCCATGGAGACCGGGACGGCTCCGACCGAGCGCCACAGGGCGGCGGTCCGCTCCGCCGGCGATCCGGGCTCGAACGGTCCTCCCACGATCACGGTTCCTCCCTCGAAGAGATCGGCGCGCGCCGCTTCGATCCCCGATTGCTCCGACCCACGCAAGGGGTGGGAGGCGACGAACCGCGCGGAGGCGCCTCTGCCCATGGCCGCGGTCGCCGCGGCCAGGACCGGCAGCATCACGCTGGAGAGGTCGGTGAGCGTGGCGCCCGCGGGAATCGACGCGAGGAGTCGCGGGACGACGGACGTCGCCGTCCTGGGCGGAACCGCCGTCACGACGAGGCCGGCTTCCGCACCGGCCCGCTCCGGATCCTCAAGCAGCGCGTCGACCGCGCCTCGCTTCACCGCGCCGCGGGCCGTATCCGGATCGGGATCGAACCCCAGCACGCGCGGAGGGTCGGGGCGCGCGCGGAGGGCCAGCCCCAGCGATCCTCCGATGAGCCCGAGTCCGTGGATCGCGACGGTGCGCCGCGTCACAGCACCCGGCGAAGACCGTCGAGGAGCCTCGTGAGCTCAGGCTTGGTCTCCGCGCTGATCCTGGCGTACTCGGCCGGAAGACCGAACGAAGTCAGCGGGCGGATGATCACGCCCAGCCGCTCGAGCTTCTGGGCCGCCTCCACGGCCGAGCCGGGAAATCGGGCGAGGACGAAGTTGGCCCACGTGGGCGTGAGCGTGAGCCCGAGCTTGGGAAGCTCGGTGCGGAGAAATCCCAGCGCCTCCTCGTTCAGCGAGCGGCTTCGCGCGACCTGATCCAGATCCTCGAGACTCGCCTTGGCCGCGGCCTGGCCCACGCTGGTCACGTTGAAGGGTAGCCGGACCCGGTGCACCAGGGACGCCAGCTCGGGGGAGAAGAATCCGTATCCGACGCGGAGCCCCGCCAGGGCGTAGATCTTGGAGAAGGTGCGCAGGACCGCCACGCGCTTTCCCAGTCGCAGGTACTCGAGACCGTCCGGGTATTCGGGATCGGTCACGTATTCGAAATACGCCTCGTCGAGGATGGTGAGCACGTGGTCCGGCACGCGGGCGAAGTACTCGTCCAGCTCGCGGCGCGTCACGCGGGTGCCGGTGGGATTGTCCGGGTTGCTGAAGTACACGAGGCGCGTGCGGTCGTTGATGGCCGCGAGCATGGCGGGGGGATCGTGGAACAGGTCCCGCCCAGGCACCCGCACCAGCGTGCCTCCCGCCACGCGGACCGCGATCGCGAACATGATGAAGGCGGGATGCGACATCACCGCCTCGTCCCCCGGCCCGAGGTGGATCCGGCACAGGATGTCGATGAGATCGTTCGATCCCGCGCCGGCGGCGGTTTGCTCGAATGGGACCTTCCAGAAGCGGGAGAGGGCCTCGCGGAGGTAGTAGGAGCTTCCGTCGGGGTAGCGGTTCACGCCCGGGGCCGCCTCGCTCATCGCGCGAACCGCGAGCGGGGAGGGGCCGAGCGGATTCTCGTTGGACGCGAGCTTGATCGCGTTCGAGATGTGCAGCTCCCGCTCCAGCTCCTCGACGGGCTTGCCGGGAACGTAGGGCTCCAGGGAGCGGATTTCTGACCTAACCGGCTTCACCGTGCGGGTCGACATCGGAGTCCTCTCGGGCTTCCGCGAAGGTTCCGACGCAGTGTACCACCAGGAAGAAGGCTCCGCCGAGGTTAGCCACGTCTTCTCGCCTTGGGCCGCGGAGACCCGCGCCGGTCCGGCGGCCGTGCCGACTCTTGCAATGCGCGCACTTCGCTCCGGGTGAGGGGCCGTGTCTTCCCGGGAGAGAGTCCCTCGAGCCGGATCGGTCCAAACTGCACGCGCTGAAGGCGCGTCACGTGAAGCCCCGCCGCGCGCGCCAGGAGACGCACCTCGCGCTTCTTCCCCTGGGAGATCTGCACGAGAAGCTTCCCGTGTCCCTGCTCCACCCCTTCGAGCAGCACGCGGTCGGGCGCCACCTCGATCCCCTCGATCGTCGCCCCTTCGCGGAGCCTCCGGAGCGCCGGGACGTCCGGCACCGGCACGACCCAGATCCGATACACGCGCTCGATCCCCGTGCGGGGATGGAGCAGCGCCTCGGCCAGCACGCCGTCGTTCGTGAGGAGGAGAAGCCCTTCCGATTCGAGGTCGAGCCTCCCCACCGCGTGAAGACCCCGCGCGGCATCCCCCAGGAGGTCGAAGATCGTGGGATTTCCCCCCTGGCTTCGGCGGCTCACGAGCGCGCCCTGGGGCTTGTGGTAGGCGAGATAGCGAAGCTCTTCGTCCCAGCGAAGGGGATTCCCATCGAGGGTGACGCGGTCGCGCCGGGGATCGACGTCGGGGCCCATGCCTTCCGGAGGCGCGCCGTTGATCCGGACGCGTCCTTCCCGGATCCAGCGGTCCGCCTCCCGTCGCGAAGCCGATCCCGCGCGGGCGAGGAACTGGTTAAGCCGCACCGTCCGCGGTCGAGACCTCGACCTCTTCCGGTTCCGTCTCGCGCGCCTCCGCCGGGTCGCCGCCTGAGGCGTCCTTCCCGGCCGGCGAACTCTCCTCTGGCCGCTCTCCCTCCGGCAGGCGCTCGCGCTCGTCCAGGAGCGGAGCCAGCTCCTTCAGCTCCGGCAGATCCGTGAGCTCGTTGATTCCCATGTAGGAGAGGAATTCCTGGGTGGTGGAATAGAGGAGCGGCCGGCCCACTCCCTTCGACCGTCCCTTGATCGTGACCAGGTTGCGCTCGAGGAGCGTGTGGAGCACGCCCGCCGAATCCACCCCGCGGATCGAGTCGATCTCCACCTTCGTGATCGGCTGCTTGTACGCCACGATCGCGAGCGTCTCCAGCGCGGGCTTGCTGAGCCGGATCTTGCGGCGCGACCGGAGCATCTGCTCGACCCAGGCGGAACATTCCTTCCGCGAGAGGATCTGGAACCCTCCCGCGATCTCCGACAACACGACCCCGCGCTCCTCGCTCTCGTAGGCGGCGGCCATCTCGCTCAGGAGGGCCCGCACCTCGGCGGGGCTCCGGTTCCCCAGCACCTGCGTGAGCACGTTCAGCGTCACGGGGACGTCGCTCGCGAAGAGCACGGCCTCGAGGATCTGTTTATCGCTAGGCATGTGGCTCCTCCTCCCCGGAATCGACCGGCCGCCGCGCGCTTGCCTCACGCCACGCGATCCAGATCGGTCCAAACAGCTCTTCTTGAGACACGGTGATCCGCTCCTGCTTCAGGAGCTCGAGGAGCCCCAGGAACGCGGTGATCTTCTCCAGGCGCGAGACGAAACCGGCGAGCACCTCCTCGAAGAGCGCGCGCTTGCCTCGTTCCAGCTGTCCCCGGATCACGGCGATGGCTTCCTCCAGACTGATCGGCTCGGCCGTGATCGTGTGCACGATCGGAGGGACCTGCCGCTGGAGGATGTTCTTCAGGGCGTCCAGAAGACGGAAGAGACTCACGGGCTGGAGCTCGCCTTCATGGTCCTCGAGCTGCGCGGGCGCGCCGCGGTCGAAGAGAAGGCGCCGGTCCGACTCCAGGGACTCGAACTCGCGGGCGGCCTCCTTGAACCGCCGGTACTCGAGGAGCTGCCGCACGAGACCTTCGCGCGGATCCTCCTCCTCCTCGTCCGTGATCGCCGGAGGCAAGAGCATCCGGACCTTGATGCGCATGAGCGTCGCGGCCATGACGAGGAACTCCCCCGCCACATCCAGATCGAGCTCGCGCATCAGCTCCAGCGTATTCAGGTACTCGCGGGTGATCCGGGCGATCGGGATATCGGTGATCTCGATCTCGTCCCGCTGGATCAGGTGAAGCAGAAGATCGAGCGGACCCGTGAAGGCGGGCACGGCGACGCGGATCAGGCTCGCCCCGCGCGATTCGCCGTCCTCGGCGAGTGCCGGCCCCGTGAGGGGTCCCGGGGTCTCCTTCATGGAAGCTTCATGGCCTCGCGCACCTCCCGCATCGTCTCCTGGGCGATCTTCCTCGCCCGTTCCTCCCCCATCCGAAGCGCCTCGCGCACGCGCTCGGGATGCGCCTCCAGCTCCCGGCGCCGCTCTCGAAAGGGGCGGAGCTGCTCGGCCAGGATCGCGGCGAGATTCCTCTTGTTCACGACGCATCCGAGGCGCCCCGCCCTGCAGTCCGCGCCGATCTGCTCCGCGTTCTCGCCGTTGAAGGCGCGATGGTAGGCGAAGACCACGCACCCGTCCGGATTCCCCGGGTCGTTGGCCCGGAGCTTCTTGGGGTCGGTGTAGGCGGTCATCACCTTCGCGGCGATCACCTCCGGAGAATCCGAAAGATAGATCGCGTTGTCCAGCGACTTGCTCATGCGCCGTCCGTCCAGCCCCGGGACGCGCGGGAACTTGGTGAGCCTCACCTCGGGAACCGGAAACACCTCGCCGTAGAGGTGGTTGAACTTCCGCGCCAGCTCGCGGGTGATCTCGACGTGAGGCACCTGGTCCTCGCCCACAGGGACGAGATTCGCCTTGTAGAGGAGGATGTCCGCGGCTTGAAGCACGGGATAGCCGAGGTGTCCGTAGCTCACCGAGTCTTCGAGGTGAAGGTCGCGGACCTGCTCCTTGACCGTCGGATTCCGCTCCAGGCGGCTCGTGGTCACCAGCATCGAGAAGAGGAGGTGCAGCTCCGCGTGCTCCTTCACGTGCGATTGGATGAACACGGGACTCTTCTCCGGATCGATCCCCGCCGCGAGCCAATCGATCACCATGTCCGTGGTCTTCGGCGCGATCTCTTCCACGTGCTCGTAGTCGGTGGTGAGGGCGTGCCAGTCGGCGACCATGTGGAGGTTCTCGCTGCTATCTTGTAAAACGACCCAGTTCTGGAGCGCCCCGAGATAGTTTCCGAGGTGGAGCTTCCCCGTCGGACGCATGCCGCTCAGGATGCGCGGCTTCTTCTTGCCCTGGATCGGAGTGTACGGGGCCCCACCCGGCGCCGCGCGTTGCTGAACCCCTTTGCTCAAAGCACTCCCCCGGTGAAGAGCCTCCCGAGAACGTAGATCACGGGATAGATCACGTAGCTGAACAGATTCACTCCGGTCGTCATCCCCAGCACCACGATTCCCATCAGCACGAAGGGACCATACCGGTCGAATTCGCGAAACCGCTCCGCCGCCAGAGGGTTCAGGAGGCCCGTCAGGATACGCGACCCATCCAGCGGAAAGACGGGGATCATGTTGAAGGTCGCGAGCCCGAGATTCACGATCACGCTTCCCTCGACCATGGCCAGGATGACCCGCTGCGCGACGGTCGTGACCGGCATGGGCGCCGCGAAACGGACGATCGTCCCGAACAGGAGCGCGAGGATGAGATTCGAGACCGGCCCCGCGAGCGCGATCCACATGATGTCACGGCGCGGATGCTGGAGGTAGCGCTCGTCGATCGGCACGGGTTTGGCCCATCCGATCCGCTGGGTCAGGACGAAGACCAAGGTCCCCATCGGATCGAGGTGCGCGATCGGATTCAGCGTGAGCCGGCCCAGCAGCCGGGCCGTGGGATCTCCGAGACGCGTGGCCACGAGGGCGTGGCTGTACTCGTGGAACGTGAGCGCGAACAGGAGCGGCGGGATCATCAGGAGGATGCCCGTCACATCGCCCACCGACCCTCCTCCCTCCCCGTGCGCCTCGAAACACGAGGCCCGTTAGAGCTTGGACTCGTTCCTGACCGGCGTGATGGCCGCCTCGGAGGAATGGGTGAACCATCGCGCCGCGGTCTCCCGGAGGCTCTCGGGATTCAGCTTGAGCAGCGCCTCCTCGAAGTGGCGCTGGAATTCGTATCCGACTCCGGCCGCCTCGAACTGCGACATGGCGCGCGCGCGAACCAGCGGATCGTTCTGGTTGGCGAAGGTGGAGTTCTGGACGCGCTTCAGCTGCTCCGCCCACTCCCCGTCATCCAGGGCCTGGGTTCTGAGCCGGCCCATCACCGCCGCCACGGTGTCGCGCGCCGCCGGAAGCGAGCGCGGCGGAGCGCCGAGGTACACCGCCATGCTCGACCGCTTCGGATAGGGTGGGTAGATCACGCCCACGATCGAGGACTGACCCCTCTGTTTCAACCAATAGGAAACAGGGGAACGGTCCGGGGACGCGAGATAGAACTCGATGATCTTGAACGCGGCGTAGTCGGGATCGGTGTAGCCCGGCGCCGGATAGCCGAAGGCCAGCACGGAGGAGGGCATGTCGCGCTCGGTGGTGACCGTGGTGTCGGCCGCCAGCGGAACGGGATTCCCCGCGACAGGATCGAGCGCCCGTCCGGCCGGAGCGGCCGCGAAGGCCTTCTCCAGCTGGTCCATCACCCTCTTGCCGTCGAAATTCCCGACGAAGGCGACGACCATGTTCCCGCCCGCGAAGTACTTCTGGTGGAGCGCCACGAGGTCCTTCTTGCGGCAGTCCGCGATCCCCGAAACGGTGCCGGAGACCGGGCGCGCCAGCGGGCTCCCGCGGAACATCGAGGCGAGATACATCGAGTAGGCCGCCTTGAGCGGATTCTCGTTCTCGTCCGCCGCCAGCGTGAGCGCGCGCTGCCGCGAAGCATCCACCGCCGTGTCGGGGAACGCGGGCTCCAGGACCACCTGAGAGAGCAGGTCGATCGCCTGGTCCACCTGCTCGCGCTTGGTCGTGATCGCGATCTGGCCCAGGTCCGGGCCAACCCCCGCTTCCAGTTTCGCGTCCGCCGCGAGGAGCCGGAGCGCCAGCTCGACCGGTTTGAGCTTCTGGGTCCCGGCAATCATGGCCTTGATCAGCACCTGCCCCCGGCCGGCGTCGTCGTCCGATTCGTAGACGGTCCCCATCCTCGCCGCCACGGCCCCCGCGACCCGCTCGCTGGTCCTCTGCTCCTGGACCAGGATCGTGACCCCGTTCTTCAGCACCTTCTTCTGGACGGGGGTGCCGGGATCGTAGATCGGGACCCTCGGGACGGCCCTGGGTGCGGGCCGTTCCTCCTGGCCGAGGGCCAGGGTGGGGATCAAAAGGAAAAATGCGGCCACGGCCGAAAGCGGCCAAAGCCCGCTAATCGAATGAAATCCGCGGTTTTGGGAGGGCATGGCATCAGCCTATCAGAGGGGTCTGGCCGCGTCAATGCGGGGCGGCAGGTCGGGAAATTGCGAAATGAACGAAGAGCCTGAAGTTTTCGCCGCTTCGTTCCGATATTTGAACCAGGGACCGCTCGGGGCGGTTCCGTTCCGGAGAACCACATATGCAGGATTCACGACCCGCCGCGGCAACGCGGAAAGGAAGGGCTCTCCTTCCGGCATTTGCGCTCACGCTCGTGCTGACCGCAACGACACCGGGCATCGGGACCGGCGCCAGCGAACGGGGGGACAGCGCCAATCTGCAAGGGCTGGTCCGGGAGTTCAACGCGATTTGCTTCGAGCTCCAGAAAGCCCGCGCCGATCTCTCGACACGCGTCCTCGACGACAATGAGTTCGGGGACCGGATCCTGGGACTTTTCGTCCGCGCGGACAGCATCAAGTCCCTCTTCGACATCACCTTCCCCAAGACCCGCCGCCTGGGCCCGGCCTACGCTCTCGAGTGGGCGCTCAAGCACCTGATGGAATCGCTCCGGGAGAACTACGAGGGGATTGTGGAGGGGAACGGATACCGGTTCGTGACCGCCGACCTTGCCTTCAAGGCCGCGGAGGCGTGGAAAGGTTCCATGGTGGAGCAGGTGACTCCTGCAAGATAGGGCAAGTGGAGCTGGCGGGGATCGAACCCGCTACCTCCTGACTGCCAGTCAGGCGCTCTCCCAATTGAGCTACAGCCCCATCCTTCCGCTGCCGATCGAAGAACAAGCTAAAGGCAGGTGCCTGAGGCGTCAATTAGGTTTGGATGCGCGAATCCGTTCCGGGAGCCCCAACTTGACCCACCGGACCCAGAAAGCCACACTCGCAGAATGAATTCCCTTTCCGACAGGCGATACCACTTCAGCGGCGTGGGTGGGAGCGGTATGGCCCCGCTGGCGCAGCTGGTCTCCCTCTTTGGCGCACGCGTCACCGGATCGGATAGGAATCTCGACCGCGGTCTGAGACTCCCAATCTTCGACGCGCTGGAAGAGGCGCGCGTCACGCTCGTGCCCCAGGACGGCTCCGGAGTCGTCCCCGGGCTCGACGCCCTCGTGCATTCGACCGCGGTGGAGCCCACGAATCCGGACTACATGCGCGCCCAGGAGCTCGGGATCCCGCGCATCCGCAGAGGTTCCTTCCTGGCGGAGCTGGCCGCCGAGCGGCGCGCCCTCGCGATCGCGGGCACGAGC
>VBOR01000135.1 GCA_005893165.1 Candidatus Eiseniibacteriota bacterium | reverse complement strand
TGCACGATGGAACGCCTCTACCACTCTCCGAATGGGAGATGGGTCCCCGCATTCGAGCGTTTGGAATCGCGCAGTGCCGTCGATGTGAAGGGCGCCGGGAATCGATGCTCGCAGACGCGGTTCAACGACGGTGGCGAAGCTCATGAACGGTGAACGGGTGACGTGACGCAGGAGCGTGCCCGCGTGCTCCGCGAGCACCGCCGGCGCGAAGGGACGGAAGGCCTCCCGCCGCTTCATTCGGTTCAGCCGCTCGTGGAGGTCGGCTCGGCGGGGGTCGCCCAGGATCGAGCGTTGACCCAGGGCGCGTGGGCCGAACTCCATCCGCCCTTGAAACCAGCCCACGATGCATCCCTCGGCGATCAGTTCAGCGGCCTTCGCCGCGACGTCCGTGGGCTCAAAGACGGCATAGCGTCCGACCGGCAGGGCAGCGCGAATCCGGTCCGTCGTATACTCCGGACCAAGCGCGGCGGAATGGATGGGACGCCGCGGCCGGCCGAGGTCCACGTGTAGCACGGCCTGCGCCGCGCCCAGCACCGCGCCACTGTCATCGGGGGCCGGGGGTACGAAGACGGCACACAGCCCCGCCTCCCGGACGATCCGGCCGTTGAGGAGGCAGTTCAGGGCGAGGCCGCCTGCGAAGCACAGGCGGTCGATGCCGTGCTGGCTGCGGGCCGCTCGGATCACGTGCAGGATGGTTTCCTCGACGGTTCGCTGGAGCGCCCGCGCGAGGTTGTAGTGCATCGCCGTGAGCGGCTCGCCGTTCGCGCGCGGCGGTCCGAAGATCCACTCGAACTTGCGGGAGAACGGCCGCCACTCCCCGCTGTGGTGGAAGTTCAGGTAGGAGAAGTCGAGACGATACTGACCGTCCGGGAGAAGCCGTACGATCCGGCCGAACTCCTCGACCAAGGAATCGTCCCCGTACCCGGCGAGGGCCATCACCTTGCCCTCGTCGTAGAGCGTCCGGAACCCGAGGTGCTTGGTCACGGACGAGTAGAGTATCCCCAACGAGTCGAGGAAGTGGTTCTCGTAGACCTTGCGGATCCGCTGACCCTCGCCAATGAAGAGAGACAGCGAGCAGATGTCCCCGAACGCGTCGGCAACGAGAATCAAGGCACGATCGAAGTCCGACGAGAAGAAGGCGTTGGCTGCGTGCGCGAGATGGTGCTCGACGAACCGTATACGCGGCAGGTGGCCGCCCAGCGCGCGCCGGAGGTCGCTGCGCAGTCGCAGCAACACGTTGAGTCCCGAGCGCACGTTCAGATGCGGCGAGCATCGCGGGTGGACGAGCTCGAGGCTGCGCGGCAAGTCGTTGCAGAATACCTTGAGATAGGTCGTGGCGAAGCGCCGCGGCTTCCATGGGTACGCCACCAGGTCAATCTCGCGGGCCCCGGCGGCCGGAAGGAGGACGTGGCGGATGACATCTGCCGGGAACGCGCCGCTCTTGCGCACCCCGTCGAAGCGCTCCTGCTCGGCGGCGAGGACGTGCTTGCCGTCGTAGAGCGCCGCTGCGGCGTTGTGAGCGTACGCGTTGAGTGCGAGGATCATCGCTGGCGGCTCATTCCGAAACCAGGTCCGCAACTCGCGGCATCCGGGCGAGGCGTTGCGCGGCAGCGAGGGAGGCGAGGACGGGCCACGCCGCGCCCAGGCCCACCCCGGTCGCATAGGTAGCCCAGGGCCAGTCTATGGGGATCGACCATCCGAGGAGATAGCGCAGGTGGAGCGGGATCCAGAGCAGCGACAGGAGCACGCCGGCGCTCGCGCCGAGGACACCCCCCATCACGCCGAGCGTCGCACCCTCGACCACGAACGTGAGCCTGAGATGTCGTCGGCTGGCACCGATGGCGCGCATGATGCTCAAGATGCGGCGATGCTCGAGCGCGCCGCTGATGACCGATTGGAGCAGGGCTGCAGTGGCGATCAGAAGGACGATCGCCGTCAGAGTGCGGGTGAAGTGGAAGACCTGGCTGATGAGCGCCTGTGCGCTGGCGAGGAAGTCGCGGACCGTGAGCATCCGCAACCGGTACCGATCGGCCATGCGGCGCCGGATGTCGTGGGCGACTTGGCTCACATCATGCCCCGCTCTCACCTCGAGGCTGATGTAGTTCGCCAGGGCGTCGCGAGCGAGCTTTGCGAGCTGCCTGCGCGCCATTGTCACCGATCCAACGGGTGACACGAAGTCCTCGACCACGCCGAGGACGTGGAACGTCTGCGCCCCGTCCGGCCCCTGCAGATCGAGGTCCTGGCCCCTGCCGATGCGGAAGTGCTCCGTGAAGTTCCGCGAGACGAGGACTCCCTTTCCGGCGAGCATCGCATCCGCCGCATCTGGATCGCCGTCGACGAACAGCCATTGACCTTTGCGGCTGCCTTCCGTTTGTCCGTCGAGGGCTCGCACCGTCACCGCGTCGCCGCGAAAGTCGAGCGGAAGCAGACGCTCGGTCTCTACGGAAGCCACACCGTCCACCTGGCGAAGTTCGGCGGCAAGGTCGGCATCGAGTGGCAGCTGGAGCCAGCCCTGTTCCCGGAACGCGGACGTGATGACGAGGTCGCCCCGGAAGTGGTTGCGGAGGACGCTCAGCACGAGTGCCTCGGCGCTGCGGAAGATCGTGGCCGTGCAGGTTGCCGTGCCGATCCCCAGCACGAACACCGCGATGGTGACGGCCGTCCTGCCCCAGGCGCTTGCGAGCTCGTCTGCGGCGATGCTCGCGGACACGGACCCGAGGCGCGCGAGCATCGATCGTACGAGCTTCGCTGCGGGAAGCACGAGGCTAGCGGAGCCGGTGACCAGGAGGGTGGAGACTGCGGCAATCGCGAGCATGCCGCAGAGGGAAGAGCCGTACGCTGTCTCGAGCAAGATGAGGGCGATCGCTGCAGCCAGCAGGACGGCTGACGCGCGGCGCGCGAGGCGGGCGCCCGAGCGCGCGAGCTCCGGAGAATTCGCGCCCGTGACACACTGGAGGGGCGAACGGGACACCCGGCGGTGTGCCGCGAGCCAGCTCGCCGCCATCGCCGTTGGCACGCCAAGACCGGCGATCAGGAGCACGGACGGCCACGACACGTCAGACAGCTCGGCACCGAGCCGCGTCTGCGCCACGGAGCCGAGCCCTTGCAGGAAGGGCACCCGGGCGGCGGCTGCGAGCACGATGCCCAGGGCACTGCCGAGGGCAATCCCCGGGAGGGCTTGCATCACCGCCTGCGCCACGAGCAATCCGAGAAGGTCACGGCGTGACGCTCCCTGCAGGCGAAGGCGCGCCAACTCGCTCGCCTCGGCGATGATCGCCGCGCTCAAGACGTTGTAGATCAGGAAGAAACCGTGCCATCGCCCATGATGTCGATGCGATCGACCTGACCGGATCGCCCGAGCGTCCGGGCGGCCACCCCGATATCCGCGACGATCAGCTGCTCGGCGACGGCTCGACCGATGCCGCGGAGGCGCAGCCGCCCACCAACCGGCAGGTCCGTGGCGCCGTGCGGTCCCTGGACGCGGAGCGTGGATCCCATCCCGAGGCGGAGCCTGGATGCCAGCTCAGACGCGATCAGGACCGAGCCCGAGAGGACCGTGTCTTCGACCCCACGCGGTCCCAGCTCCCGATCCTCGAGGATGCTGGCGTAGGCGTCTTCGATCCTCGGATGCGGAAGGTCGAGGCCGAGCAGCATCAGGGCCGAGTCGTCTCGGTCCACGAACACCGTCCCCTCGATGACCGGGAGGGCCGCCGCCACCCCGGGGACGACCTCCAGCTGGGATGCGAGGTCGGGCGAGAGACCGATGCCTTCACGGGTCACGGTCAGGTCGATCCGTGTCGCAAGCCGACCTAGATTGCTGCCCAGGGCGGCTGCCGCTGCCGAATTGAGGATCCGAATCGTGATCATCAGGGCGACGCCGAGACCCACGCCGAGAACGACGAGTGCCGATCGCCCGGGAGTCGCCCGAGCGCGGCGCAAGCCGAGAGACAGCAAGAAGATCGCCCGCTTCATACGCGATCCGGCTTCCGCAGCACCAAGGACAGCATCCAGCCCGCCAGCTCCGCGTCGAAAGCGACTACCTCGAGCCCCTCTTCTTCTGCCCATCGACAGAGCTGGCGCCCGCGGAAGAACCATACGCGGGGATGCGCATACTGGTCGAGGAAGAAACGCCATGCGCCTCCGACCGGCATGTGGGCCCCGTAGAGCAGGTGCGCCGGCTCGAGGAGCAGCACATAGAGGAACGGGAAGAGGGTGACGGCGAGCAGCGCGCGGCCGCAGCGAGTCCTCGCCAAGTGAAAGGAGAGCCAGCCGAACACGACGACGAGGTAGTAATACATGGCGCGCCGGTTGTACACGGACAGCTGGATCAGACCGCCCGCGCTCGTCACCCGTGCCAGCTCGCCGAAGGTGCGACGCGGATCCTCCGTGTGATGCAAGACCCCCTGGCAGATGACGAAGCTCGCTGCCGCAGAGCGGATCGGAAGGGCGCCCGCGTCCCCGCGCAGGAGCGGGACCCCGGGAAGGAGCCTCTGCGCCCGGGCCAGGACGCCACTCGAAAGATCCAATCCCAGATACCGCAGGCACTGCCGCTCGCTGAGCAGTCGGTAGATCCGACCTTCCCCGCAGCCGACGTCGATGATTGGACCCTGCTCGGACTCCCCATTCCGCACCAGCTGCCCGAGCTGGCTGTAGCGCAAGAAGGCGGCGCGGGCGCTCTTCGACTCTGCGAAGTAGAAGCCATAGCGGTCATAGTGAGCGCGCACGAGCTGCGAGGCGGAGCTTCCTCCGCGCTGGATGCACTCGGGCACCGATTGCGTGGGGCTCGTGGCCGATCGCCACGCGTGAGAGCGCAAGGTATCTCGCGCGCGCGATCGAGGAACGCGGTGGGTGTCGGGGTACGCGCGCCGGGCGCCGGCGACCTGCCCGGAGACGGAGTCTCGCTCACCGTCCGTGCGCGTCGGCACCTTCATTCCCCCCGATCGCTTCGTAGGGCCGGACCCTGCTGGGCGCAGAGCATACCCTCTCGCCCGGGATGTCGAGAAGAGCCGAAGGCCCGCGTGTAAGTTGACGTCAACAATGGTTCTTGACAGGCAGTCAACCGAAACCCCGGAGCTACGAGCCGAGCGGCCAGGGAGTGTTCAGGTTCCCGGGATACCTACCCGCGATGCGAGGCCGCGACCACTGCGCCGTCTCGCAGCTCGAGAATGCGGGGCGCGCTCGCGGCAGCTCGCTCATCGTGGGTAGCCAGCAGGACCGCCACCCGCTCCTGCTCGTTGAGCTGTCGGAGCAGCTCCAGGATGCCGGCGCCGGTCCTCGAGTCCAGGTTGCCCGTCGGCTCGTCAGCGAGGAGGAGCTCGGGCCGCACGACCAGGGCCCGCGCGATGGCAACACGTTGCATCTCACCACCCGAGAGCTCCCCCGGACGATGCCGGGTGCGCGGCCCAAGGCCGACACGGGCGAGCATCTCGCGAGCCTGCGCGGCTGCATCGGCGGCGGGGAGACCCGCAAAACGAAGCGGGAGCGCGACGTTTTCCTCGGCCGTCAGATAGTCGATCAAGTGGAATGCCTGGAAGATCAAGCCGACCTTGCTACAGCGCAACCTCGAGAGCGCATCGTCGTCCAGAGCGCGCACGTCGATCCCCGCGAGGTCTATCGTGCCGGACGTCGGCGTCTCCAGCCCGGCGGCGAGATGAATGAGGGTGCTCTTTCCAGAGCCGCTCGGTCCTGTGAGCACCACGAATTCGCCCGGCCAGATCTCCAGCGAGACGTGGACGAGCGCGTCGACACGAGCGGAGTTTTGGCGGAAGGATTTGGAGACGTCGCTGAATTCGAGGACCAGCCCTGTCGCCCGCTCTCGATGCGCCTCGTGCGGAACGGCGGACGGCATAGGCACTGCCTCCTCGGAAATCTGCCCCGGCGGCGGGACAACGGGAGGTCTCTAGCCTCCGGGTCGCGCCGAGGTCAAGCGACAGCAGGAGATTCCCATCTCAACGGAGCGCCCGCAACACGTGGGAGGGCGTGCATACCACGGCTGGAAGCCGCGCGCGCGGCCGGCGCCGCAGCCACAGGGCGGTCACCACGGCGCGTTTTCAGCGCGCTGGAAAGCGCTCCGCCTTTCGCTGCACGGCACCTTCCGCCCTCACCTCCGTAGCCTGAAATTCTGTCGAGGCTGCATTATGCCGCTACATAAGATGCAAACCGAGCGGCTCGTGATCAACCGAAAATGCTGCGGTTCGCTCTCCGAGGCGTCTGTCGTCATCCGTCCTCGGGCTACTGGAAGTCGCGGTCACCGAGTCCAGGTTGCCGGGGACGCCGGCGACGACGCGACCTTCAGGCCTCCGCCGCCAGCGCCCGCTCGACGGCCCGTGGCTCGCAGAGGATGACGAGCAGGGAGGCACGTGCGGGGCCGTCGAGCTGGGCACGGCCCTCTGCTCCCAGTCCTGCAACGTGCGAGGATTGAGGCCGTACCGCGTGGCGAAGGGGCGGGCCGTCGACCGGGCGACAACGCGTTGCGCCTCGTTGCAGCTGACGGTCGGCACCTCAGGCTCGCAGCGTGACTGCGCGACGCGGATCAGAATCACCCGACGGCATGCCTGTTGCTCGCCTCTCGTCCGTGCGCCTCCTCTTCGACCGTGGTACGACGCTCCTGCGCGACCTCGATCCCAGCCTCGACCCTTCGGCTATCCCGGGGGTCCTCTGGGACCCACGCGTCCAAGCCTACCGGACGCCGGCATACCGCCACCAGGCTCTTCGTCGCGAGCTGACTCGACGGGCCGTGCCGTTCTCGGACGAAGTCCGGGTCCCGCACCTTCCGTTGGGCTCCTGGTCCCCGATCGAGCTGCGGCCGTACCAAGAGGCGGCGCTATGGGCCTGGGAGCTGGCGCAGCGCCGAGCCGTCGTCGTCCTGCCGACCGGGAGTGGCAAAACCCGGCTGGCCCTCGCAGCGATGGCAC
>VBOR01000118.1 GCA_005893165.1 Candidatus Eiseniibacteriota bacterium | reverse complement strand
GCTTATCACGTCCTTCATCGCCTTCTGACGCCAAGGCATCCACCATGTGCTCTTAGTAGCTTGACCGAACAATTGGTGCTCGATGTTTTGCCTTACCCGTCATCCAGTATTCAGTTTTCAAAGACCGAGAAAAACCCGCGAGGCCGCGGTGCGGCCGCGCGGTTCGAAACGCTCGATGTATCTCTGCGCGGGCAGCTCTCTTGAAAGCACCGCGACCGTTATCTGGTGGAGATAGCCGGGATCGAACCGGCAACCTCCGGCTTGCAAAGCCGGCGCTCTCCCAGTTGAGCTATATCCCCTGATATGGTGGGCCTAAGTGGAGTTGAACCACTGACCTCGCGCTTATCAGGCGCGCGCTCTAACCAACTGAGCTATAGGCCCCCACGAACTCGTGATCGATCAACCCGCGGCATCTCGCGCTTAGCTCGAAGCGAGGGCAGTCAGGAAATCACGAGCAAAACCCGGTGGGCGCTTTGCTAGAGCGCGCTCATGAAAAGATACGAATAGCGCACGTGTGTGTGGAGCTTCTAGAGACGACCTGGAGACTTGTGCATCGGCGCGCGCGACCGGGTTGGCACACCGACTTCGGGTACTACCGACTTTCGTGGCTTGACGGGCGGTGTGTACAAGGCCCGGGAACGTATTCACCGCTGCCTGCTGATCAGCGATTACTAGCGATTCCGACTTCATGGAGTCGAGTTGCAGACTCCAATCCGAACTGAGGCCGGCTTTTTGGGATTGGCTCCACCTCGCGGCATTGCAACCCTTTGTACCGGCCATTGTAGCACGTGTGTAGCCCCAGACGTAAGAGCCATGAGGACTTGACGTCATCCCCACCTTCCTCCGGTTCACCACCGGCAGTCTCATTAGAGTGCCCAACTGAATGATGGCAACTAATGACAAGGGTTGCGCTCGTTGCGGGACTTAACCCAACATCTCACGACACGAGCTGACGACAGCCATGCAGCATCTGTGCACGAGCCCCGAAGGGAAGGTGTATTTCAACACCGGTCCCGTGCATGTCAAGTCTGGGTAAGGTTCTTCGCGTTGCGTCGAATTAAACCACATGCTCCACCGCTTGTGCGGGCCCCCGTCAATTCCTTTGAGTTTCAACCTTGCGGCCGTACTCCCCAGGCGGGGCACTTAATGCGTTAGCTGCGGCACTGGAGGGGTCGATGCCTCCAACACCTAGTGCCCAACGTTTACGGCCAGGACTACCGGGGTATCTAATCCCGTTTGCTCCCCTGGCTTTCGCGCCTCAGCGTCGGTATCAGCCCAGAGACTCGCCTTCGCCACTGGTGTTCCTCCCGATATCTACGCATTTCACCGCTACACCGGGAATTCCAGTCTCCTCTGCTGTACCCAAGCTGAACAGTATGAGATGCAGGTCCCCGGTTGAGCCGGGGGATTTAACATCCCACTTATTCAGCCGCCTACACGCCCTTTACGCCCAGTGATTCCGAACAACGTTCGCTCCCCCCGTATTACCGCGGCTGCTGGCACGGAGTTAGCCGGAGCTTCCTCTTGTGGTACCGTCAGCTCACGGCATTATTCACGCCGTGAGGTTTCTTCCCACATGACAGGAGTTTACAACCCAAGGGCCTTCATCCTCCACGCGGCGTCGCTCGGTCAGGGTTTCCCCCATTGCCGAAGCCTCTCGACTGCTGCCTCCCGTAGGAGTCTGGGCCGTATCTCAGTCCCAGTGTGGCCGGTCATCCTCTCAGATCGGCTACCCATCGATGCCTTGGTGGGCCGTTACCCCGCCAACTAGCTAATGGGACGCAGGACCATCTTTGAGCGGTAGCTTATAAATAGAGGCCACCTTTGACTGCAAAACCAGGCGATTTCGCAGTGTCATGCGGTATTAGCACCCCGTTAGGGATGTTATCCCCCACTCGAAGGCAGGTTTCCTACGCGTTACTCACCCGTTCGCCACTTTACTCGGGTATTGCTACCCTTTCGCGTTCGACTTGCATGCCTAATCCACGCCGCCAACGTTCGTTCTGAGCCAGGATCAAACTCTCCGCTGTAATTCCACACCAAAGATCGCTCCCTCCGTAGAGGGTGGCGATGAACTAACAAGAGATTCTCCCGGTCCGAAGACCGAGAGGGATCCTCTAGGGCTCCACAACACAAACGTGCGCTATTCTGATTTCAAAGATCGGGTCGCGCGCGAACCGCACGCGTTAAGGATAAATTCAGGGCCGAACCCTGAACTTACCGAGATTGCTTCTAGGTTGTCAACACCCAATTTGGCTGCAGGACAGAGGGCCTGAGGCCGCGCAGAAAACGCGAGCCGACCGAGGCATCCGGCCGGCGGGTACTGCGGTCATTTCCTCACCCGACACCAAAATACTACGATATATCAAAGACTTGGGCCTGTCAAGGCCTTGGCCGAATTATCTTTAGATGCCCCCGGGAAGGGCCCCGATCCAGCTCGCGGTTGCCCAAAAAGGGCTCGATTCAGCCCCCCTCGGGCACCACCCGGGCCACCTTCCGCCCGACCTTGATGATCACCTCGCCCAGGGATCCCGGATCGCGGCCAACTCTTATCTCCTTGGTGACATCCGTCACCCGCTCGCCGGAGATATAGACGGCCCCCTGCTTGAAAAGGTTCCCGGCGCTGCTCCCGGTGTATTGATTGGGAAATGCACGCATCACCAGATCTCTGGCGCGAAATGCACCGGGCGGGAGCGCGATCGTGGGCATATCGCTCGGCAGCTCCCGGCGCGAAAACTGCTTCTCGAATTCCTCCTGAGCGAAGTCGGCGCTCTTCTGCCCCTGATACATGCGAACGATGCGATGCGCGAGCTCCTTCTTGGAGGTCATGGGATTGGTCTTGCCCCCTCGGAGCGAGCGGGCAACCTCCTCGATCTCGGAGGGAGAAGCGTCGGTGACGAGCCGGAAATACCGCTCGATGAGGCTGTCGGGGAGGCTCATCACCTTGCCGTAGATCTCCTTCGGCGGCTCGGCGATGCCGATGTAATTGCCGAGGCTCTTGCTCATGCGGCGGACCCCGTCCAGGCCCTCGAGGACGGGCAGGGTCAGGATGACCTGGGGCTCGACGTCGTACGCGAAGTCGTCGCGCTCCAGCATTCTGGCGACGGTGAATCGAGACGTGAGCCGGAGGACGTCCACGAAGCTCATGGTCTTGAACCAGTCGCCGTTCCAGCGCACCTCGGTCTTCGACTTGTCGACGACCTTGAAGAACTGATCGAGATAGGTCTGCGCGTTCGCATGGACCTCCGCTTCGGTGAGCGTGGGCCGGGTCTGCGAGCGGCCGCTGGGATCCCCCACGAGCGCGGTGTAGCTGCCCACGATCAGGACCACCTGATGCCCGAGCTCCTGGAATTGACGGAGCTTTCGCAGTCCGATCGTGTGACCGAGATGAATGTCGGGAGCCGTGGGATCGAATCCTTGCTTCACGCGAAGCGGCTCCTTCGATGCGATCGAGCGCTCGAGCTTCCGGACGAGCTCCTCCTCGGGAATCAGCTCTTCGATTCCGGAGCGAATCACCTCGAGCTGCCGCTCGACCTCGGGGCTCTTGGATTGGGCGGCCATCTCGCGGCAGCCTACCAAGTTTGGAAGGCGCGCGGAAGCGCGGCGCCCGAGAAGGGGCGACGGAATTGGCTCTTGACCGGTTCGGAGGGGGCACCTAGCGTACCCTCGGCTGGAAGAACCGCACCCACAACGAGGTCTTCATCGTGAGTCCAGGCTGGGGACGCGTCACGAAAGGTCTGTTCGCGATCCTGGTGGTCCTGCTCTGCGGGGTCATTGGGGTCGGTATCGGCGTTGCGAACTGGCTTCGGAAGGACCTCCCTTCCCCGGCCAATCTCCAGACCATCGCTCCGCCGGTCAAGACGCTCGTGTACGACCGGAACGAGAAGCTGGTGCACGAGTTCTTCAAGGAGAACCGCTCGCTCGTTCCGCTCAAGGACGTCCCGCGCCCTCTGGTCCAGGCGATCCTCGCGATCGAGGACCGGCGTTTCTATTCCCACTGGGGGATCGATCCCATCCGTCTCGCGCGCGCCCTGATCACGGACATCGTCGCGCGCCGCCCCGAGCAAGGGGGCAGCACGATCACGCAGCAGCTGGCGCGGAATCTCTTCCTGACCCACGAGAAGACGCTGACGCGGAAGCTCAAGGAGATCGTGCTCGCGATCCGGATCGAGCAGACGTATACGAAGGACGAGATCCTCGAGATGTATTTCAACCAGATCTATTTCGGCGAGGGGGCCTACGGGGCGGACGCCGCGGCCAAGGTCTATTTCGGAAAGCAGGTCCAGGAGCTGACCCTTCCCGACTGCGCGCTCCTCGCGGGGCTGCCCCGGAACCCTCGAGATTATTCGCCCCGGCGGGACCCGGATCGCGCGCTCCGCCGCAGGAATCTCGTGCTCTCGCAGATGCTCGCCGCGAAATTCATCAATCGCGGCGCCTACGAGCAGGCGAGCGAGGCCCCTCTGGGCGTGACCAAGACCCGCTACAACGCGCAGGAAGCGCCTTACTTCATGGAGATGGTGCGCCAGTATCTCGACGAGCGCTACGGATCGAACCAGATCTACGAGGGCGGGTTGAAGGTCCACACCACGCTCGATATCGACGTCCAGCACGCCGCCGAGGAGTCCCTGGAGCGGCGTCTGACGGCCCTCGAGCAGCGCAATCAATACAAGAAGACGCGTGCGGCGCTTGCGTCCAAGAGCGAAGGCTCGCCCGCGCGCGACCGGAACCAGACCGAATACCTCCAGGGCGCGGTCGTCTCGATGGACCCCGCGAGCGGGCAGATCCTGGCTCTGGTGGGCGGGCGCGACTTCAACGACTCGAACTTCAACCGCGCGATCCAGGCGGCGCGCCAGCCCGGCTCCGCCTTCAAGCCGTTCATCTACACGGCCGCGATCGACAACGGCTTCTCCCCCACGGACATCATTCTGGACACGCCGGTCTCCTTCAGAGCCGGGAACGGCGAGGACTGGTCTCCCCAGAACTACGACAAGAAATTCCGCGGGCCCGTCACGCTGCGGAACGCTTTGGCGAACTCCGTGAACGTTCCAGCGGCGAAACTCCTGCAAAAGCTCGGGATCAGCGTCGTGACCTCGTATGCGAAGCGGATGGGGATCAAGAGCCGCCTGACTCCCGATCTGTCGCTCGCGCTCGGAACGTCGGAGGTGAAGCTCGACGAGCTGACCTCCGCGTACGGCGTGTACGCCAACCAGGGCGTGCGCACCACGCCGACCTTCATCCTGAAGGTCGAGGACAAGAACGGAAAGATCCTCGAGGAGTCCCACACCACGGCGGAGGAGGTGCTGAGCCCGGAGACCGCGCTCACGATGACGAGCATGATGGAGAGCGTCTTCGAGAACGGCACCGCCGCCTCGGCGCGCGCCCTGGGATTCTCGGCGCCGGCGGCCGGAAAGACGGGCACGACGGACGACTACAGCGACGCCTGGTTCGTGGGATATGTGCCCGGGGTCGTGACGGGCGTCTGGGTGGGCTTCGACCGAAAGCAGAGGATCGGCCCCGGAATGACAGGCGCCGCGGCGGCCCTTCCGATCTGGGTCGACGTGATGATGGCAGCGACGAAGGATCGTCCCGCGCAGGATTTCCCGGTGCCGAGCGGCGTCGTGAGCCGGCTCATCTGCACCGAGACGGGTCTCCTGGCGAATCCGGCCTGTCCCAGCACCGAGATCGAGCTATTCCGCGAGGGGAGCGAGCCGACCGGCTACTGCAACGTGCACACGGGTACGGCGAAGCCTCCGACCGAGACTCCGGACTTCCACGAGACCGATACCGAGGCTCCGCCGGACGAGCGCCTGAAGCTCTAGCGCCCCGCGCTGGCTGCGCAACCGGACGGCTCTAGCGCCCCGAGTCCTCGATGATGAGCGGCTTCGGCGTGGGCGCCTGATCGGCAATCGAATACGCCCTCCGAACCTCGTCCGCCCAGTCCGGGGCCTCGCGCCGTGCCTCCACGATCGCGACCGCGTCCCCCGCCCCGACCAGATCCCCCACCTTCCGGAGCAGCCGGATCCCGACGCCGTGGTCCAGCTCCTGATCCATGCGCTCGCGTCCTCCTCCCATCCGGACGAGAAGCATCCCCAGGGCGCGCGCGTCGATTTCCGTGACGTAGCCTTTCCGATCCGCGGTCGCCTTCGTCTCCACGGGCGCCCGGGGCAGGATCCCGGGATCCACCGTGACGCGGGGATCGCCCCCCTGGGCCTGGATCATGGCCTCGGCGCGCTGCAAGGCGAGCCCTGATCCCAGCGCGGTGTCCATGCGCGCATCGGCCTCGTGGCGCTCGCGCGCCACGCCGGCGAGCACCAGCATCATCGCTCCCAGGGTTCGGGTCAGCTCCGTCACGTCGGGCGGGGCCAGGCCGCGCAGGATCTGGAGCGCCTCCGCGGTCTCGCTGGCGTTTCCGATCGTGAGACCGAGCGGCTGATCCATGGAGGTGATGATCGCGCGGGACTTCCGCCCCAGCTCGCGCGCGACCCGAGTGAGGTCCTTGGCCAGCTCGCGCGCTTCCTCCTGGGTCTCCATGATCGCGCCGCGGCCGCACTTCACGTCGAAGAGGATCCCGGAGGCGCCGGCGGCGAGCTTCTTCCCGAGGATGCTCGCCACGATCAGGGGCCGGCTCTCCACCGTCCCGGTCACGTCGCGCAGCGCGTAGAGCTTGCCGTCCGCGGGCGCCAGCTCCTCGCTTTGCCCGGCGATCACGACCCCGATCCGCCGGACCTGAGCGGAAAACTCCTCGGCGGTCAGGGCCGTCCGGAAACCCGGAATGGCCTCGAGCTTGTCCCGGGTCCCGCCCGTGTGTCCGAGGCCGCGTCCGACGATCATCGGGACGGCGGCGCCGCACGCCGCCACGAGCGGCGCGAGCGCGATCGAGATCTTGTCCCCCACGCCGCCGGTGGAATGCTTGTCCACGGTCGGACGCCCGAGGCCGTTCCATCCCAGGAGACTTCCGGAATGGAGCACCGCGTCCGTCAATGCGACGGTCTCCTCGTCGTTCATCCCGCGAAGGGTGATCGCCATGAGGAGCGCCGCGGACTGGTAGTCCGGAATGGACCCTTCGGTGACGCCGTGGATCCACCGGTCGATCGCACTGCGTGGGAGCGCCTCCCCGTTCCGCTTGATGCGGATGAGGTCCTTCATTCGAGGCCTCGGGTCAGGCCGTGGACCGGAAGTCGGAGAACGGCCGGGGCAGGAGATCCGCCAGGCGTAGCTCCTCGGGACTGCCGTCCGCCCGCTCCAGCACGAGCGTCAAGTCGGGAGCGTGCTCGAGGAGCACCTGGCGGCACGCTCCGCAGGGCAGCACGGGGCGAAGGCTCTCCGATACGAGCGCGAGGCGCCGGAACCGCGACGCGCCCCGCGAAAGCGCGCCGAAGAGCGCGTTTCGCTCCGCGCACATGGATAGCCCGAAGCTGGCGCTCTCCACGTTCACGCCGGGGTGCGTCGTCGCGTCCGCGGCCTCGAGAAGCGCGGCCACGCGGAATCGCGAATACGGAGCGACGCTCTTCGACAGGAGCGCGCGCGCCGCTTCCAGGAGCGAA
Organism: Candidatus Eiseniibacteriota bacterium; assembly: GCA_005893165.1. Classification (GTDB taxonomy): domain Bacteria; phylum Eisenbacteria; class RBG-16-71-46; order SZUA-252; family SZUA-252; genus WS-7. The sequence goes on along the minus strand of VBOR01000118.1, from coordinate 8,342 downwards.
GCCGGCGTCCGCGCGTCAGCCACGCGGCGCTTCCCGGGTCTGGGCGGGCGTGAGGAGGGTGAGCTTCGCGAACTTGACGGCGAGTTTCCTCTTCGTCTTGTCGTCGAAGGACACGAGAATGGAGGCCTTGTCTCCGCTCCCCCGCGCCTCCAGCACGAGACCGTCACCGAACTCGGGGTGGTGGACCTTGTCCCCAACCTGGAAGTCCCGCTGATCGTTCATCACATGCTCCGCAATCCGTCAGGAAGGGATCCGGGTGCTCTTGTACTGCACCTTGCGCGCGCGCCGGGCGCCCGCGGCGGGCTCCGATTCGTGCCGCTCGCCCACGAGCGTGAGGATCTTGTCCGGCACGCCGTCGCGCATGAATAACCGCACCACCCGCTTTCCCATGCTGCAGAGGATCTCGTAGGGCACCGTCTCCGCGCGCTCCGCGACTTCCTCGATCGTGATGGAGGCGCCTCCCTGCTCCCCGAACAGGACCGCCTCGTCTCCGATCGCGGCATCCGGGATCTCGGTCACGTCCACCATCGTGAGATCCATGGTCACGCGGCCGATCACCGGCGCCCGGCGCCCGCGAATCAGGACCTCGCCGCGGTTGGAGAGGAGCCAGGGGAGGCCGTGGCCGTAGCCTACCGGGAGCACGCCCACCGTCGTGGAGCGCTTCGTCTCGTACGTGCGGCTGTAGCTGATGAACCGCCCCGCCGGCACCGAGCGCAGCTGGACCAGGCGCGACTTGAAGGACATCACGCCTTCGACGGGAATCGTGCGCGGGACGCGGTCGCTCGGATAGAACCCGTAGGCCAGGATTCCCGGGCGCACCATGTCCAGCCGCGATTGCGGCAGGCTCAGGATTCCCGCGCTGTTGGCCGCATGGCGGATCGGGACGGCGATGTTCCGGGTCTTGAGCTCGGCCAGGATCTCGTGGAACCGGCGCAGCTGCGCCTCGGCGAAGTAGGTGTTTCCGGAATCGGCGTCCGGGAAGTGGGTGAAGACGCTCTCGAGCTCGAGATTGGACATCGTCGCGACGCCCTGGATGAACTCGACCGCGTCCTGGTCCGAGACGCCGGTCCGTCCCATGCCCGTGTCCACCTCGACGTGGATCCGCGAGATGATCTCGTGCGCCAAACACCGGCGCGAGAGCAGATCCGCGAATTCAAGGCTCGAGACGCACGGGGTGAGGCGATGCTCGATGATCTCGTCGATTTCGGAGGGAAGCGACGGGCTCATGATCACGATGGGGGCGGTGGACCCGGCCGAGCGAAGCTCGATTCCCTCGTGAAGCGTGGCAATGCCGAGCATCGTGACCCCCGCGTCCATCGCGGCGCGTGAGATCTCCACGGCCCCGTGCCCATAGGCATCGGCTTTCACGACGAGCAGGATCTTGCAGCCGTGTCCGATCGCGGCTTGGATGGCCGCGATGTTCCGGCCGAAACGATCAAGGTCTACTTCAGCCCAGGTGGGAAATTCCGTCATGGTCTGCCCGGGTCAGGGCACGTCACGAGTACCACAGGGCGTGTGGCGGCGCAAGCGGGCCTTGGGCCACGCGCCGGGTGGTACACTGCAGCAGGTGACACCTCCGAATTCTAATCCTCCGCCCGCCCCCGACCGAGAGGAATTCGCCCGCGCCGCGGCGGAGCTTCTGGATCTGGTCCGCCATCTTTCGGGTCCGGACGGATGCCCCTGGGACCGCGAGCAGACGTCCCGGAGCCTGAGCCCCTACCTCGTGGAGGAAGCGCACGAGATCGGCGAGGCGATCGCGCGCGAGGATCGGGAGGCGGTGCGCGAAGAGCTGGGGGATCTCCTCTTCCTGGTGGTCTTCCTCGGAGTCACGTTCGAGCGCGAGGACGGCACGAAGCTCCGCGAGCTCGTACGTGGGATTATCGACAAGATGATCGCGCGCCATCCCCACGTGTTCGGGGAGCGCCGCGATCTGGACGCGCGGGGGGTGATCCGGCAGTGGGAGGAGGGAAAGCGGCGGGAAGCGGGCCATAGGTCCCTCCTGGGCCGGAGCCCCGAGCGGTTGCCCGCGCTCCTCCAGGCGTACCGGGTGCAGGAGAAGGCGGCTTCCGTGGGATTCGACTGGGAGAACGTCGAAGGGGTGATTGCGAAGCTGCGCGAGGAGACGGACGAGGCGGAGCGCGCGATCCGCTCCGGACAGAAAGAGCGCGTCGCCGAGGAGATCGGGGACCTTCTCTTCGCCGCCGTGAATCTGGCCCGGTTCCTCAAGACCGATCCCGAGGCGCACCTCCACATGGCGGTGGGCAAGTTCCGGAAGCGCTTCGACCGCATGGTGGAGCTGCTCCATGACGAAAAGAAGTCGCCGTCGGAGGCGGGGCCCGCCGAGCTGGACCGGTTGTGGGAAGCGGTGAAGCGGGAGGAGCGAAGCTAGGCGGGTGCTTCCCCGGTCTCGGCCGGCTTCGGCGGCGCCTTGTCCTTCTCCGTCTCCGCGACGTAGTTCAGGCGAAGCTCGGTGAGCACGTGGTTCAGGAACCGGGCTTCCTGCCCGGTCAGATTTCCCTGCGTCCTGGCCCGCAGCATCTCGAGCATCTCGATCGACATCTTGGCATGGGCCATGTCCCGCTCGATTTTCTCGGTGAACGGGTTCATGACCTTGCCCATCTGCTGCATCGCCGCGGCCTGAAAGGACTGGATCAGACCCAGGAAGAGGTCGCGCTCGTGGAGCGGCTCTTCCGCGCCGCCCGGGCCCTTGTCCTTCGCTTCGTCCATCACCGAATTCGCTCCGCGATCACCATCGTGAGATACGAGGTCTCGCGCGCCGCGAGCAGCACCGGATGATCCCGGCTCTGCCCCAGCACCTCGACCAGCCGGAGCTCCGTGCGCGCGTGCTTCGCCGCCGCGCGGAGGATTTCCAGAAATCCGGCCGCGTCCACGTGATGCGAGCACGTGGCCGTGGCCAGGGTCCCGCCGGGTTTCAGGAGCTGGAGCGCCGCGGAGTTGATCGCGACGTACTTCCGGGCCCCCTCCGTGAGCGCCTTCCTGCTTCGAACCAGCGCCGGCGGATCGAGGAGGATCATATCAAAGCGCGCTTCCTCCCGCCCCAGCCGCTCCAGGGCGCGCTCCACCTCCTCCACGCGGAATTCCAGCTTCCGCCCGGGTGCGTTCCGCTCGGCGTTCGCCCTGGCGCGCTCGATGGCGGGCGCCGAGCTGTCGATCCCCAGCATCGAGGTCGCTCCGGCCATGCAGCAGTGGAGCGAGAAGAGGCCGGTGTAGCAGTAGAGGTCCAGGACCTCACGCCCGAATGCCTCCAGCGCGACGCGCTTTCGATTCTCACGCTGGTCCAGGAACTCTCCGGTCTTCTGGCCGTGGCGGAGATCGCTCAGAAGAACGAGCCCCTCGTAAGGAGCCTCCACGGTGTCCGGCACCCTGCCGCGCTCCAGGGGCTCGAGGAGCGGCAGTCCCTCGAGCGTACGCGCCTGCGAATCCCTCCGGCACAGGATGCCCGCGGGCCGAAGCACCTCCTCGAGCAATTCCAGGATCCACTCGATCCGCTGCTCGATCCCTGCGGTCAGGCTCTGGACGCAGAGGTAGTCTCCGTACCGGTCCACGACGAGCCCCGGGAGAAAATCCCCTTCCCCGTGAATCAGGCGGTAGGTCACCTCGACGGGAAGGACGCGTCGCCGGAGCGCTTGCGCCACCTCGATCCGGTCGCGCACGAGGTCCGCGTTGATGGGACGGACGTGGCGCGCGTAGAGGCGGACCGCGATCAGGGAATGCGGGTTGTAGAGGCCGACGCCGATCGGCTGGCCACGATGATCCAGGACCACGACTTCGTCCCCGGTCCCCAGCCCGTCCTCGATCGACTCGATTTCATTGCTGAAGACCCAGGGATGGCCGGAGCGCAGACGCCGCTCCTGATTTTTCGCGAGGCGGATGGCCGCCTTCAGCGCTTCAGCGATGGGACCCTCGGCGACTTGGCCGGAATGCGCCGGGCATCCTTTGCGGCGCCGGCGGCGGGTTCGGCAAGCGAGAATCCAAGGTAGCCGAGCAGCTTGTTGGCCAGCTTCGCGGCGAAGAAATCGGAGGCAGGCTGGCCCTGGATGGGACAGAGCTCGACCAGATCGCATCCGACGACCTGCCGCCGCTCGCACACCGCGCGCAGGAGGCGCAGCCCCTCCTCCCAGGTGAGCCCACCCGGCTCCGGAGTGCCCACGCCGGTGACGTAGGCGGGATCGAACGCGTCGAGATCGATCGAGATGTAGACCGGATTCCGGAGGCTCTGGAGGATCTGTTCCACCGGGAGCCCGCGTTCACGTATTTCACGCGCGAGGAACACCGGCGCTTTCTCCGCGTGCACGTAATCGGCCTCCTCGCGCGCGACGCTCCGGATGCCGACGGGCACGGTGGGGACGCCCAGCTCGCGCACGCGGCGCATCACGCTCGCGTGACTCAGCTTCGTTCCCTGGTATTCCTCGCGGAGATCGAGGTGCGCGTCCAGCTGGAGCACGCTGAGGTCCGGGTAGCGCTCGCGGAGGGCCCTCACCGGCGCGATGGTGAGGGAGTGCTCGCCGCCGAGCGTGAAGGGCACGGCCCCGGAGTCCGCCAGCTTCGACGTGACCCCCTCGAGGCGGTCCAGCGAGGCCTGGTAGTCCAGCGGATCCACCGAAATCTCCGCGAGGGTCGCGATTCCGATCCGGAAGGGCTCCAGATCCAGCTCCTCGTCGTAGAACTCCACCTGCCGCGACGCCTCGAGGATGGCCCTGGGCCCGAAGCGGGTTCCGGACATGTAGCTCGTGGTCTGGTCGAAGGGCGCCGGGACAAACACGACACGAGCCCGGCTGAGAGGACATTCAGCCGGGCTCAAGCCCAGAAACAGAACAGGTTCGGGAACCGCGAGCGGCGGACGGCTAGAGGTCTTCGTCTTCTTCCTCGTCTTCCTCGTCGTCGTCGTCTTCGTGTTCGTCGTCATCCTCGAGGTCGTCCTCGTCCTCGAGCTCCTCCTCTTCGTCTTCCTTGTCGAAGGGGTCCTCTTCCTCCTCCTCGTCGTAGCTGCGGACGACCGGATCCACTTCCCACTCCTCCTCCGAGCGGTGACGTCCGCTGCGGAATTCGCGCTCCGGGCTGGAGCCTTTGCGTTTCATAGGATGCTCCCTCACAAGCTAGGTGGACAAGGGCGCGAAACCGTCAACCCCGGGAAAACCGAGACGGGAAATTACGGACGCCGTCATTTCCCGTCAACGGAAAAAGCATGGTCCGGTCTCCGGCGCGGAGCAATAGGGAATCGAGGAAGGACGAAAAGTCGGAGGCGCCGGACCGGGGGGCGACGGGGGGAGGGCTAAGGCGCTGCAAGATTGCGTGGTACATGGCGGGGCCGACGGGACTCGAACCCGCGACCTCCTGCGTGACAGGCAGGCGTTCTAACCAGCTGAACTACGACCCCACCGCGTTTTTTCGAACGCAGAAGCGGCAGTCTAACGCGCCCCGGCGAGCCGGGTCAACGCTAGATCCGCTCCAGTCGCGTCGACTTGTAATAGTGGCGGAGGATCTCCCGATAGTCCATACCCGCCCTCGCCATGCCCATGGCCCCCCACTGGCACATGCCGATCCCGTGGCCGTTCCCTCCTCCGGTCGCCACGACCTTCACGGCGCGTCCGTCCTCGTCGCGCAGGACCCCAATCTTGAAGAAGGTGCTCCTCAAGATGGCGCTCGTGCCGGGGCGGCGGAGCACCCAGCGCGTGCGGTCTCCGTGGAACACCACGTCTCCGGTGGTCGTGCTCACCGCGAGGTCGGACACCCGTCCGCACCGCGATCGCTTGTCCACCCGGACGTCGAGAAGATCGCCCGTGAGCCGGGCCGCGGCGGGGTTTTCGGCGGGGCCGTACTGCCGCAACGCCGCCATGAACGGAGCGACGTCCCATTCCTCGCGCCAGCGGAAATTCGAGGATAGCGAGCAGTAGGATCCGGTCCCCGGACCCGAATCGTCACGCACGCTCCGGAGATACGCGGTCCAGTCCCAGGGCCACACGTCCTCGACGTTGGCGGTCCGGCCGCCGCACGCGGAGGAGTAGAGAGCCCGGATCGGGGCGCCGTCCGAGGTCAGCACCTCGCCTCGCGTCGAGGCGACGGCGCGATCGCTCTGCGGATTCTCGCGCGTCTTCCCGCCATAGACCTGGTCTTCCACCGAAGCGTAGAGGTCGAACCCCAGGTCGGCCCTGCGTCCCAGATAGGCGATCGTGTAGGAGCGCGCCGCGACGGCCTGCGCCTGGACGGCCGCGAAATCGGTCTCGGGAGGCGTCCCGATCTCGTTGGGGAGAACGCTCCTGAGATAGTCCTCGAACGCGACCTCGTTCACGAGGGTCAGCCCCTCCGGGTTGGAGGAGTGGATCCGGAAGGTTCCCCGGTACCAGTTCCCGCTCCAGCCTGAAGACCCGTTTCCTTCCGGAACGAGCTCCAGCGTGTCCTGGCGCTCCCCGGACCAGACCGGCTCCGGAACGCCCTCGCGGAACACGCCAAACCCCCCCGGAGCCTGGGCGAGGATCGTGATCCGGTCCCCCGGAGCTCCGGCGAGGACCGTCTTCCCCTCGAGGGTCCGCAGGGTCCAGGCGGTGGAGCCCGAGACCTTGACGCGCGGCACGCCGGCGGCCAGGCCGATCCGGATCGATCTGGGGGAATGCCACCCCCGCGCGGGGCGTGCGGGCGGAGGCGCTCCCGCGCCCGTCGCGCCCGGCGGGCGCGGCGGCTCCGGCCCGCGCGATCCGGCGCAGCCTCCCACGGCGGCCGCGAGGAGGCCGGCGAGGACCAGATGTCCCCATGGGTAGGGCCCATTACGACCCCGCCACAGGGCGGGCGCGCGGTCCTCCCTACTTCGTGTACGGTGCGGGCGTGATCGAGCCAAGCACGACCTCCTTGCGGGCGCCGGTGGCGCTGGGCACGTTGCCAGGCCGGCCGGAGACAGATTCGAAGGCGAGGAACGCGAAGGCCATCGCCTCCTTCGCCGAAACGGGAACGCCGAGCGCCTCGGTGGTGCGCACCTTGGAGCCGGGGAGCGCCGCCCCGATCGCCCGGAGGAGCGTCCGGTTCCTTGCCCCTCCTCCCGAGACCAGCACCTCATCGGGCTTCCCGTTCCCGGAAAGGGCGACCCCGCGGGCCACGGCCCCCGCCGTGATCTCGACCGCCGTCCTCAGGCGGTCCGCGAGGGAGAGCCCGCCCGTTCGCGACAGGAAACGCTCCAGGTACGCGGCGCCGAATTCCTCGCGCCCCGCGCTCTTGGGCGGCCTTCGGGCGATGAAGGGGTCCGCCAGAAATTCCTTCACGACCTCCTCGTCCGCCCGCCCGCGCGCGGCTTCCTGCCCCTGATCGTCGTAGCGGGAGCCCTGAGGATCCAGCGAGGCCATGATGGCGTCGAGCAGCATGTTTCCCGAGCCGCAGTCGAAGGCCACGATCTCCTCGACCTGGGCGTTGGGCTTGAGGCGCGTGAGGTTCGCGATCCCGCCCAGGTTCAGGAGCACGCGGTCGCTCACGTCGGAGACGAACTGGTGGAAGTCGAATCGAGGGACGAGCGGCGCGCCCTCCCCTCCTTCCAGCACGTCCGCCATCCGGAAATTGGAAACGACGCTGCAGTCGAGCGCCCGCGCCACCGCCGTCGGCTCGCCGATCTGGATCGACAGCGCCACGCCCGACCGCTTGCCCTGGGGGTCGTGGAAGACCGTCTGTCCGTGCATGCCGGCGACCTCGGGGCGGAGCCCCCGCGCCTCGGGAGCGCCCAGGGCGTCGAGCGCGGTCAGCGCCGCATACTGCCCCACCTCGACGTGGAGCGCCAGGAGATCGCGCATCGGGAGGGTCCCTTCCTGGGCCGCGAGCACACGGTCGCGGAAGGCCGGCGCGTAGGCCCGGTGGCTCCAGGCGACGAGCTTGGTCCTCCTCGGCGCCAGTCCGCGCTCCACCGTCACGAGCGCCGCGTCGGCGCCGTCGGCCGAGGTGCCGCTCATGATTCCGATCGCGCAGGCGTACCCCACCACGTCGCTCCGGCTCACCTTCCGCTCCCCTGCAGCAGCCCCTCCACGATCTGGCGCTGGAAGAGGGCGAACGCGATCAGCACCGGCGCGGTCGCGATGGTGGAGCCTGCGAGAAGCGCGCCCCAGTCCACGCTGTGCTCCGACTGCGCAAAGAGCGCCAGCCCCACCGGAAGGGTCCGCATCGATTCGGACGTCGTGAGCACGAGGGGATGGAGGAAGGCGTTCCAGGTGATGAGGAACCCGTTCACGCCCACGACCGCGAGCCCCGGCCCCGAGAGGGGCAGGACGATTCTCCAGAAGATGGCCGCCGGGCTCCATCCGTCGGTGCGCGCCGCCTCCTCCAGCTCCGGAGACAGGGTCTGGTAGTAG
>VBOR01000134.1 GCA_005893165.1 Candidatus Eiseniibacteriota bacterium | reverse complement strand
TCCCAGTCCTCCTTCGAAATGCCCGAACGAACGCCGAGGGGCTCTGGAAGCCCGCCGTGAAACCCACCTCGAGCACGGGTGCCTTCATGTCCCGCAGCAGCGCCTCCGCGCGCTCCGCCCGAAGATCCGCGAGCGCGCGCATGGGAGTCCTTCCATCCGCGGCGCGGAAGCGCCGGGCGAAGTGGGATGGGCTCACCGCCACCGCGGCCGCGACGTCCTTTGCGTAGACTGTGTTCTCCAGATTGGCGCGCATGTAGGCGACCGCCGCCTGGGCCATCGCGCGGTCCGCCTCCGCCGGACCTCCGCGAAGCTCGGGACGGCATCGCTTGCACGGGCGGAATCCGGCCCGGGACGCGTGCGCCGGAGAGGCGTAGAACTGCACGTTCTCGCGCCGGGGCTTCCTGCAGGTGCAGGAAGGCCTGCAGAAGATCCCGGTGGTCCGGACGGCCGTGACGAAGCGCCCGTCGTACCGCCGGTCGCCCCTTTCGAAGGCCGACCACATGGCTTCCGTGCTCAATCGCTCCGCCTGATTCATCGCCGCCGTGCTCATGGTGGAAACGGTACCACCCGGTGGCTGATGCGTCGCGTCGATTTCGACCGAGTTATCGGCTAGCATGGGCCCGTGAGCGCTACCGAGGGGGATACCCGGGCCGAGGAGATTCCGCCCGAAGAGCAGCACATGGGCGTCACGCGCCTGGCCCGGCGCGTCTTCGTCTGGTTCATCATCACCTTCGCGCTCGCCCGAAGCGTCGGCATCCTGATGAGCTTAGGGAGACTCCACGACTTTTATCTGCGCTTTGGGCAGACCCACGTTCACCATCTGAACTACGGGATCTTCATCCTGGCCGCGGTCGGCGCCTACCTGCTCTTCCTCCGCCCCGACGAAACAGGTCTCGCCCGCGCGTCGATCCTCTACGGCGTGGGTCTGGCGCTGACCTTCGATGAGTTCGGGATGTGGCTCCACCTGGACGACGTTTACTGGCAGCGCGCCAGCTTCGACGCGATGATCCTGATCGCCGCGATCCTGGGGCTCATCATGGCCGCGCCGACGGTTCGCCGCTTCAGGCTGCACCACTGGATCTGGACGATCGTCATGGCGATCGCCGTCATCTGGTTCATAACCCTACTCATGAAGCCCTTCCAGAGAATGCACGAGAGGATCGCGCCGTGGTTCCGGAGGATGGATCACCCGGCCATGACGGATACCACGACGGCGGTGGATTCGGCAGACCCCCGATCACCGAACGACGCCACGGCTCACCCTCCGGCAGGACCCAGCCAGAGAATCAGGAAGTAGCTCGCGATCGCGGTCGTCGCGGCCGTCGCCAGACCCACGAGGAAGGGCGTTGCGCCGATCCTTCTCATGGCGCTGAGACGCGTGCTCAGCCCCACGCCCGAGAGCGCCACCTGGCCCAGCCGCGCGCCTAGCCCTCGCCGCGCCTCGCCTCCGGCCGCGTGAGCCCCGCGCGCGTAGATCAGCCCGATCACCACGATCACCGGACCCATGAGCGCGTTCCGGGTCAGCTTGACCGCCGTGGCCACCTTTCCGGCGGCATCGCCATACGCGAACCCCGTCGCCACGACCTGGGAGGTATCGTTCACCGCGGTGCCGGCCCAGGTGCCGAAGGCCGCGCTCGACATGCCGAGCAAGTGCCCGAGCATCGGATACACGAACACGGCAGCCGTGCCGAACAGGGTGTTGGTCGCGATCGCGAAGGAGACCTCCTCGTCCTCGGCATGGATCACCGGAGCGGTCGCCGTGATCGCGGTATTCCCACACACCGCCGTCCCCACTCCGATCAGAGTCGCCAGCCGTCCCGGCACGCGGGCGACGCGCCCCAAGGCGTGCGCGACCGCCAGAGCCAGCGTCATCAGCACGACGATCATCACCACGGCTTTCCCTCCGATCGCCACGACCTGCATGAAGGAGAACTGGGCGCCGAGGATCACGATCGCCACGCGCAGGAGCGTATGGAAGGAAAAGCGGATTCCGGGAGCCAGCGCTGAGGGGAGGGAGACGAGATTCCCGATCACGAGCCCCAGCAGGACCGCGACCACGACCTCGCCGACGAGCGCGCCCGCCTTCGCGGGGAGGGCGCCGTGGATCAAGCGGGCCGCCACAGCGCAGGCCAGCGCGAGCAGGAGGCCCGGAAGAACGCGGCGCAGGAATCCTCCCTTCCAGGTCGAGGGCAGTATGGGCAGGCTCAGAAGCGGCCCACAGTAGCCTATTTACGAGCCTTTTCCAAAGCGGCGCGGGTCGATATCATACGGGTCCAACCCCTCGCGCGGTTCCTGCCGCACGGGGAAGGCCCACCGGAGGATCCGTGGAGTCGATGGACATCGGAGTGGACGCGCTTCGCGACTGGCTGGAGAGCGGCCGCCCTGTGACCGTGCTGGATATCCGCCCCGCCGTGCAGCGCGAGGAGTGGAGCATCCCCGGAAGCGTCTCGGTGGATGCGCAGACGGCGATGCGGGCCAGCGATCCCTCCTCGATTGGGGGCGTCTCCGTGCCGGCGGGCCAGCCGATCGTCGCGGTCTGCGCGCAGGGGAAATCGAGCATCCTGGCCGTTCGCGCGATGAGAGAGCACGGGATCGATGCCATGTCGCTCAAGGGCGGGATGCAGGCCTGGAGCCTTGCCTGGAACGTGGCCGATGTGGAGCTAACAGGATCGAAGGCGATCGTCATCCAGGTCAGGCGCACGGGAAAGGGCTGCCTCTCCTACATCATGGGGAGCGACGGGGAAGCGGCGGTCGTGGATGCGTCCGTGGACCCGGAGATCTATCTCCGGATCGCCGAGGAGCGAGGGCTCCGGATCCTCTACGTCCTGGATACCCACGTGCACGCGGATCATCTCACGCGCTCCCGCGCGCTCGCCGCGCGATGTAGCGCCGAGGTTCTCCTGCCCGACCAGGACCGCGTGACCTATCCCTTCCGAGCCCTCCGCGAAGGGGACTCGATCACCATCGGAGCGATCGAGATCCAGGCTCTTCACACTCCCGGGCACACCTCGGAGAGCACGTCCTTCCTGGTCGACGGCCGCGCGCTCCTGACGGGCGACACGCTCTTCCCGGGCGCCGTCGGCCGGCCGGACCTCGCGGCCAGCTCCGAGCAGGCGCGCAAGCGCGCGCATCTGCTCCACGCCACCCTGCAGCGGATCGCCCAGCTCGCTCCCGAGACCTGGATCCTTCCATGCCACACGAGCGAGCCGATTCCCTTCGATGGGAGGCCTTGCGGCGCCCGTCTCTCGGACGTGATCCGTCAGGTGGACATGATGCGCGCCAGCCAGGACACATTCGTGGAGATGCTTCTCTCGCGGATTCCGCAGACTCCCCCCAACCACCTCGAGATCGTCAGGCTCAACGAGCGGGGGGAATTCCCAGGCGTGGATCCCACCGAGCTCGAGGCGGGCGCGAACCGCTGCGCCATCTCCTAGGCCTTGGCGACGACTGGGCGGATGGTCACGGAAATGGTAAACTAGACGCAGTTCCTCGAAATTCTGATTCCCCAAAACCCGTGACCGCATCTAAGGGAGGACTATGGGTCTGGCCGTCTCAACCATCGACGCGCAGTCCGTAGCAAGCGTCCTGGCCGACATCGCCGAAATCGCCTCGGAGACCCTGGAGTTACAGGACGTCTTCGACCGAGTCGCGGCCGCCATTCGCGAGCTGATCCCCTTCGACAACATGGGGGTCGTCCGCATCGTGGACGGCGAGCGCGCCGTCCTCCACGCGAGCACCGTGCCCTGCAAGGGCCCCGAGTGCGCCGAACCCATCCCGCTGACCTCCTGGTCCCCCCGCATGCGTCCTCGTCCCGGGCCCAACCCGATCATCCGGGACGCCCAGATCGAGTTCGACCCCACCTTCCACTTCGATTCCAAGGCCTTGGCGGGAGGAGTGCGCTCCGCTATGTGGGAGCCCTTCCGCTCGACGGCTACCCTTCGGGGAGGCGTCTGGCTGGCCGCCTATCAGCCGAACGCCTTCACCCAGGAGCACCAGGAAGTGCTCCGGCCCATCGCCGCGCTTTTGGGCTCAGCCGTCGAGCACTGGCGGATCTGGGACGTGGAGCGCCGGCGCCGGGATCGCCTGGACCGGATGGAGATCCTGCTCGAAACGTTCGCCCAGTCGCTCGACGTGCGCGAGGTGTTCCAGCAGCTCTCCGACGGAATGCAGGCGATCCTCCCGCACACCCTGATGTGTCTGACCGAGCTCGATCTCCGATCCGATACGATCGTCATCACGGCGTCCGCGGGGGACGCCGACATCGAGCCTCCGACGGGCCCCACCAAGCTCACGAAGGCGGAAATGTTGCGGCGGGTCGACTTCGAGATCATCAACGACATTCAAACCGAGATCGTGCCGGATACCGAGCGGCAGCGCCTGATCGTGTCCTCGGGCCTTCGGTCCTGGGTCCGGGTCCCGGTGTGGCTCTCGGGAGAGGTTCGCGGAGGGCTCAGCTTCTTCCACCGCGAGGCGTCGCGTTACGGTCTGGACGACGCCGAGATCGCGATCCGTCTCGCCGACCGCATCGGGCTCATGCTCTCGCACAAGCGCCTCGCCG
>VBOR01000133.1 GCA_005893165.1 Candidatus Eiseniibacteriota bacterium | reverse complement strand
CTATTTCGACGAGGAGGGACGCTCGTTGCGAGGAGCCTTCCTGCGATACCCGGTTCCGTATCGCATCACCAGCCATTTCAACACGCGCCGCTTCCATCCCATCCTCAAGCTATGGCGGGCCCACGAGGGCATCGACTACGGCGCGCCGGCGGGGGCCCCCGTCGAGGCGACCGCCTCAGGGATCGTGACGTGGGCGGGATTCATGGGCGCCTACGGGAGGCTCGTCGAGCTTCGCCATCCCGGAGAGCTCCGGACGCGCTACGCGCACCTGAGCTCCATTGCTCCCGACGTCCGGCCCGGCGCACGGGTGGAGCAGGGTCAGATCATCGGGAGAGTCGGCTCATCCGGTCTGGCCACGGGCCCTCATCTTCACTATGAATTCCTTCAAAACGGAAGGCATCGGGATCCCCTGAAGGTCGAGCTTCCGGGCGCTCCTTCGATCGACGCGGCCCGTCAGGCGGAATTCCTTCGAGACCGGGACGAGGTGCTCCCTCTGCTCTATGGCATTCCCATTTCGGATCCACCGGTGTCGCTCGCGAGCGGAGCCGCCCGGGCGGCTGCCCGAGGCCGCAGCAACTAGAACCTCCGGTCGCCAAGTCACGCGGCGCCCTCGATGCTCGCGGCGGGAGCTCCTAGACGAGGCGCGAGGTCGTGCTCGATTTCGCAGTCGCATCTCGCACCGTTCCCGCGGGCTCCAGGTGCGGTGCGGACCGAACCCGTGACGCGTAATTAGTGCGCGCGCAGTCCATTGCGCCATTTTCCTGAGATCGAATCTAGGCTTTCCCCGCCGTCCTCTCGATCCGGCACACGAAACATCCGGCCCGCGCGTTGTGGGCGTGAATGCATGCAACCTCGGGATTGGCGAAAAAGCGAGCCACCATGGCCTCGAGGGCGGCACCGTCCACGACGTCGCACTCGACCATCCGATCCCTCGAATCATACGCGCGGAGCGAAATGAGGCGGCTCCGCATCAGCTCGGGCACGGACGCGCGAGGACCGTAGGGTGCGCAGGATCGCGCGTGCACGAAGACGGGCCCTACGCTGCGGTACGGAACGGGGCGTTCGAAGGGCGAGTAGGAAAATAGGAGCACTTCCTCACCGACCTTGGCCTCCTCGAGACAGACGCGGCATGGAAACCCCCGGGGTGCGTCCGCCCGCGTCGGCTCGATGCCGGTATTCCCGTGGCCATCCTTCCGCGTCTCACGGATCCGATCGGCGACGGCCTGAGGAATGGGTACGACTCGAAAGGAATCCATTGAGGCCTCCTCCATGCGATGGACGGCCGCCTTTGGCCGTCCAGACCATTAGATTCGGTCGCGTGGGTGCCGTGCGACTCGATTCCTGCCGAGTTATCCTGACGGGCGATTCTAGATCGTCTTCTCGACGTGCCTCCTCAGCGCCAGAGGGCCCGTTTCGGTGCGTTACGGGGGTGCTTCGATCCGCCGGTCCGCGCCCTATTCCCGCAGCACCCGGTGGACGAGCGCGACGGCGATCGATCCTTCTCCGACGGCGGATGCCACACGCTTGAGGTTGCCGCTTCGAACGTCCCCCACCGCGAACACCCCGGAGAGACTCGTCTCGAGCAGGTGCGGCGCTCGCGGGAGCGACCAGCGCGCCGCCGCCAGGTCCTCCGGTGTCAGGTCGGCGCCCGTCCGGATAAAGCCCATCGAATCCAGCGCCACGCACCCGTCGAGCCAGCGGCTGTTGGGAAGAGCTCCCGCCATGACGAAGACATGACGCAGGTCCTGGGCCTCGGTCGCTCCGGTACCCGAGTTCCGCCAGGTCACGCGCTCCAGATGCCGCTCCCCCTGAAGGCTCACGATCTCGGTGTTCAGCCTCAGGTCGATCGAGGGATGCTGCTCGATGCGCCGGATCAGGTAGCGCGACATGCTCTCCGCCAGGCCGCCGGACCGCACGAGCATGTGGACGCGGCGCGTCGTTTCCGCGAGGAACACGGCCGCCTGTCCCGCGGAATTGCCCCCGCCCACCACGATCACCTCTTCGCCCTGGCAGAGCTTTGCCTCCATGGCGGTCGCGCTGTAATAGATCCCCGCCCCCTCGAACGCGGTGACGTTCTCGAGAGCCAGCTTCCGGTACTCCGCGCCCGTCGCAAGGATGACGGCCCAGGCTTCGATCTCTTGCCCTCCGTCCACCGCAATCCGGTAGGGCTTCCTGGAGCACACCATCCGCGTGGCTCCGCTCGCGACCATGAGCTGAGCCCCGAATTTCTGAGCCTGGGCCTGAGCGCGGGTGGTGAGGTCCTGCCCCGAGATGCCCGCCGGAAAGCCGAGGTAGTTTTCGATCCTGGAGCTCGCGCCGGCTTGTCCACCCGGCGCATTCGCCTCGACCACGAGGACGTCCAAGCCCTCCGACGCGGCATAGACCGCGGCCGCGAGGCCCGACGGTCCGGCCCCGACGATCACGAGATCGCGGGGCTTCGTCTGGTCGATCGCCGCGTTGAAGCCCAGGCAATCCGCGATCTGCTGATTGGTGGGATTTCGGAGGACCGTCTTCGACCGGCAGATCAGCACGGGAATATCGGCGACCGAAACCTGGAAGCGATCGAGGAGCGCCTGGACGTCCGTTTCGACGTCGAGATCGATTTCCGAATAGGGGTGGCTGTTTCGAGTGAGGAACTCCTTGATCCGGAGTGTCCCCGAGCAGTGGCTGGAGCCCACGAGCACGACATCGCCGAGACCGCGCGCCACCAGCTGCACGCGCCGAAGGATGAACGCGCGCATCATGAGGTCGCTCAGCTCGGTGTCGTTCTGGACGATCGAGAGAAGATGATCGCGATCCACCTCGATCACCTCTCCCGGCTCGAGAGCACGGATCCGGACCAGCACCGGGCGGCCCGCAAGCGTACCCACCTCGCCCGAGAACTCACCGCGCTCGAGCACGGTCACGAGGTCCTCACCCAGGGGGGAGGGCCGGACGACCTCCAGCCGTCCCGCGGTCACCACGAAGATTCGCGGCTTCCGTTCCCCGGCTTCGAGCAGCACTTCACCTGCCTGCACGGAACGGACGCGGCCATGCGGGGTGATTCGAGCCATCTGCTCGGCGGTCAACGCCGGAAAGAGCTGCGCACGCGGCGCCTCAGTGCCCGAGGGACTCGCGACCGGCGGGATCGTCAGCGCCAACGCTACATTCCCTTCCCGCCCACCAACGGGGCGTTCACCGCATGCTGGCCGACGAACCACACCTGGAATTCGTTCGTACGGATGACGTCGCTGACGATCAGATCGTTCGTGCCGTCGTCCCCGCGCTTCTGGGCCTGACCCGCCATCGTCCGTGCCTCCTTGAGCACGATCTCGTGCGCGTGGAGCAGTCTCGAGATCTGGACCGGCACGGCCTCCCTTCCCTTGGGCGGACGAGGGATCAACGTGGCTTCGGCGATGTCCGGGGCCATCGCGAGGCTCACGCCGCCGAGGGACTGGATTCGCTCCGCGATGGCATCCACCAGCTCGTTCTGTTCGCCGTAGTGCTTGTCGAAGAGCAGATGCAGCTGATGAAACGTGGGCCCGGCCACCTGCCAGTGATGCTTCTTGTAGAGGTCGCGCAACGTCATCGTGTCCGCGAGGAGCTGGTTCAGATTCGTCACGCTCTCGTTGCAGACCGATTCGCTGAGCGCGATCGGCATCTTGATCAGGTGACCGAAGGGCTGGATCTCGTGGACTTGCTGGTGCTGGAGGGGAGCTGCTTGAATCAGGATCTCGTCGGCGTCAAGAGTCTTGGCCATGCGTCTTTCTCCTTTGCAGGGGCGAGGCAACCTTCTCAACTTGGAGGGGAGGAAAACGGTACTCGCCTAG
>VBOR01000117.1 GCA_005893165.1 Candidatus Eiseniibacteriota bacterium | reverse complement strand
GATCGAGACCGGCTCGCGCATGGACGACATGATCATCGAGGAATTCAAGGGAACGGGAAACAGCGAGATCGTCCTCGACCGTTCCCTCGCCGACCAGCGGATCTTCCCCGCCATCAACATCGCCAAGAGCGGGACCCGGCGTGACGAGCTTCTCTACTCCAAGGAGGAGATCGACGCGATCAATCGGATCCGCCGGCAGGCCCTCACGCTTCAGCCCAAGCAGGCGATTCTGGAAGTGCGGAAGGCCATGGAGGAGTGGCCCACGAACGAGGAGCTGCTGAAGCGCGTCAGCGAAAACGCTGGGGCGTGACCCCCATTCGTGACGCCCGTTCCAGGAGTTCCGCGCTGGATGAATCCCCCGGAGCCAGGCGCCGCAGCTTCAGGGCGAACCACGCCGCCTGCGCCATCGAGCCGTTCTGCTCCAGCCCCAGCATGATCGTGCGGATGGTTTCCGGATCCGATCCGGAGAGCCCGAAGGCTTCGAAGGCCGCGTCGTCGAGCTGCTCGCTCGGGCTCGCGTCCGCCACCAGCCCGAACACCAGCGCCAGGGCGACGTCCTTGGGAAACGGCGGCGTCGCCGCGAGGGTCGAATCGGCCTCCCTGCGCCGGCCCGCGGCCAGGAGCATGCTGGCGATCATGCGGCGGTTGTAGGCGCCCAGCTCGCCCGGCTCGATGCGCGTGAGCCCCTCCATGATCCGGATCGCGCGATCGGTATCGCCGCCCGCCGCGAGGGTTCGCGCATATTCATTGGCCGATCGGTGAATCTCGCCCGGGTTGGGCGAGGCTTTCGTCGCGGACCAAAGCCGCAGCGTCCGAGGGTCGAATGCGACCAGGTCGAGATCATCCGTGACGCGAACCAGATACTCCGCGGGCGCGCCCGGAATGCGTTCTCTCGTCCGGACCGTGCGGAGCGTCGGGTCCCGATACCAGAGACGGAGCGCCTGGCCTTCGATCAGCGCGCTCTGAATCCCCCGGATCCCGCTCGTGCCGAAGGAAACCAGGACCTCGCTCCCCTTGGGAAGGATCGGGAAGAGCTTCTCGAAATTCGAGCGCACGGTTCGCACCCCATTCGATGCCTCGACCATGGCACGCTCCGTCAGGACCTGCTCGTCTTCCGCGCGAGCTCCGCGACACCAGATCCCGAGCAAGAGAAACATGGAGAGCGCGGCGATCGCTGTGGGGACGCCTCGCCTTGCGAGGGCCGGGCCGAGGAACAGCGCGACCCCCAGGGCCGGCATGCACGCGAAGTAGGGGGCCCAGTGCCGTACGAGAATCGCGGGCATGAGGAGGCTGGGTACCACGAACACGGCGCTGATCAGGCCGATGCGCCGGAGCGAGCAGGAAGAGGCACCCCCGATCCTCCGCTGACGAGCCAGCGCCAGAAGCCCGGCGACCAGGATCGCGAGCGCCGCGAATCCGTAGAGGGAGCGCTCCTCCCACCACGATGCGTCGAGGCCCGGAGGCGGCAGATTGACCAGAGTCATGAGGTAGCGCCAGAGGTAGAGGCCCCATCGCTCGGAGTGCTCCAGGCCCACGTACATGGTCGCCCCGCTCTTGAACCCGCGTCCGGCCAGCAGATGGATCCCCGGATGCACGACGGCCCACAACGCCGCGACAAGGCCGTATCCGATGATCTGGAGCTTCGGGTGCCGGGGCGGCCTGCCCAGGATCCAGTCCCAGAAGATGAGCACGGGAAATGCCGCGATCGCGGGCTCCTTGCAGAGCACGCCCGCGGTCGCGCACGCGAGCGCCGCGATGTCCTTCCCCCGGTGGCGAAGGAGAAAGGCCGCGGTCACGAAGAGGATCGCGAACAGATCCTGGCAGCCGCTGGTCCACGCGACCAGGCCGGGAACGTTGCCGTAGCTCGCGAAAAGGAGTCCTGAGAAAAGTCCGGCGCGGGGACCGCACAAGCGCGAGACGAGCGTGACGAGTAGGACGATCGCGACGCAGAGGGCAGCCAGGTTCAGGAGGTGAGCCGGCGCTCCGTTCCTGGGATCCAGGATCGCCAGGAGCTTGAAATAGAGCCCGAGCGGGATCAGGAGCACGGTCCAGCGCCCGGGGGACCGGGGCTCCGCGGGCTGGCGGCCACCTGCTTCCGGCCGCCCCTTGGCTTCCCTACGCCCCTTGCGGTCCCTGCGCATGGGGCCGCAGTATAGCCGACGCCTGCCAGGCAAAGCCCCGGACGCGCCACAAAATTGGTCTTTACTTCTCGGGCGAGTTCGAGGATACTCCGATCAAGGAAATGGCTGACGGTCGTCAAAGATTCGAACATTCGCCGCGGGAGCCAGTTCGCCTGCGGCTTTTTTTGTATCCGGGAAAGTAATTTCCCGGCACCCGACCAACGAGGCCGGGTGACCGATTCGCGAGGATCGGTGAGTAGGGGCGGATGCCCCAGTTCGCAAGGAGCAAAGAGTGGCTGTTGGAACCGTGAAGTGGTTTAACGAAGCGAAGGGTTTTGGATTCATCCAGCAGGAAGGCGGCGAGGACGTGTTCGTGCATTACTCTTCCATCTCCGGCGAGGGCTTCAAGACCCTGGCCGAGGGCGAGCGCCTGGAATTCGAGGTGGTGAAGGGGCCAAAGGGTCTCCAGGCAGCAAACGTCCGCAAGGCATAACCGGCTCGGCTGAGTCGGCGCCGTAAGACGAGTGAGGCGGCACCGCGAGGTGCCGCCTCATTTCGTTCCGCGAATCTCGCTCCGCTACTTCAAGACCACGAACCGGCCCGTCTGAAGTCCGGCCGCGGTCTCGATTCGATAGAAGTACACCCCGGACGCCAAACTTTTTCCTCCATCCCCTCGACCGTCGAACCTCAGCTCGTGCTCCCCCGCCGGAAGAAGGGGAATCTCCGCCAAGATGCGCACCAGTCCCCCCTGAAGATCGAACATCTTCACGGAGACCCGGCCCGCGGTTACGGTCCGGAACGTCAGGATCCCCTCGGGATTTAGCGGATTGGGCGAGATGGTGGCCGGCCGGGGCCCCTGGCCCGGCTGGATCACCCGGATTCGATCCGATCCCTTGAATTCCTCTCCGGTGACCAGCCTGCCCGTCACCTGGAGCTCGTTCACACCCAACGTAAGGAGTGGATCGAGCGCCTCGCGGTGGAACTTCACCATGAGGTCCGGTTTTCCGTTGCGATCGTGATCTCCGACGACCGCAAACTTGGGCGCCGGCGGAACCGATCCCGCGAGCCGGAGACTCGTGATATCGATGCTCGCGGCCTCGAATCCCGAGGGCTCGATATAGGCGGTCACCCATGGAGCATGGTCCTTCAGATTGATCACGTTGGGATCTAGATCCAAAGCCGCCTCGAGCGTCGTGGGCGTCTGCCCGATGTTCAAGAGGACGGAAACGGTGCTGCAGCCCGTGTTCGCCGTCGCGAGATCCAGCTTCCCGTCCGCGTTCAGGTCTCCGATCGCGACGGAGGAGGGACCGCCGCCCGTCCCATAGTCGGTCTTCGCCTGAAACGTACCGTCTCCGTTTCCGGGGAGAACGGATACGGCGTCGCGGAAGTAATTCGCCGTGACGAGATCGAGCTTCCCGTCGCCGCTCACGTCCCCAATCGCCACGGAGACCGGACTGAACCCTGTCTCGTAGTCCGCGTTCGTGCCGAACGTTCCGTCCCCATTGCCCAGGAGAACGGAAACGGTATTGGATCCGAAATTCGCCGTCACGAGGTCGGGCCTTCCGTCCCCGCTCACGTCGCCGATCGCGATGGAGCGCGGAGCGCTTCCCACCCCGTACTCCGTCTCCGTCGGGAACGTGCCGTCCCCGTGACCCAAGAGGACCGACACCGTATTGAAGACTTCATTCGCCGTCACGAGATCCGGATTCCCGTCTCCGCTCACGTCCCCGATCGCGACCGAGTTGGGATAGGCGCCTGGGGACCCCACGTCATAACTGGCCGCCGCCTCGAAGGCGCCATCTCCATGGCCCAGGAGGACGGACACGGTGGCGCGGGAGCCATTCGCCGTCACGAGATCTGGCTTTTCATCGCCGTTCACATCTCCAACCGCTACGGAGTTGGGGCTTCCTCCGGCCAGATATTCCAGTTTCGGCTGGAATGTGCCGTCTCCGACGCCCAGGAGAAGGGACACGGTGCTGGAGATGAAGTCCGCGGTCACGAGGTCCTGCTTCCCGTCCCCATTCACATCTCCGACCGCGATGGAGACAGGGGCATAGCCCGCTTCGTAGTCCACCTTCGTGTCGAAGGTTCCATCTCCATGCCCCAGAAGAACGGAGGCGGTGTTCGAGCCGCCGAAATTCGCGGTCGCCAGATCCGGGTTCCCATCGCCACTCAGATCCCCGATCGCGATGGAGACGGGGTTGCCTCCCGCCCCATAGTCCACTCGGGTCGCAAAGAGGCCTTCCGGCTCGACGGAAATGAGCGCGCGATACGCCTCCTTCGCCACTCCCGCCGTGTTCCGTAATTCCGATATGGAGGACAGGCGATCGGTTCCTTGCCCTACCAGGATGGCGAACGCGATTTCTTTCGCTTCAGTCGGTTGCAAGAGGAACGGCCCCGTCGTGACCGCGAGGCGCCTGTCGGCGGGATTTGAATCGAGCCAGCCGGTTCCGGCTACCGGATCGCCTGAAACCAGGAATGTCGTGAAGGGTTGATCCGGGTCGTCGTTGACATGAAACGGCGTCCCATCCGCGTGGAGGCCCTGCAGGTAATTGTAGACCTCGTCCGCAGTCCTCGGGTCCGTGCCGTTGATGTATTTGATGAACGAGGTCACCCCGAGCGTGTCGCTCCCGCACGGAGCGGAGCGGATCGGGCCACCCAGGAGGCAATATCCAACGGCTGGCGGCATGGCTCCGTACACGGCGTCCGAGTTCGTGGCGTTATAGCAGTAGCCCATGCCAAGAGTCATGTCGTAGCCGACCAGATCATCCGTGAATCCACCCAGGTCCGGATCACTCCAGAGTGAGAAATAGGTGTCCTGGATTGTGAAATTGCCCTTGTTGATCAGCTTGAACCGGAGAAAGATCGTGTTTCCAAGGGGGCCCGATCGGTTGAACGCAAAGGTCGTCTGTTGGATCTCGACCCCCAAGGGCTCGGTACCTTGAACGATGTGCTGGGAAGGGTCCGCATCGTTATAGACGCTCCAGATGGTCACATCGCCCAGCAGGAGGGGCTTTCCGTCCTTGCCGAGAGGGGCGCCCTGCGAGACCGGCCAATTCAGATAGTCCGGACTGGTCGTGTTGCCGCGCTCGATCTTGTAGCTCTTGAATGCGGGCTGGTCCGGTTGGAACGTGCCGCCGAGCATGGGTCCCGGCACGAATTCCTGAGCGTACTCGCCGACCGCAACCTGGATAATCCCTGCTAGCTTTCCGCCGATCCAGGGTCCCGCAGCGAAGACGGCCGTGCGAGTCGAGCCCTTGGGGTAAATGAGTCCCGCGCCTCCCGTGAGGAGATCGTAGGCGAAGGATCCATGGTTGGTGACCACCATGTCGAGGTTGTTCGCATCCATGCGAGCCGTGTTGTCGATGATCGAGGGAGCATGAGGAACCGGGCGTGCCGGCGTCGTGTCAGGACGCGCCCCGGCCGATGGGCTCGCGGAAGCGAGCGCCAGAACTCCCCATGCGATGAGGATGCGAAGCTGTCGTTGCATCTTGGCTCTCCTCTGCCGCGTCGCACAAGCTCGGCGGCTCCGGTGCTGCCTCTCCTACGACTCCCCCGGATCGCGTAGATCCTTCGCGATCGCCTCGAGGAGTCGCAGATATGGA
This sequence comes from Candidatus Eiseniibacteriota bacterium, assembly GCA_005893165.1. Classification (GTDB taxonomy): domain Bacteria; phylum Eisenbacteria; class RBG-16-71-46; order SZUA-252; family SZUA-252; genus WS-7. The sequence goes on along the minus strand of VBOR01000117.1, from coordinate 17,490 downwards.
ATGTCCGGCAGCACCTCGGGATGATTGGCATGGACTCCTTCCCAATCGACCGGATGTCCGTCGGAGATGGTGGCCGCTATGTCCAGCAGGACTTCCTGTCCGTCATTTTCCTTCATCGTTCTCTCGCATGATTCGACTCAGATGAGCCAGCCCTCGCGCCACGAGGAATCGCGCGGCGCTGGGCGTCGGCGATCCGATGGCTTCGGCGATCTCCCGGTAACGGAACCCAAGCTCCAGGCGCAGAATGACCGCCTGCTTCTGCGTGTCGGTGAGTTGATTCAACGCCGATTCGTAGCGATCCAGACTCTCTCGTCCAATCGCTTCCTCCAGCGGCGATCGGGAATCCGCGTGAAGCTCCTCATTCAGGGCCTCGTGCTGAGGACGTCGCTTCGCGCGCCTGGCATGATCCCGGACCTTGTTGAGGAGGATCTGACGGAGATAGGCGAGGAACGCCCCCTCCCCGCGAGGCTCGAAGGAGTCGAGACGTAGGAGCGCCTTCGCGACGGCGGACTGGACGAGGTCGTCGGTGTCGACGAGATCACGCGCGGCGCGTGGCAGGCGACCGTGGGCCCAGCGGCGGAGCACCGGGAGATAGCGGCCGGCCAGAGTCTCCCGAGCGGCCCCGTCTCCATCACGCGCGCGGAGAAGGATGGAGGCGGTCGACTCCTGATGCTCGCCGGAAGACTCCTCGCGCTCAAGGTCCGCGATTCTCATCGAGCGTCTTTCCGGCCGCCTGCGATCGCTGCGACCTCGGGGCGGCACGCAACCAGCGCATGGAGCATTTCCGTCGCGGAGGAGAACCGGAGGGCCGGGTCCTTCTGGAGAGCGCGAAGGATCAACTCCTCCACGACCGCCGAGATCTTGCCGTTCAGCAGCCGAGGGCTCGCGGGCGGCTGCTCCAAGATCGTGTGGATGAGCTCGTGGGGCTCGCTTTCGGAGAAGGGACGCCGGCCCGTGACCATCTCGAACAGCACTACGCCCATGGAGTAGAGGTCGCCCCGTTCGTCCGCCCTCACTCCCCGGAATGCCTCCGGCGGCATGTAGGGAAGCGTCCCGACAACGTGACCGGGCTCCGTGAGGCTCTCGGATATCGTGCTCCCGTCCACCGCGGTACCTAAGAGCCGCGCGAGGCCGAAGTCGAGAACCTTGGCTTCGCCTTTCGCGGTCAGCATCACATTCTGAGGCTTCAAGTCCCGATGAATGATCCCGTGCGCGTGGGCGTGACCGAGAGCCTCCACCACTTGCATTCCAACGTGGAGCATCTCGGCCTCCGGGAGCGGGCCACGCTGGATTCGCTGGGAGAGCGGCATTCCGGCCACGAACTCCATCACGATGAAGTCGGTTCCCTCCTGGGAATCGTATTCGAAGATCGCGGCGATGTTCGGATGGCTGAGCTTGGACAGAGCCCGCGCCTCACGCCGGAAGCGCCGGCGGGCAGAATCGTTTTCGAGCCCTCGACCGGGAAGGACCTTGATCGCCACGGATCGGCCGACATGCTCGTCGCGCGCGAGGTACACGACCCCCATGCCGCCCATGCCCAGCTTCTCCATGATCTGATAGTGAGAGAGCTTCTCCCCGATCAGCGCCTCCGGACGGAGCCGCATCTGGAGGGTCCGGCCGTCCTTGAGGTCCTCTTCCCGCCGCCGGTCGCGGCGCTCCAGGAAGATGTAGCGAAAGCTTCCGGTGGAGGCGTAGATCAGAGGCGCCAGGGCGAGCGCCGCCATCGGTGGCGCGTCGACCGCCCAGCCCGCGAAGAGGAAGAAGTCGAGACCCGCGATCACCGTGAGTGCGAGACCGGCCACGAGTGCCGACGTAGGCACGGACCGCGTGGAGAACGCCCATCCGAGGAACACGGCCAGGATCGCTAGCGCGGCGAGATAGGGCCCGACCGGGGCTTGGCTCAGGAATCTTCGACGAAGCAGGTTGTCCAGCATGTTGGCGTGGATGAAGAGGAGCGGCGTGGCCGCGGCAAAGGGCGTCGTCCCCACGTCCTCGGTCACCTCCTGCCGCGAATCCAGGCCGATCAGGACGTTTCGGTTCGAGAACGCCTCCCGTAGCGCGGCTTGATCGCCGCTCCGGTACCGCCGGAGTACATCCAGCATCGAATGACTGTTGGGAAACGCGGCGCGGTCCCCGGCGAAATCGATCGCCGTCGCTCCTTCCTCGTCGAGCTGGAGAGGCCACCATGCCCCGGGCCATCCCACGCGCGCGCCGGCTCTATCGGTTGCGATCTCGGGAGGAGCCGCAAGACCCTTCGCGACCCCGATCATGCGCAGAGCGAGCGCCGGGTACAGCTTGTCTTCGTATCGAATCAGAAGCGGCTGGCGACGTATGGCGCCATCGCGATCCGCGGGAACCGTCACATGGCCGAGCGCTTTGGCTTGGAGCATGAGATCGGGATAGGGCAAGGACACGCTTGCTCCCTGTGGAGCGGGGACCGTGCCTGCCACGCCTTGCCGGCGAAGCGCTTCCTGAACCTTCCGATCCGGCGCCGGATCACCCGTGGGATCCCGCGGGTCCGAATGGAACGAGATTGCGTGAACGACGTTCGGATAGGTGGAGGAGACATAGGCGAAGAGTGCATCCGCCTTTGGATCCAGCGCATCATTCTTCGGGAATTGAACATCGAAACCGATCGAGCGCGCCCCCGCCTCCTCGAGCGCGGTGGCGAGCAGGGCGTATTGGTCGCGCGGCAGAGGCCACGACCCTCCATAGCCGCGAATCGTTGCGTCGTCGATGGCCAGGATGGCGATGGAATCGGCGGCAAGACGCTCGCCACGCAAGCGAAAGCGCCAGTCGAGCAGGCGCAGATCGAACGGCTGGAAGAGGCCCGCAACGTATGCGACCGAGAGAAGCGCCCAGACTCCAAGGGCAATGCCGACGCTGAAATATTGCTGAATGCGCCGCGTCCGGGAGTCCGAGGGTGCCATGGCGCTCCGGGATTCCTATTGCTTCCAGTAAACGACCACGGAAACGTCGGTGCCTTCGGCCCCGCGTGCCCCGGCGGATCGCCACGTGGGAGGGCGCTTCTTCGCGCGTGAGGCGGCTGGCGCGTCCAGCGGTTTTGCTTTGCTGCTGTCGGGTGGAACATTCGCGGCGGCAGCCCGGAGGAGCGCCAACACCTCGTCTTTCCGCACGTACGCTCGGTCACCAGCCTTGGGCGCGTCGCTCGAGGTTTCGGGTGCCTTGAGTCCAAGCAGCAGCGCCGCCTGGCGTACTCCCCCCGCGCGGCGGACGCCCTCAGCCGCCAGGATCTGAGCTTCTTCTTCGTCGCCACGCAGCATGAGCGCGGTGGCTCCGTTCAGGAGAATTCCGGGGTCCGAGCTGTCCGCCTCGCTCGCCTGTTGATAGAACGCAAGGGCCACGTCGAAGTCCCCGCGGAGGAGGTGCGTATTCCCGAGGTTGTTGAGCGCCCTAGCGTCGCCGGGCGCGTGCGAGAGAAGCGAGACGAAGGCAGATTCCGCGCTGGCATCCGCGCCCGCGAGCGCGAGGGCGATCCCGTACTCGCATTCCGCCCGCAGGAGGGTTGCATCGGGAGGGTGCGCGGCCGGGGCTGGAGGAGGTGAGGCAGCCTCCGCCCCGTGGGTCATCGCGATCGTGAACATGAAGACGGCAATCTGGAGGCATCTCAAGGGTGCGGGGTTGGGTCTCACGTGGATCCCCTCATTTCTTCCAGTAGAGAAGATCGCTCACCTCCACGCGATCGGCGCCGCGGCCTGCCGCGATCCGGCTCGTCCATCGGCGCGCGGGCTCGGAGGGCTTCGACATCGTATTGGCCGCGGGCCTGGACGATCCGGCGGGAACCTTGCGGAGCGCTTCCTTGAGGAGCTGCCTCGCCTCCTCGGCGGACATCTTCTTCGTGCCCTCTCGCGTGGAGGTCTCTCCCACCGGCAGGCCGAGAAGCGCGCACGCCGCTTCGTACCCACCGCTCAACTCGATTCCCCACGCGAGCGCCTCGTCGGAGCCCGTGGAATCACCGGCCGCGTACCGCGCGAGCCCGAGGTTGAGCCACACTCCGGAATCGGACTTGTCCGTCGCGAGCGCTTGCGAATAGCGGTCGGCTGCCTTCGCGAGCTCTCCCTGGGCGGCCTCGACGTCGCCCAGATTGTTGAGAATGGCCGGCGAGCCCGGCTCCTTCGCGAGCGCCTGCTCGAGAGCTTGGCGCGCTTCGTCCATCTTCCCCGCGAAGAAATACATGTGCGCGACCTCGTTCAGCGCGGCAGGCGGATGGAGTCGTCATGAGGCGCGGCACGAACACGCTGAGCTGGGCCTCGATCGGCTGGTCGTCGAGGTTCCGAACGCGAAGGGTACCGAACGGCTCGCGCGCGTATCGCTTGTAGAGGGAGGTGTAGATGTCGTGTGCTTCCACCTTCTCGATCCGGATCTGTGACGGATTGAAGTTGAACGCCAGGCCGAGCGCGAGCCGGTTCCGCTCGTGCAGTCCGGTGCTCGCGAGCACGAAGAGGTGCCCGGGAACGTCCACCAGCTCGGTCCGGATGCCGACGTTGCCGAGCAGTGCCGCCAGAAGAACCGACGTGTCGTCGCAGTCTCCGGTGCGGCGCTTCAGCGTCTCGCGTGGATAGGAGACGGTGTCGGCCGCCTTCGGGGTGCCCGAGATGGTCTCGTATGGGTTGTTGGGATCGGGAACGTAGGCGATGCCCAGAGTCCCCAGCGCGTCGAAGAGCGCCGCGGCGAAGTCCACGTTCCGATTGCCGAACGTCCCTGTTTCCATGAGGGCCACCGTTCGCGTCGCCTCACGCGCCACGGCGTCCACCGCGGCGTCGTGGGTCGTGACGAAGGCGGCGGCCTGCTCCACCCCCTGGCTCCAGTCGATCGCGCCAGGACCGTACGCGATGAAGCGCGCCGTCGCCTTCTCCGTGCGCGGCAGGTGTAGGCTCTGGTAGGTGGTCGAGACCTGGACCTGCGCCGGGAGATCCCCAACCTGGGAGAGTGTCTGGGGCGGGAAGACGCCGGTGATCGGGACCTCCTGCGTCGCCCGCGGACGCAGCACGATCTTCTGGGTGGAGGGGGTCGTCATGAGGCGTGGCACGAACACGCTGAGCTGGGCCTCGATCGGCTGATCGTCGAGGTTCCGCACCCGAAGCGTGCCGAAGGGCTCGCGCGCGTATCGCTTGTAGAGGGAGGTGTAGATGTCGTGCGCTTCGGCTTTCTCGATCCGGATCTGCGACGGATTGAAGTTGAACGCAAGGCCGAGGCCGAAATGACTCGTGCCTCCGAGCGTCGGATGGTCCACATAGGCGTAATCGAAGCGCACGATGTTCCAGCGAATGCCCGTTCCAGCGGACCAGGTGGGGCCGTCCGGGTCGCTCCCGTTATCCTGAACTCCCGCCCGGAGCGCGAGCGCGTCGACTGGGCTGAACTCCGCGCCCACGTGGAGCCGGTCATCCAGGTCTGCAGCGACGATGGCGTTGTGAATGGGCGAATAGGATGCGCCTATGCGCACCGTGCGCGGATACGCGACGACCGTTCCCTCCCCCTGTGAATAGGACAGCTTGGTGTCGAATGCGTCCTGTGCCACGACGCCGAGGCGAAGCCTGTCGAGCGGCGTGGCAATGAGTCCGAAGTCGAGACCCGGTCCCTTGCCGCTCCGCACGGAGACGCCATCGAGGTTGGTGTTTCTCGTGAGATATTTCACCGTCGCGCCCGCCGAGAGAAACGGGAGCACCTTGCGTCCGTACGAGAGGTCGATGCGATTCTCGCCAAAGTCGAGCTCGGTGTCGTTGAAGCCCGAGCGATACCAGTCGACCGCGGCCGCATCCTGACGCGTGAGCGGGAGGACGAAAGACGCGTAGCTATCCTTGATGTCGGATCCGAAGAGATTGGCGTGGGTGGCCGTAATCTCCTGGTGCCCGATCCATGGGAGCCCCGCGGGGTTCCAGTAGAGCGCCTCGGCGTCGTCGGAGATCGAGGAGAAGGCACCGCCCATCGCAATCGCCCGAGGACCGATGGGTACCTGGAGGCTCGGGCCTGCGTGCGTGGAGCCGGGAGCGACGGCGAGCAGGCATGACGCCAGACCGGCGACGAGAAGTCTGCGACGACGAATCATTTTCATGACCCCCTTCTTCCTACCTCACGACAGCCAAGGTTTTTCGCTCGGTCCACCCCAAAGCCTCCACCGTGACGAGGTACATTCCGTCCGCGGCATATCCCCCGTTTCGATCCCGCCCGTCCCATCGGACTAGATTCGCACCCGCGTTCATGGTTTGACCTGCTACCACCTCACGGATCAAGCGCCCAGAACGCGAGTACACCCGAACCGTCACCGGAGCCGCGCGGCCGAGAGTGAAGCTGATTCCCAGCTCGCGATCGGCGAAAGCACCCGTCGGAGAGAACACGCGCGGCGTGAACGCGAGCGAACTCAAGGTCCCGGGACCTGAGATAACGCCTGTCTCCACGAAAAGCGCATAGGTGCCCGGCGCGGTGATTGCTAGGGAAACGCGAGCTGCGCTGGGATCCGTCGTGCCGCCGATGCGTTCCCAGGTGCCGTTGGAGCTCCGGTACAACGCGAGATGCTCCGCAGCTTGTCGGGCCCCGCCCGCGTCAGAACCAGCCGCACCGCGAGAAGCGGCAGCGGCACCAGCTCCGCCGGTCGCGTAGGAAAACTCCAGACGTGCGGGCTTCATCAGTGGCGCGCCTCCCCACTCGATGTCGTACCCGCCCAGGAGCTGAATCGTGCCGGCGGGAAGGGTCCTGGCGGGCACCGATGGATCGACCGCGGGAGTAACGGTGACGACCGCGTCCTTCTGGAACGCGTGTGGCGGGAAATAGAGATGGGCTTCTGCGTTTGTCGTGAACACGTTCCCCCCCGTGGAGGAGGAGACGATGGTGGGGGCGGTGACGTCCGCGAAGGGCGCGTGGTTATCGACGACGACCGTGACTTGTGAGCTGCCGGTGAGGCCGAGAGAATCGGTGGCGGAGAGACGCAGATCGTAGAGCCCGTCGGCGAGCGGCGACGTGTCCCACGTCGCCAGTGGACCGTCTCGCACGGAAACCGAAGACTGAGCCAGCAGCGCCGCGATCGGAGGATCCCACGATCGCGCACCTGCCAACCTCACCTCCACACGGTAGTCTTGTAGGCGAGCGTCGTCCGCGCTCCCGCGGACCTGCAAGGCGCCTCGGACAACAGCGCCAAACGCGGGTGAAGTCAGCAGCGGCGCCGGAGGGGTGGCGTCGACCTCGAATGTAGCCGCAGGCGGAAACGGATCGACGTTCGTGACGTAGTCGCGGGAGGTCGCTTCCAGAGTGTGAACGCCGTCGGACAGATTGGTCCCGACCCAGGTCCCTACGGGGGACCAGGAGGACCAAGCGCCTTCGTCCAGCCGATAGGAAAACTCGATCTTGCTCTCGGAAAATGCCGCAACGAATGCCGCCGAAACGTTCCGAGAAGCACCGACTGATGGAGGTTTACTCAGGAACGCGGTTCTGGGGGGAACCAGATCGGTTTCGTACCGAGTGAGGCTGGGTACGTAATTCCCCATTCCACCCATGTGCAGCGTCGCGAACCAGAGATCCCCGGAACGGGCTCCGAGCACTTGGGTCACCCGATTGTCCGCCAAGCCGTCGACCGTGGTGTACGTCTGCCAGCTCATCCCGTCGAAACGGCTGACGCCACTGCCGTAGGTTCCGAACCAGAGATTCCCAAAACCATCCTTTGCCATCGCCGTTACGTGATCGTCCGCCAGTCCGTCGGCGGCCGTGTAGGTTCGCCAGCTCGACCCGTCGAAGCGCGTGAGCCCGCGAGGGGGATCGTAGGGCGCGGTAGCAAACCAGAGCGCTCCCGACCGATCCTCGAGAATCGCGCGCACCTCGTTGTAGGGCAGCCCGTCGGCGATTGTGTAAGTCCGCCAGTGTGTCCCGTCGAAGCGGCTGACGCCACCGCCCTGGGTTCCGAACCAGAGATTCCCGAGGCGATCCTCCAGGATGGTATTCACTTGATTCGAGCCCAGGCCGTCGGCGGTTGTGTAGGTCCGCCAGTTCACCCCGTCGAAGCGGCTCACACCATCGTAGGTGGTTCCGAACCAGAGATCCCCTGAGCGGTCCTCGAGAATCGAGGTCACAAGACCGTGTGCGAGCCCGTCGTCGGCGGTGTACGTCCGCCAATTCACTCCGTCAAAGCGGCTCACCCCATTGCCGGCAGTCCCGAACCAGAGATTGCCCGAACGATCCTCGACAATGGCCGTCACCCAATCGAATGCGAGCCCGTCGGCAGCGGTATACGTTCGCCAGCTCCTCCCATCGAAGCGGCAGACACCGGCACGTTGCGTTCCGACCCAGAGGTTCCCGGATCGATCCTCGAGCATCGCTGTCACTTCCTGTGAATTGTCCGGCAACGGATCAGGCGTCGTGTGCCTTCGCCAAGTAGCTCGGTCGAACCGCGTGACACCGCCGTGCCCATTGACGAGCCACAGATTGCCCCAGCGGTCCTCGAGAATTGAACGCACGTAATTGTCTGGCAGCCCATCGGCGGTCGTGTAGGTCTGCCATTTGATTCCATCGAAGCGAGTAAGACCTGCACCACCGTCATCGCCAACCGTTCCAAACCAAAGATTGTCGAGGTGATCCTCGTAGATCGCGGCCACTGAATTCCCAGGCAAACCGTCGGCCGTCGTGTACGTCTGCCAGGTGGCTCCGTCAAAGCGGCTGAGACCATTTGAGGTTCCAAACCACACATTGCCCGAGCGATCCGCGAGCGCTGAAGTCACCCAATTGTCGGCCAGCCCGTCGGCGGTCCTGTACGTCTGGATGCCTGTGCCGTCGAAACGGCCGACACCGTCGCCCAGGGTCCCAACCCAGATGTTCCCGGATAGGTCCTCGATGATCGAATACGCGTAGCCAGCAGCGCCGTACGTCACCCACCGCGCACCGTCAAAGCGGCTGAAACTGCCGAGGCTGCCGCCGCCGGCACCGGTTGCGATCCAGATATTTCCCAGGTGGTCTTCGAGAATCGCGTGCACACGATTGCTCAAAAGGCCGTCGGCGGTCGTGTAGGTCCGCCAGTTTTTGCCGTCGTAGCGGGAGATGCCACCCTCGTAGGTGCCAACCCAGATGTTCCCCGAGCGATCCTCGAGAACTGCGGTCGCCCCCTCGCCCAACGGGAGTCCATCAGCGGCCGTATAGGAATGCCAGCTCGTCCCATCGAAACGGCTCACACCGGCATTCGTTGCGAACCAGAGATTGCCCGATCGATCCTCCATGACGGAACTTGTTGCGGCAGACGCCAACCCATCCGAAGGCCCAAAGGTCTGCCACAAGCACAACGCGGACCCGCTCCAGGTCCAGACCAGCGCCGTTGCGAGAAGTGCTGTCCGAATCAGGTAGCGAATCACGACTGATCCCCAACGGAGGTGTGTTTCACAGCATCAGAATCGATAGCACTGGATCGTCTTGGAATCGTGCCGGAAGTACAGACGCCCACTCGAATCCAACGCGTACTCAGGCTTCTTCTCGTCGAGCACGATCTCGCCCGCGCCCTCACCGGTCTCATAGCGCACGCGAGCGATGCCCGGCTTCTTCTCCTCTCCGACCTTCGCCAGAAAGTAGACGTAGCTCTCGCGCTGCCTGCTCGCAGAAAAGTCCTTCATGACGTCACTCACCACGGCCACGGGGTTGATGCTGGCGGACATGGTGACATCGTCACCCACGTTCACGGAACCGATCGCCCACAAGGCGGCGCTGCCTGCCAGGAGCGCGAGACCCAATCCGAAGTTGTCCGGCGTTTCGCAGGAGTAGCTCTTGGTGCGCCTGCCGTCCTCGAGGGCGTAGATTCCCAGATTGGACGACCCGATGACGCAGTATCCATCCGCAACACGCACGAGTGATTTGGCATCGTCCTCATCACGGAACTCGAGTTTGGCAAGCGTTCGCTCGTTCCCGGTGTTGAGGTCGATAGCCAGGAGCTTTCCATCAGCCGCGATGACCACGCGGTCCTTCTCGACCAGGAAATTCGTGGCGGCGCTCCAATGCTCCATCGAGAGTCCCAGGATCTTCTTCCGTTTGGGCTTCTCCCACAGGGTCGCTCCCGTCTCACGATCGAGAAGCCGCAGCTTCTGATCGTCCGGATTGCCTTTTGGCCCGATCGCGCGGACGAGCAACCCCGCCGGGGTCTCCTCCATCTGTACGGCATACCCGTCGAGCTTCGGCTCCTCACCCCACACCCGGTTCCCCGTGGCGAGAGAGAAGCAGGCCACCGTCTTCAGGTACGGTGAATAGAATCGGTACCCGCTCGCAGAAACCACCATCGGCGCAATCCAGAGCTGGACCCTGTGCTTCTCTTCCTCGGGCGGGCCCTCCCAAAAACTCCGCCGCGGTTCCGGGTACTTCGAATCCCAGACAAGCTCTCCTGTGGTCATGTTGTATTTCTCGAATCGGGTCTTGCTCATGTGGAAGATCATCGTCGAGTCGGTGTCCATGAATGGCTTCTGATAAAGGCCGATGACGACATCGTCAACTTGGTCGAAGAGGACCGGCTCGAACTCCTGGCCGAGCTGTCGATTGATCCAGATGGGCCGGCCGGTCGAAATGTCGAGAAGCGCACCTGTTTGGCCTTTCCCGGCTGTGGCACGCAGAAGCAGGCGCTCCGTTCCAGGAATGCGAAACGATCCGACCGACCTGAGAACGCCGAGGGAATCCGCGTTCCAGATCATCCGTCCGTCCCGCACGTCCAAGAGCGATAGCGATGGGAGCTCAGGGGCGTCGTGCTTCCCGAGGCCAAGGACGGCGAAGGGGGTGCCGGCCAAGAGCTCCACATCGGCCGCACTGGATTTCCTGCCCGGCCGGATTCGCCACGCGACCGTGCCGGAGTCGGGTGCGACTCCCAGGATCTCCTGGTCCGTACCCACGAGGAAGTTTCCGGAAGGGGATGCCTTGAACCAATCAATGCGCCGGTCGAGCTGCAGGGTCCAGATCGGGGGCGTTGCCGCGAGAGAACCGGGCTCGAGAGTAGGAAGGGTCAGGACGACGAGAAGCGACCAGACAGTATTACGCAGGCATACGGTAGCTCTCATGACAGACCTCCTCAGCGCCTCATGCGTTCCTATCGGGCTCAATGAAGGAAACGCCAAGGAATCGAAAAGAGATCGGTGCTCGCCGTCCCTTGGCGGTCCCCTTCGCTTTGATCAGATTATGGAGTGGAAATGAAAAAGCCCCCGAGGGCTGCCTCGGGGACTCGGTCTTTAGCGGTGTTTGTTAATCGAGGTTCCGGAGCCTCGAACACACCAAGTGCGCTGGCAAGACGGGCGACGAAACACAGCGCCCTCCGGATCACGAGCTTCTGTCAATTGTGGCAAATCCGCTGGAGTTTATACTCCTTCAGCGCACGTTTGTCAATGGTTAAGAGTGGTTGGAAGACCCACGCAACAAGTGTTTTGAGGCATTGACGCACCCCTCACGACACCCCACCATCGCGCCATGAGTCAAGCTCCCTCATACAGCATCGCCCGGCACGCCACGAACCGGGGAATCCTGGAAGCGATCGGCAACACACCTCTCGTGGAGCTCCGGCGCATCGTGCCCTCGGGCTCAGCGCGCGTGATCGCCAAGCTCGAATCCGCGAATCCGACCGGGAGCATGAAAGATCGCATCGCGCGGGCCATGGTCGAAGCGGCGGCCGCGGACGGCCGGCTTTCTCCAGGCGGCACCGTCGTCGAATACACCGGGGGGACGACGGGAATTTCGCTCGCGCTCGTCTCCGCGGCGCTTGGGTACAAGGCCCACTTCGTCTCCTCGGACGCGTTCAGCGAGGAGAAGCGCCAGACGATGCGCGCCTACGGCGCGGAAATCACGACGATTCCCAGTGACCGAAAGAGGATCACGGAGCAGCTCATCAAGAGTCTGATCGCCACCGCGGGCGAGCTCAGCCGCCGACCCCGCCACTGGTGGAGCGATCAGCTCCAGAACCGCGACGGCGAGGCCGGGTACCTGCCTCTCGGGGAAGAGATGTGGCGCCAGTCGGGTGAGCGCGTCGACGCGTTCGTCCATTCGGTGGGCACCGCACACTCCATCCATGGAACGGCCGCCGCTCTCCGCCGGCACAATCCACGGGTTCGGGTGGTCGCGGTCGAGCCTTCGGAATCCGCCGTGCTCTCAGGCCGGTCTACGGGCGCGCACCAGATCGAGGGAATCGGGATCGGCTTCCTCCCTCCCCTGTGGCGGCGCGACGAGGTCGATGAGATTGAGACCGTCTCCACACCGGAGTCGAAGGAGATGGCGCGCAGGCTGGCGCGCGAGGAAGGCATCTTCGCGGGCACTTCCAGCGGCGGCAACATCGTCGTGGCTCTGCGCGTGGCGAGTAGGCTCGGGCCGGACGCGACGGTGGGCACGATCATTGTCGACTCAGGTCTCAAGTACCTGAGCACCGACGTGTTTCAAACGTAAGGAGGGATGTCCCTCCGCTCGGCTCACATCAACAACAGGCCGGTGGTGCCGCCGACCTCAGAGAATCCTACGGCTGCTCGGAACTAGCAGCCTCCGCTCGAAACACACCTGCCTTGCTGAATCTTGCAGGATTCCGGCGCACCCGAGAAGCGGCAGGAATAGATGCCCTGGAGGACCTCGCAAGATCTCTTGTTGCATCCGTGCGGCGCCGCCACCGCGGTTCCCACCGCCAGATTGGATAGTGCAGAGACATATGGAGTCTTCGCTTGCGGGCTCGTGGCCTTGGGCGCCATGGCCCCGACCAGCAGCAGTGTCACGGTGAACAGCGTCGCGAGTCCGAGAATCAGGATGAATCGCTTGGACATGGAGGATGGCTCCTTCCTCGACCATGCGGAGTTGCCGGGCAGGGGTCGCTCCACGCCCGGCAAGCTGGCGGCACCACCAGCCGAACGGCGATCCGAGAGGTTAGCACGCCCGCCTCGACCAACGGCAGGCACAAATCATCGCCGATTCACCGCCCTCCGATCGATCCAGAACCAGGCACACGCGGCCGCGAGAAGGGACAGGCCGGCCGACACGCGCGCCACGGCCCGAAATCCCGCAACGAAGGATTGCGCGATCGCTCCACGAACCGCCGCGGCCTCCTGGGGCCGCAGGCCCGATGGGGGCTCGGCCGCCGCGAGCTGTTCGCGGCGCGCGAGGACCTCGGCGCGGATCGAGGGACCGATCGGCAGCGCCGAAACCCTCCGCTCCAGCTCCGAGTTGAAGACTCCGGTGAGGAGCATCCCGAAGAGCGCGATCGCCAGGAGACCCGCGACTCGCGAGACCGCATTGTTGACCCCGGATGCGATGCCGACGCTCTCCTGATCGACCGCATTCATCACCGCGGTCGTGAGCGGAGCGATGCTGATCGCCATCCCCAGCCCGAGCACCAGAACGCCGGGGAAGAAGGTCGCGAGATAGCGCTCGCCGACGCCAGGGACCGCGAGCAGGAGAAAGCCCGCGGCCGCGAAGACGGGCCCGAGGATCAGCGGCCGTCTCGCCCCGAACCGCCCCACGAGGGCTCCCGACCAGCGCGAGAGCAGGAACAGAACGAGAACGAACGGCAGAATGGCCGCGCCCGCCTCGAGCGGCGAATAGCCCTGGACCTGGATCAGGTTCAGCGGAAGGAAAAAGAAGACCGACGCAAGGGCGCCGTAGAGAAACAGCGTGAGTGCGTTGGCTCCGGAGAAAGTCGGAGATCGAAAGAGCGAAAGGGGCAGCATCGGATACTTCGATCTCGTCTCGACCATGAGGAACGCCGAAAGGCCGGCGATGCCGAGGCTCAATCCCGCGAGGACTCCGGGGTCGCCCCATCCGCGCCGAGGAGACTCGATCAGGCCGAAGACGAGACCGCCCAGGCCCAGGGTCACGAGCAGCGCCCCAGGAACATCGATGCCGCGTGCCTCGGGGTTTCGGCTCTCCGGCACGCGGCGCAGGAGGAGCAGCACCAAGGCAGCGAAGGGCACATTGAGAAAGAAGGCCCAGCGCCAGGAGTGACTCACCAGCCATCCCCCGAGAAGAGGGCCGATCGCGGCCGTGATTCCGCTGAACCCCGACCACGTTCCGATCGCCTGTCCCCTTCGGGCGGGCTCGAACGAAGCCGAGATCAGGGCGAGGCTCCCCGGGACGAGCAGAGCCGCGCCGACGCCCTGAACGGCGCGCGCGGCCACGAGCCATCCGATCGTCGGAGACAGCCCGCAAACGATCGAGGCCGCCGTGAAGAGGAGGATCCCCAGCGCGTAGACACGCCGCCTGCCGTAGTGATCCCCCAGCGATCCTCCGACGAGGAGCAGCGCGGACAGGAACAGCGCGTACGATTCCACGACCCACTGTAGATCCGCGCCGGCTGCCCCGAGCTCCCTGGCGATCGAGGGCAGCGCAACCGAGACAACGGTCCCGTCGATGAAGGCGAGGCTGGAGCCCAGGATCGTCGCGGGGAGCACCCACCGAGCGGCCGAGGGTGCCGCGACCGCCCCCTTAGGACCGCTGCGGATCGTGGCTTCGTCGCAGGGCAGCCGAACCGCGTGGGACATGGTGACATTTATGGTCGGTATCGAGGTGCGCGTCAAGGCGGGCGCTCCTTCGAATTGGCCGTTCCTCGTGCGCCCGTCCCACGTTACGATGTGCTCCCCTAGGCCCAGTTCCCTATTCCGCCGGAGCGTCCATGAGTGGAGTCGAGCAGGCTGGCAAGAAGGGCGGACCACGCGAGAAACGGAAGGCTTACGTCGTCCTGCCCGTGTACAACGAGGAGGCCAGGATCGGAAATCTGCTCCATCGCCTCGACGAGGCCATGGAGGACGCCGACATCCCGTTTCAGGTGGTCCTCGTCGACGATGGCAGCCGGGACGCCACCGGCCAGATCGTGCAGGCGCACGTATCGCAGATGCCGATCCTGCTGATCCGCCACGAGGTGAATCGCGGACTGGGCGCCACGATTCGCGACGGACTGGTGGCCGCCGCCGACGCCGCGGGCGACCGCGACATCATCATCACGATGGATTCCGACGACACGCACGCCCCGGGCCTCATTCTCCGCATGGTCCGAATGATCTCCGAGGGACACGACGTCGTCATCGCGTCCCGATACCGGGAGGGCTCCCGGGCGGTAGGGGTGCCGCTCCTGCGACGCGTCATGAGCACCGGCGCGTCCTGGCTGTTCCGCACGGTCTTTCCGATCCACGGGGTCCGGGACTATACGTGTGGCTATCGCGCGTACCGTGCCCAGGTCCTGAAGGACGCGATCGCGCGATACGGGGATCAGTTCTTCGATCAGGACGGCTTCCAGTGCATGGTGGACATCCTTCTCAAGCTCAGCCGCATGCACCTCATTTTCGGCGAGGTGCCGTTCATCCTTCGATACGATTACAAGGAGGGAAGCAGCAAGATGAACGTGGGAAAAACCGTGCGGGACACGCTTGGCCTGATGTGGAAGCGACGGCTCGGAGGATGAGTCCGGCACAAGAGGGACGCTTCGAGCGGGAATACTACGAGACCGTCTATCCGAATTATTCCCGCCAGAACCCGCCTCGGAAGCTTCGTTTCTACCGGCGTCTCGTCGAAGGCGTCGCCCCGAACGGCCGGGTGCCGAGAATCCTCGATATCGGATGCGCCTTCGGAGCCTTCCTCGGCGCCCTGGATCCGGCATGGAGACGATTCGGCACCGACGTGAGCCAGTTCGCGACGGACAACGCCGCCGCGACCGTTCCCGGTGTGACGTTCGCCCGCGCGGGCATCAACGACATTCCCTTTGCCGAGCCGTTCGACATCATCACATCGTTCGACGTGATCGAGCACATTCCGTCACTCGAGGACGTGGCCTCGGCGGTGAAGGCCAAGCTCGTGCCGGACGGACACTTCGTGTTCGTGGTGCCCGTTTACGACGGCGTCACGGGGCCTCTCATCCGGCTCCTGGACAAGGATGAGACGCACGTTCACAAGCGATCCAGGGACTTCTGGCTCGCGTGGACCCGTGAGAATTTCGCCCTGCTCGGTTGGTACGGGATCTACCGGTATCTGATCCCGGGACTGGGATACGCGCACATTCCGACGCGTCTCTGGAGGCGCTTCACCCCGGCCATCGCTGTGATCGCACAGCGCCGCCCGCAATGAGGGCCGGACTCCCCGCGCGTGCCAAGCACCCCTAAGACTCGCCGCAAGCCGTCCCCTCCCGCCGCGCACGTCCGGCAGACCTACCGGCACGATCGTGGGCGCGTCTGGACCTTCGTAGCCCTCGGCATCATCGTGCTGGTGTCGGCGTTCCGCGCGCTGCACCTGGGCTTCCCGCTCGAGCGCGACGAGGGAGAGTTCGGCTACATCGCTCAGGAGATGCTGCGGGGCGTCCCCATGTACGTGTCGGCCTATACGCAGAAGCTGCCCGGCACTTATTTCTTCTACGCGTTGTTCCTTTCCGTGTTCGGACAGTCCATCACGGCGATCCACTTCGGATTACTGCTCGTGAACGCCGCCATCATGGGGCTCATCTTCCTCACGCTGCGCAAGACGCACGGCGGCGCGGCGGGTTGCATCGGCGCGCTCGTGTTCGGCGTGATGGCATTGAGTCCGACCGTTCTGGGCTTCGCCGCCCACGCCACCTTCTTCGTGGCGCTCTTCGCGCTCGCCGGCCTGTATGTGCTCTTGCACGCGCGGGAGCGCGACCATGCGGCGCTCTTCTTCGTGAGCGGACTCTGCTTCGGGCTTGCGTTCCTGAGTAAACAGTCGGGGCTCTTCTTCGCGCCCCTCGCCGTGGTTCTGCTGGCGATCGACAACCTCACGCTCGAGCCTCGCCGGCCAGCGCGCTTCCTGCTGCAGACGCTGTGGCTCGGCACGGGCGCGCTGATCCCGATCCTCGTGACGTTCGGATATTACGCGGCCATCGGAAAGCTCTCTCTGATCTGGTTCTGGGCCTTCAAGCTCGCGGGCGAATTCAGCAGGCACTTCGACGCCCAGGTGGTGCAGGCCTTCCTCGCCATGACCCGGTACGTCACGGCAGGGTTCGAGCTTCTCTGGATTCTTGCCGTGGTGGGGCTCGTCGTGATGTTGTGGGATCGGGCTCTCGGAAAGAACCGGTACCTCTACGCCGTCTTTGCCGCCGCCAGTTTCCTGACGATCGTGCCGGGATTCTATTTCACGCCGCACTACTGGATCTCGCTCTTGCCTGCGGTGGCGCTCCTCATCGGAGCGCTGTCGGGCGCCGCGGACCGGTATGGCGCGCAGTCGGGCCGGCGGCTCGCGCCGGTTGCGGGCGTCTGGGCCCCGGCGGTTTTTGGCCTATGGATCGGGGTTGCGAAGCACGCGGACTTCTACTTCGGCAAGGCATCGGACGCCGCCGAAGCGCGCAGGATCTATTTCGGCAATCCGTTCGCCGAATCGATCGAGATCGGGGAATACATCAAGAGTCACACCACGCCTCAGGACCGGATCGCGATCCTGGGCTCCGAGACGCAGATCTTCTTCTATTCCCAGCGCCGCTCGGCATCGAGATTCGTGAATACGTACTTCCTGACGGCGGATCACCCGCGAAATCGAGACATGCAGCGGGAAATGATTCGCGACATC
>VBOR01000096.1 GCA_005893165.1 Candidatus Eiseniibacteriota bacterium | reverse complement strand
ACCGTCGCGAGGCGCGACGTCCCCCCGGCCCCGGAGCGAACGCATTACCGCTTCGAGCTGGTGGGGCTCCGCGTGAGGACCCGCGACGGGAAGCATCTGGGAGCCGTGGCGGACGTTTTCTCCACCGGAAGCAACGACGTGATCGTGGTCCGCGGCGAAGGAACGGAGCTCCTGCTCCCGTACCTCGACAATGTCGTGCTCAAGGTCGACCTGGAACGCGGCGAGATGGTCGTGGAGATTCCACCCGGCCTGAACGAGTAGCGGTTCGCGGCGGAGCGGACCCGGTATGCGCTTCTCGATCCTGACTCTGAACCCCGGCTTCTTCCGGGGTGCTCTGGACGAGGGCATGATCCGGATCGCCCGGGAGAAGGGGCTTCTCGAGGTCGCGCTCGTCCCGATCCGGGACTTCACCGACGACCGGTACGGAACGACGGACGACTACCCCTACGGAGGCGGCGCGGGGATGGTGATGAAGGCCCAGCCGATCCTGCGCGCGTACGAGAGCGTGCGGCGGGAGACGCCCGGGAAGCCGCCGCGCACGCTCGTCACCTCGCCGCAGGGACGCACGCTGACGCAGCGCTGGGCGCGTGAGCTCGCGGAGGAGCCGGAGATCGCGGTCCTCTGCGGACGGTACAAGGGGATCGACGAGCGGGTGATTCCGCTTCTCGGAGCGGAGGAGATCTCGATCGGCGATTACGTGCTCTCCGGTGGAGAGCCCGCCGCGATCGTGATCCTGGACGCTCTGGCGCGTCTCATCCCCGGGGTCCTGGGGGACGCGGAGTCGGCCGAGGCGGATTCCTTTTCGGAACCGCTCCTGGACGCTCCCGTGTACACTCGCCCCGAAGACATTGAGAGCAGGCGCGTTCCTGACGTGCTCCTGAGCGGCGATCACGAGCGGATCCGCATATGGCGCCGCCGCGAAGCGTTGCGCCGCACCTGGCTCAAGCGCCCGGACCTCTTGCTCGGACGGAAGCTGAGCGACGAAGACCAATCGTTGTTGGATGAAATAAAGAAGGAGGAGGGACGATGAGCGCGGTCGAGCGGTTCGAAAACCGGTTCAAGACGGACCGGAAGATGGATTTCGCCCCCGGCGACACCATCAAGGTGCACGTGAGGGTGATCGAGGGAGAAAAGGAACGCTCCCAGATCTTCCAGGGAGTGGTGACGAACATTCGCGGAAGCGGCATGCGGCAGAGCTTCACGGTCCGCAAGGTATCGGGGGGCGTGGGAGTCGAACGGACATTCCCGCTCCATTCCCCGTCGGTCGCCAAGATCGACCTGGCGCGCAAGGGCAAGGTCCGCAGGGCAAAGCTCTTCTACCTGAGAGGCAAGCGAGGCAAGTCGGCGAAAGTCGGCGAGCGCGAAAAGCTGAATCCCGAGACCGCCTAGACCGGCCCGGCCATGGCGCGTCGAGGGCTTGCACGCTTCGATGACGAGTACCGGATCCGCTGGGGCGACCTCCTCGCGGGGGTCGACGAGGCGGGCCGGGGACCGCTGGCCGGTCCCGTCGTCGCGGCGTGCGTCGTGCTCCGGCCCGGCACACGGCTCCCCGGGGTCCGCGACTCCAAGGTGATGACCCCGCTCGAGCGCGAGGAGGCGCTCGAGAAGATCCGCGCGAAGGCGGTCGGGATGGGGGTCGGGGTCGGGAGCGTGATGGAGGTGGATGCATTCAACATCCGCATGGCGTCCCTTCTGGCCATGCGGCGGGCGATCGAGGCCCTGGGGATGACTCCCCAGGGCTTTCTCGTTGATGGGATGGACGCCCTGGTCTGTGACGCGCCGTGCGAGGCGGTCATCGACGGCGACGCCAAGAGCCTCGCCATCGCCGCGGCCTCCGTCCTCGCCAAGGTCACCCGCGACGCGATGATGGACGAGCAGGCGATCGCTTATCCGCTGTACGGCTTCGAGAGCAACAAGGGGTACGCGACCCCGGAGCACTTCGAGGCGCTCCGGATTCACGGCCCTTGCGACATTCACCGGAAGAGCTTTCGTCCCGTCCGGGAGCTCCTCTTCGTTCAGGAAGTCATCGAAGGCTTCTGAGCCCCGGCAGGGAGGCGGGATGTGGCGGGAGCGGGCGGCGAGGTGCGGCGAGCGGATCGCCGCGGAATTTCTTTCGCTTCGCGGGATGGAAGTGGTGGACCGGAACGTACGCGCCGGGCGCGGTGAGATCGACCTCGTGGCGCGCGATCGGGAGCAGGTGGTCTTCGTGGAGGTGAAGTTCCGGACGGCCGGAGGCAAGGCCGGTCCCTTCGACGCGGTCGGCTGGAAGAAGCGCGAGGACGTGGCGCGGGCCGCGGCCCTGTATCTGGCGCGCCGCGGGCTGCTCGATCGTTCGGTACGCTTCGATGTGGTCGGGATCACGTGGAGGTCGGATGGCGGGGAGCTCCTCGTCCAGCACGTACCCAACGCCTACCCGGGCGGCCGAAATCAGTTCTTCTGATCCGCGCTCCGGCGCGCGCGAGTCTCCCGGCGAGGAGGCGCGGCGGATGCCGGCCACGGCGAAGCGGATCCTCATCCTCCACGTGCGCGCCGGCGTGGGGCATGAGCGCGCGGCGCGCGCGGTCGAGGCGGCGCTTCGCTCGCTCGATCCCTCTTGCGAGCCGATCGTTCGCGACGCGCTGGAATTCTCCTCGCCCTTCCTTCGCACGTTCTACGCCTCCTCGTACAACCGGCTCGTGGACCGTGCGCCCCGCGCGTGGGGGTTCTTCTACCGTCAGGCCGAGCGGATCCCCGCGACGGGGTTCCGGCAGCGGGTCCGGTCCAGCCTGCTTGCGGCGGGGTGCCGCGACTTCGCGGCCGCCGCGGCGCGCTTCCGCGCCGACGCGGTGCTCTGCACGCAGTTCCTTCCCGCCGAAGTCTTCGCCTTCCTGCGCCGGCGGGGGGCGATCCCGGTGCCGGTCTATTGCGCGATCACCGACTTCGCCGTGCATCCCATCTGGGTCTATCCCGGAATCGACCGCTACTTCGTGGCCTCGGAGTTCTCGGCCGAGCAGCTCCGCTCCACGGGGGTCGTGGCGGCGGACCGGATCGAGGTCACGGGCGTGCCCATCGATCCGGAGTTCGCGTCGCAGGTGGGCATGGAGGCGGCGCGGCAGGAGCTGGGGCTGGACCTGGATCCGAGGCGTCTCACGCTGCTCCTCATGGGAGGCGGCTTCGGCTGGGGACCCATGGAGTCGATGCTCCAGGTCGTGCTGGAGCTGGATCCTTCCGTGCAGGCGATCGTCCTGGCCGGGAGGAACGAGGAGCTGCGCCAGAGGCTCGCGAAGCGGGCCCGGGGGCAGGAGCACCGCATCAAGGTCCACGGCTTCAGCGACCGCGTGCACCGGATGCTCGAGGCCGCCGACCTCTTGGTCGGCAAGGCGGGCGGGCTCACCTCCAGCGAGGCCATGGCGCGCGGGGTGCCGATCATCGCGGTGCGCCCGATCCCGGGGCAGGAGGAGCGAAATGTCGACTACTTACAGGAATCGGGCGCGGCGGTGCGCGCGTACGATCTGGACGATCTTCAGTACCGGCTCATGCATTTCCTCTCCGATCGCGCGGATCTGGAACGGATGAAGGCGAACGCGCGCTCGATCGGCCGCCCGCGGTCGGCGTTTCAGGTCGCGGAGTCGATCCTGACTCGATTGACACCCTGAGGGCACGGGTGGTAGCATCCGGTGATGCCGAAAACCGCCGCAAATGACGCTGTGACAGCGGGATCGGCCGCGGAAAACGAGAGCCGGGAAACCCGCCAGGGCGTCCTTCTCGCGATCACGGGACCAGGGAAAGGGAAGACCACGTCGGCCTTCGGTTGCGCGCTCCGCGCGCACGGCCACGGGTTCTCGATCGCGATCGTGCAGTTCATGAAGGGACGCATCTACGGCGAGCTGGACACGCTTCGTTCCCTCCCGCGCGTCGAGGTCTGGCAGTTCGGCCGCGTCGCGTTCGTGGATCCGAAGAATCCGGACCCCAAGGACCGCGAGCTGGCGCGCCAGGGGATGGACAAGGCCTGGGAGATCGTCCGGGGCGGGAAGCACGACCTTCTGATTCTGGACGAGATCAACGTCGTCGCCGACTTCGGCCTGATCCCGGTCGAGGAGGTGCTGGAGCTGGCGAAGGCGCGCCCGAGGTGGATGGACATGATCTGGACCGGCAGGAACGCGCCGGCGGCGATGGTCGAGCTGGCGGACACGGTGAGCGAGGTGCGCGAGATCAAGCACCACTACCGGAAGGGAATCGAATCGCGCGCCGGGATGGAGTACTGAAGCTCGCGGACGAGCTGCTCCGCGGGGACGCGCGGTCGCTCGCGCGGGCCATGAGCCTCGTGGAAAACGGAGCGCCGGAAGCGGAGGCGCTTCTGGAGCGCGTGTATGGTGCGCGTCCCGCGGCGCCTCGCGTGGGAGTTACGGGGCCTCCGGGGGCGGGCAAGAGCACCCTCGTCGCGGAGCTGGCGCTGCTGCTCCGGCGCCGGGGGAAGCGCGTGGGCGTAGTCGCGGTGGATCCCACGAGCCCCTACACGGGGGGCGCAATCTTGGGCGACCGCGTCCGGATGAGCGAGCTCTCGACCGATCCGGAAGTCTTCATCCGGAGCATGGCGACGCGCGGGAGCCTGGGCGGGCTCGCGGCCCGCACCGAGGAGCTGGCCGAGCTTCTCTCCGGTTGGGGAAGCGACATCACGCTGATCGAGACCGTCGGCGTGGGGCAGTCGGAGCTGGACGTGGCGCAGGCCGCCGACACCACGCTCGTGGTCCTGACACCCGAGTCCGGGGACGCGATCCAGTCCCTGAAGGCGGGGCTGATGGAGATTGCGGACGTCTTCGTGGTGAACAAATCCGACCACGCGGGGGCGGATCAGCTGGCCGCCGCGATCCGATCGGCGCTAGCATTGCGTCCCAAAGCGCCCTGGATGCCGCCGATCGTGAGGACGGTCGCGACCGAGCGTCGCGGAATCGAAGAGCTCCACGAAGCCATCGAAGCACACAGGGCTCATCTCGCCGGCCCGAAGGCCCAGGGCGGGCGCCGGGAAAAGATCCGGGCGAGGCTGAAAAACGCCATTCGCGAGCGGCTTCTCGAGGCGGCGTGGGAACGGCAGGGGCTCGGGGCCCTGCTGGACCGGGCGGCGGACCAGGTGCTGGGCGGGACGGTATCGCCCTACCGCGCGGCGCGGGATCTGATCGAAAGGATCACGGACCATGGCGAACGCAGCAAGAACTGAGACCGCAACCGAGCGCGCGAAGCGCGAGACGTCGGACGCCGAGACTGCCGAAGCGCCGCCCGCCCTCTCCGGCGGGGAGAACGGCGCCCCTGCGTCGCCGACTCCGCTCTTCGAGACTTTGTCCGGAATTCCCGTCAAGCCGCTCTATGGACCCGTGGACGTGAAGCCCGGATTGGAAGAGCGTCTGGGCGAGCCGGGGAAGTTTCCCTTCACGCGCGGCCTCCATCCCGAGATGTACCGCAAGCGTCTCTGGACCATGCGCCAGTTCGCGGGCTTCGGCTCCGCGGAGCACACGAACCAGCGCTTCCACTATCTCCTCGCGCAGGGCATGACCGGTCTCTCCACCGCCTTCGACATGCCGACCCTCATGGGCTACGACGCCGATCACGCCATGGCGTTCGGCGAGGTGGGGCGCGAGGGGGTGGCCATCTCCTCGCTCGAGGACATGGAGATCCTCTTCCGGGGGATCCCGCTCGATCAGGTCACGACGTCCATGACGATCAACGCCCCCGCGGTCGTGCTCCTGGCGATGTACGTCGCGGTCGCGGAGAAGCAGGGCATCGGGGCCGAGAAGCTGGGCGGCACGGTCCAGGCGGATATGCTGAAGGAGTTCATCGCGCAGAAGGAGTGGATCTGCCCGCCGCGCCCCTCCGTGAAGATCTGCGTGGACATGATCGAGTGGTGCGCCAAGCACATGCCGAAATGGAACTCGATCTCGATCAGCGGCTACCACATCCGGGAGGCGGGCGCGACCGCGGTGCAGGAGCTGGCCTTCACGATCGCGGACGGCATCGGTTACGTCGAGGAGTGCGTGAAGCGCGGCATGGACGTCGACGAGTTCGCGCCGCGGCTCAGCTTCTTCTGGGACGTGCACAACGACTTCTTCGAGGAGATCGCGAAGTTTCGGGCCGGCCGGCGCATCTGGGCCAAGCTCATGCGCGACCGCTTCGGCGCGAAGAATCCCCGGAGCTGGCAGCTCCGGACCCACGCGCAGACGGCGGGGGTCTCGCTCACCGCGCAGCAGCCGCTCAACAACGTGGCGCGCGTCGCCATCCAGGCGCTCGCCGCGGTGCTCGGGGGCACGCAGTCGCTCCACACGAACTCCATGGACGAGACGCTGGCGCTCCCCACCGAGGAAGCGGCGACGGTGGCCCTGCGCACCCAGCAGATCATCGCGCACGAGACCGGCGTCACGAACGTGGTGGATCCCTTTGCGGGCTCCTATTTCGTGGAATCGCTCACCGACCGGATGGAGGAGGAGGCCATGTCCTACATCCGGAGGATCGACGAGATGGGCGGCATCATCCAGGCGGTGGAGCGCGGATTCCCCCAGAAGGAGATCGCCGATTCGGCGTACCGCTTCCAGATGCAGGTGGAGGAGGGACGCCGCACGATCGTGGGCGTGAATCGCTTCGGCGGCGAGGAGGAAATCTCGATCCCGGTGCTCAAGATCGATCCCGAGATCGAGCGGCGTCAGATCGAGCGCGTGCGGGCGGTCCGGGCGCGCCGCGACGCCGCGCGCTGGGAGCAGGCGATGAAGGATCTCCGCGACGCCTGTAGGAGCGATAAGAACCTCGTACCCTACGTCCTCGACGCGGTGCGGGCGTACGCGACCCTGGGCGAGATCTCGGACGTGTTCCGCGAGGCCTACGGCGTGTATCGCGAGCCCGCGGTCTTCTAGGAGAGCGGCGGACGCATGGCGCGAAAGATCCGGGTGCTGGTCGCGAAGGCGGGGCTGGACGGACACGACCGCGGAGCCAAGGTGGTGGCGAGCGCGATGCGCGACGCCGGGTTCGAGGTGATCTACACCGGTCTCCACCAGACGCCCGAGATGATCGTGCAGGCCGCGGTCCAGGAGGATGTGGACGCGGTGGCCCTCTCGATTCTCTCGGGCGCCCACATGACGCTTTTCCCCCGCGTGCTCGAGCTGATGCGCGAGAAGGGGATCGGCGACGTGCTCCTCACGGGTGGAGGGATCATCCCCAAGGCGGACATGACGGCGCTCCGCCAGATGGGCGTCGGGGAGCTCTTCGGTCCCGGCACCTCCACGACGGCGATCATCGAGTACATCCGGGGCGCCGCGCCGGGAGGCGCCGCGAGCCGCTCCGCCAAGGCCGGGTCGGCGCGGTGAACAAGGTCGTCAAAGGCGCTCGTGAGGCCCTGGAGCGGGCGAAGGTCCGGGACGGGTCCACGATCCTGTTCGGAGGATTCGGCCTCTGCGGCATTCCCGAGAACCTGATCCTCGCGCTGCGCGATTCCGGCGTGAAGGATCTGACCTGCGTCTCGAACAACGCGGGCGTGGACGACTGGGGCCTTGGGCTTCTCCTCCAGACCCGCCAGGTACGGAAGATGATCTCGACCTACGTCGGGGAGAACCAGACCTTCGAGCGCCAGTTCCTGAGCGGCGAGCTGGAGGTGGAGCTGATCCCCCAGGGGACGCTGGCCGAGCGCGTGCGCGCCGGCGGCGCCGGAATCGGAGGCTTCTATACTCCGACCGGGGTGGGAACGCTGGTGGCCGAGGGTAAGGAGCTCCGCGTCATGCACGGCCGTGAGTACCTGCTCGAGATGCCGATCCGGGGCGATTTCGCCTTCGTGAAGGCCCACCGCGGAGACCGCGAGGGGAACCTCGTCTATCACCGGTCCGCGAGAAACTTCAACCCGGTGTTCGCGACCGCGGCCCAGCACACGATTGCCGAGGTGGAAACCCTGGTCGACGCCGGCGCGATCGATCCGGATCACGTGATCACGCCGGGGGTGTTCATCAAGACGCTGTTCCAGGGGACCTATGGACCCAAGCGAGTCGAAAAGAGAACGAATCGTCCGAAGAGCGGCGCTCGAGCTTAGGGACGGGTTCTATGTGAACCTGGGCATCGGGATGCCCACGCTCGTGGCGAACTACATCCCGAAGGGGGTTCACGTCACCCTGCAGTCGGAGAACGGAATCCTGGGGGTCGGGCCCTATCCCTTCGAGGGAGAGGAGGACCCGGACCTGATCAACGCCGGCAAGGAGACCGTCACGGTGCTTCCCGGGGCGTCCTTCTTCTCGAGCGCGGAGTCCTTCGCGATGGTGCGCGGAGGACACATCGATCTGACCATCCTGGGCGCCATGGAGGTGGACCAGGAGGGCAATCTGGCCAACTGGATGGTTCCGGGCAAGATGGTGAAGGGAATGGGGGGCGCGATGGACCTCGTCGCCGGCGCCCGGCGCGTCGTGGTGACGATGCTCCACACCGCCAAGGACGGCACGTCCAAGATTCTCGAGAAGTGCACGCTGCCGCTCACGGGGAAGAACGTGGTCGATCTCATCATCACCGAGCTCGCCGTGATGGAGGTCACACCGCAGGGGCTCAAGCTCAAGGAGCGCGCCCCCGGCGTTACCGTGGATGAAATTCTCAAATCGACCGAAGCCGAGCTTCGCGTCGAGGAAGTCTGCGAGATGCCGGCTTGACCGGCGCGGGGACCCGGATGGAGACGATGACGGAGACCAGGTCGAACGATCTCTACGAGCTTACCGAGGAGCAGTCGCGCCTCCGCGACATGCTTCATGAATTCGCGGACAAGGAAATCGCCCCCAAGGCGGCCCGGTTCGACGAAGCCAACGAATTTCCGTGGGAGAACATCAAGAAGATGCGGGAGCTTGGTTTATTTGGAATGATCTTCCCCGAGGAATACGGCGGCCAGGGCCTGGACACGCTCTCCTACGTCATCGCGGTCGAGGAGATCTCGCGCGCGTGCGCCTCCACGGGGATCACGCTCGCGGCGCATGTCTCCCTGGGCACCTCTCCCATCTACAACTTCGGGACGCAGGAGCAGAAGCGGAAGTATCTTCCCGCCCTCTGCACCGGGGAGAAGCTGGCCGCGTTCGGGCTCACGGAGCCCGAGGCGGGCTCCGACGCGGGGGGAACCAAGACCCGCGCGGTGCTCGACGGCGGGACCTACACGGTCAACGGACGGAAGATCTACATCACGAACGGGTCGGTGTGCGGCACCGCGGTCTTCACCGCGGTCACGACGCCCGGCATCGGCGTGAACGGGATCTCCGCCTTCATCGTCGAGAAGGGCGCTCCGGGATTCAGCGCGGGGACGAGGGAGAAGAAGCTGGGCCACCGCGCCAGCGACACGGTCGAGCTCCTCTTCGAGAACGTGAAGCTGCCCAAGGAGAATCTCCTCGAGAAGGACGGCAAGGAGGGGCAGGGATTCAAGCAGTTCATGAAGACCCTGGACGGAGGGCGCATCTCGATCGGGGCCATGTCGGTCGGTATCGCGCAGGCCTCCCTCGACGCCGCGATCAAGTACGCGCGCGAGCGGAGACAGTTCGGAAAGCCGATCGCGGAGTTCCAGGCGATCCAGCTCCTGCTCGCGGACATGGCCACGGGGATCGAGGCGGCGCGGCTTCTGGTCTATCAGACGGCCCGGCTCAAGGACCGCGGGCTGCCGTTCACCCGGCAGTCGGCGATGGCGAAGCTCCTGGCGTCCACGGTTTCCATGAAGGCCGCCGACACCGCCATCCAGATCCACGGCGGCGCGGGTTACATGACCGACCATCCGGTGGAGCGGTTTTTCCGCGACGCCAAGCTCATGGAGATCGGCGAGGGCACGTCGCAGATTCAGAAGCTGGTCATCGCGCGGGAGCTCTTGCGGGAAGCGGAAGGCCTCTCGCGCTAGCGCGCGGGGCCACGCGGCCCGATTCAACTTTGGAAGGAGAATCGAGAATGGCAGATCGTGACGCATACATCGTGAGCGCGACCCGGACGGCGATCGGAGAGTTCCTGGGCGGGCTTTCCTCGATGCCGGCCCCCGAGCTCGGGGCGGTGGTGATCCGCGAGGCGGTGAGCCGCGCGGGCATCAAGCCGGAGGACGTCGAGGAGGTCCTGATGGGGAACGTCGTCCAGGCGGGCGTCGGCCAGGCGCCGGCGCGCCAGGCGGCCATCAAGGCGGGGATCCCCCATACCGTGGGGGCGACCACCGTGAACAAGGTGTGCGGCTCGGGGCTGAAGGCGGTCATGCTGGCGGCCCAGGCCATCCGCGCCGGAGACATGGACGTGATCGTGGCGGGAGGCATGGAATCCATGTCGAACGCCCCGTACTACCTTCCGAAAGCGCGCACCGGCTACCGCCTGGGGAACGGAGAGCTGGTGGACGGCGTGATCCACGACGGGCTCTGGGATTCCTTCAACAACTTCCACATGGGAAGCGCCGCCGAGCTGATCGCGCGCAAGTTCAAGGTGACGCGCGAGGACCAGGACCGGTTCTCCGTGGAGAGCCATCAGAAGGCCGTGAAGGCGCAGAAGGAAGGAAAGTTCAAGGAAGAGATCGTGCCCGTGCTCGTTCCCCAGAAGAAGGGGGAGCCCAAGTGCTTCTGCGTGGACGAGCGCCCGCGCCCGGACTCCACGATGGAGTCGCTCGGCAAGCTCCGCCCGGCGTTCGAGAAGGACGGCACCGTGACGGCCGCGAACGCGCCGGGACTGAACGACGGGGCCTCGGCGGTGATCGTGATGTCGGGCGCGGCCGTGAAGCGCACCGGGGCGAATCCGATGGCGCGCGTCACGGGGTACGCGACGGGAGGCACCGCGCCGGAGATGGTGTTCTACGCTCCGGTGGTCGCGGTCAAGAAGCTCGCCGAGAAGCTGGGGCGGAAGCCCAACGACTGGGATCTGATCGAGGCAAACGAAGCCTTCGCGGCGCAGGCGATCGTGGATGCCCGCGAGCTGGGGTGGGATTTCTCGAAGCTCAACGTGCACGGCGGCGCGGTCGCGCTCGGCCACCCGATCGGGGCCAGCGGCGCGCGCGTGCTCACGACCCTCCTCTACGCGATGCGGGACCGGAAGGCGAAGACGGGACTCGCGACGCTCTGCCTGGGCGGAGGGAACGCGGTGGCGCTGAGCGTGGAGGCCGTGTAGTGGCGGTCGCCACGGCCACGCGCCCGGTCGCGGTGATCGGGGCGGGCACGATGGGGAGCGGCATCGCTCAGGTGTTCGCGGCCGCGGGCCGGCAGGTCTACCTCGGGGATCAGGACGAGGCCAGCGTGAAGCGTGGCCTCGCCACCATCCAGAAGAGCCTCGACCGCCTCGTCAAGAAGGGGACCCTGGACACGGCCGCGCGCGATCAGGTCCTGGGACGGATCCGCGGGGAGGCGCGCGGAGCGGCCGGGCAGCTCGCGGGCTCGCTCCGGGAGTGCGCGATCGCGATCGAAGCGGTGCCCGAGAGGCTGGACCTCAAGAAAGCCGTGTTACAAGAATTGGACCGCCTGCTTCCCGAGGACGCCATCCTGGCCACGAACACCTCCTCCATCTCCATCACCGAGCTGGCCGCGGCGACCAAGCGCCCCGCGCGCGTCATCGGAATGCACTTCATGAATCCGGTCCCCCTGATGCAGCTCGTGGAGGTGGTGCGCGGGCTCACGACCTCGCAGGAGACGGTGGACGCGACGACGGAGGCGGCCCGCTCGCTGGGGAAGACGCCGGTCCTCGTCGAGGACCGGCCGGGATTCGTCTCCAACCGCGTGCTGATGCCAATGATCAACGAGGCGGTTTTCGCCCTGGAGGAACGGGTCGCGACGCGCGAGGGAATCGACACCGTCATGAAGCTCGGGATGAATCACCCCATCGGGCCGCTCGCCCTGGCCGACCTGATCGGCCTGGACGTGTGCCTCGATATTCTCGAGGTGCTGCATCGAGGATTCGGTGACGACAAGTACCGGCCGAGTCCCTTGCTCCGGGCGATGGTGGCGGCGGGAAGGCTGGGTCGCAAGTCGGGCCGGGGATTTTACGAGTACTCCGATTCCTAGGCCCCGATGAATCTCCAGCTCACGGAGCAGCAGGAGATGCTCCGCGCCATGGCCCGCTCGTTCGCGGAGGGGGAGATCGCGCCGATCGCCCACACGATCGACGCCGAGGAGAAGATTCCCGATTCCCTCCGGAAGAAACTCCGCGACAGTAATTTCTTCGCGCTCCTGATCCCCGAGGAGTACGGGGGGGTCGGGGTGGACGCGGTCGGCTACGTGATCGTCATGGAAGAGCTGGCGCGCGCTTCCGCCGCGGTGGCGATCACGGTCTCCGTGCACAACTCCGTGGCCGCGGGACCCATCGCGAAGTTCGGGACCGACGCGCAGAAGTCCTGCTGGCTCCCGCGCCTCGCGAAGCAGTGGCTCGGGGCGTTCGCGCTCACCGAGCCCGGCTCCGGCTCCGACTCCGCCGCGCTGACCACCCGCGCCGAGCGGCGGGGAGAAGAGTACGTGCTGAACGGCTCGAAGACCTTCGTGACGAACGGCAAGTACGCCGACGTCTTCGTGCTTCTCGCGCGCACCAGCCAGGAGCAGAAGCACCGGGGCATCACCGCCTTCCTCATCGAGCGAAACGCGCCGGGGCTCAAGATCGGAAAGAACATCGACAAGATGGGCATCCGCGGCTCCGACACGGTAGAATTGGTCCTCGAGGACTGCCGCGTCCCCGCCAAGAACCGGCTGCACGACGAGGGTCGCGGATTCCGCGTGGCCATGCAGACCCTGGACGGAGGACGCATCGGGGTCGCGGCCCAGGCGCTGGGAATCGCGCAGGCCTCCCTCGATGCCGCATCGCGATACGCTCGCGATCGCTATCAATTCGGCCATCCCATCGGCGATTTCCAGGCGATCCAGTGGATGATCGCGGAGATGCGGACGGAGATCGAGGGCGCTAGGCTCCTCACGCTCCAGGCGGCGTGGATGAAGGATCAGGACATTCCGTACGGGCCCTATGCCTCGATGGCGAAGCTCAAGGCTTCGGCGGTCGCGCGCATGGCGGCGGACCGCGCGGTCCAGATCCATGGAGGATACGGATACACGAAGGAATTCGCGGTGGAGCGCTATTACCGCGACGCGAAGGTGACCGAGCTCTACGAAGGCACTTCGGAGATTCAGCGCATCGTGATCGCCAATTCCGTGCTGCACCCGAAAGATGGGAAGGGAACGACGTGAGATCGAAAGTCGCCGTGTTGAAGACGAGCCCGGAGCGCGTCGTCGAGGACGTGGGCCGGCTGATGGAGCTCGCGGACGTGCGCGAGGAGATCCGGCCGGATGCGACCACGCTTCTGAAAGTGAACATCTCGTGGCACGTCTACTATCCCGGCTGCTCCACGAGCCCGTGGCAGCTCGAGGGAGTCCTGCGCCATCTCCAGAAGTCGGGTTTTGCACGGGAGCGGACCCTGGCCGCGCAAAATTCAACGGTGGTGGTCGATCCGCACGTGGGCATCCGGAACAACAAGCTCGAGCCGGTGTTGGATCGGTACGGGGTTCGCTCGATTTGGCTGAATGACAAGGAGAGTGAGGCCGATTGGATACGGTACGTGCCCAAGGGAAGGATGCTCGTGCTG
>VBOR01000095.1 GCA_005893165.1 Candidatus Eiseniibacteriota bacterium | reverse complement strand
GAGGAGTGCGCCTCGAAGGCGGGCTCCGCGGCTCCTCCGCGTGGCGGCTCGAAGAGGCCGATCACGGCGACTCGAAGGGCGCCCGCGTGCAGCAGGACGGAGGGGGGCGCGATGGGGCGGCCCTCGGCCAGGAGGTTTGCGGCGAGGTAGGGAGTCCTCACACCCCGGCCCATCGCGCGGAAATGATCGAGTCCATAGGAGAGCTCGGTCGTGCCGATGGCCGCCGCGCCGTATCTCATGAAATCCATCGTTTGAAGGTAGAGCGCTTGTTCTCTTCGCGAGAAGTAGTCGGGCTCGTCCTGCTTGTCGGGCTTGATGAAGGCGTTGCCGGCGTCCACGAGGAGAAGGTCGGGATCTTTCCGCCGCAGCTCACGCAGGATTGTGGAGCGGCGGGCCACTCCGCCCGATTGGTTCACCTTGCATCCGCAGTTCTCCAGAAAGCCGAAGCTGTCGCCGGTATAGGCCAGAGTCAGGTGCCGGACCTCCTTCCCCCGAGGCGGCTCCGGCGCAGGATGCGTCGGCGTCATCTCGAAATAGCTGTTCACGTTCGCGAGAACGTTCCCGCGGACGAACGAGGCGCGGAACTCCGTCCAGCCTCCGGGACGCGCCGGCAGCGAGGACCAGAGCGACGGCGCGGTCTTGCCCCGGAAGAGGCGCCGTACGATCGCATCGAGCCCTCCCGCGCCGGGATGTGCGGAACGGAGCTCGCGATCGAGGTGGAGCAGGACGAAGGGCGCCAGGGTCTCGCGCCCCAACCGGGCACTGTTCGGGGTCGCGTAAAGCTTCTCCAGATTGCGCTCGACCCCTGCCGCGGTGAAGGCCGTGACGTAGCTTTCAGCGAACGTCCGGGCCAGATCGTCTTCGTCGATGAGTCCCGCCGCCGCGACCGCGCGCCACGCATAGAGCTTCGTGATCCCATCCACGAGCCAGTATTCCTCGGGGGATCGAATTTCGGTGCGATAGGGGGCATGACGCGTGTACGCGGAGATCAGCTCCTCCGCGAAATCGTGCAGACGGTTCCCCGTGAGCGGCACGAACGTCTGCCCCTGCCCTGTCGCCCACCCTTCGCCGGAGATCTGATCCCCCGTCGGGGCTTCGGGAACGACGATGGTGAGATAGGAAGGGCCGAGATCCCGCCCGAAGAGATCGTGGACATAGCGAGCCACGCGCGTCAGGCGAGCGACGGCGGTCTCTTCCTGGTCGTGCGGAATCCCCGATTCGAAGGCCAGCCGGAACCGCGTGTTTCCAGCCTGAAAGGATCGCTCATGGAACGGGCCGAGCCCGGTCGCGGCCGAGATCAGGTGCTCCGCGACGTGCGTTCCCCGAATGCCCGGAATCCAGTGGTCCCCTTCCTGGGTCCAGGGCGTGACCGCGTCCCATCCCTGAGGAAGCGCGAACCGGACTTCGATGCGGCGAATGACGTCCGCGTCGGCCGGCAGGAGAAAGAGCTCCCGCCCCGTCACCATCGCGAATTCGCTGTCGGCGTACCCGAAGCACCGGCCGGTGAATCCCATGTGGCTGTCCCCATCGCGCTTCCCCGGCTCGACCCGATATCTCAGCTGCAGCGACGAGGGCAGCGGACCGCGCAGGGTGAGACGCGGGATGTCGACCACCCGGTCCTCGACGATCGCGGTGTCCACTCCGGCCACGACGCGAATGGAGGCACCCGCCGGACCCAACACCTCGAGATCGGAGAGCCTGAAGACTTCGCTCGATGCATGGCCTCGCAGGACCAGGGAGTCCCTGGGAACGCCGTCGAGACGAAGCGCGATCGCGAGCTGGTGTGGATTCCCGGGCGCCGGCGCGACGACGTAACGCAGCTTGGGGGCCGTGGCGCACGCCGTCATGAGGAACAAGATCCCGAGCGCGAGGCCGGAGACTACGACGATGCTGAAGGGGCGCGAGGGTGACAGTGAGCGCATGGATCGGCCACTCAGGGACCGGATGAGGGGACAAGCGAAGAGCCGGCGGTGCCGCCGGCCCTCGCCCGAGATCAAGTCAATGACGACAGGGAGTGAGCGTGCAAACCCCCTGGGAGACAGCGCAGTTCGTGCCGGCCGCCTCTTCGGTGCAAGTGACGATGCCCTGAAGATTGCCGCAGCTCCGATTCGTGCATCTGTGAGGTGCGGCATCCGCAGTGGCGACCGAGGCGTTGGCGAGCGCGGAGACATAGGGAGACTTCGCGGACGTGCTCATCCCCTGATGTCCCGCGGTGCCGCCAACGAGAGCCAGGACGATGATGGCCGCCGCAATTCCGAGGACCAGCTTGAAGCGATTCGCCATGATGTGTCCTCCTTCTCGACCATGGGGCTATTGCCGGGCGATGGCCGAGCCCGCCCGAGCAAGGCCGGCGGCACCGCCGGCCGGAGAAGCCACTGACATTACTCCGGCACCGCCGCCCAGGCAACCACCTCGGTGTGGCAAGGCGCGAGTTCCGAGCGGAAGGAGGACGGATGCCAGCTCTCCTGCGGCGAAGGCCCAAAGAAGAAGGCGGCAGTCGCGTTGAGCCGCGATCTGCCGCCAGTGTACTCGGTCGGTGATTAGCCGTTGGTCAGCGTCAGCGTCAGAAGCGCCGTCTTGCCGAATCCCTTGATCG
Organism: Candidatus Eiseniibacteriota bacterium; assembly: GCA_005893165.1. Lineage (GTDB taxonomy): Bacteria > Eisenbacteria > RBG-16-71-46 > SZUA-252 > SZUA-252 > WS-7. The sequence goes on along the minus strand of VBOR01000095.1, from coordinate 39,097 downwards.
TGTAGCCCGTCGTGGCACAGGGGTTCGCACCGAAGATGCCCTGCGCCGCCGGATCCGCGGCCCACGTGCAAGCGTCATTCGCGCCCGTGAACGGATTCTTGGGCCAGTTGCCGCTCGGCAGATTCGCCAGGACGGCCGCGTTGTCCCCGGCCACCGGATACGTACCGGTGTTCTTCACCGCGAAGTCTTCGATCGCGAGCTGGAAGCTGTGCATGTTCGCCTTCACACTTGCCTCGCGAGCACGGTCCTGCATGGCGATGAAGTTCGGACTCGCGATGGCGGCCAGGATGCCGATGATGACGACCACGATCATCAGCTCGATCAGGGTGAAACCCTTCGAGTTCAGCATGATGCTCCAACCTCCTCCTGAGTCACTGCCTCCGGTGAACTTATGGCTGCTCCGCCCCATGGTCACGAGCATCGGATATGCCACGCCCTCTTACGCGGGCGGTCGCTTGGACTTCCGCCTGGGGCGCGATGGGGAGGGCTTCCGGAGGGTCGAGTTTCGCGCAGAATGCAAAGAAACGGCCTCCACCGCATTGCAGATTCGGTGGATCTGCGGCGGAACCGCGAGAGAGGGGGGCTTCCTCGGAGTGGGAACCGCGTCCGGGGATTAAGCGATGATTAGGACGGAACGCTCGCGCGAGGCTAGACGCCGCTTCCTTCCAGGACCGGATCGCCGATCACGGCCCGGACCGTGTGCACCCTGCCGTCATCGCGCAGGGGGATGGCCGATGCGTCGACGGAAACGCCGTCCAGCTCCACGGTGGCGACCCCGCGGCAGCGCTGCTTGGGGTTCTTGACGGTGATCTCGTACCGCGTGCTCCCGACTCGCAGCACCGCAGAGAATCCGGCCCACGCGTACGGAACGCACGGATCCAGGGAGAACGCGGCTCCGTGGCGCTGGATCCCGAGAACCGTTTCCAGTCCGGCCCGGTACATCCAGGCCGCGGACCCGGTGTACCAGGTCCAGCCGCCGCGACCCGCGTGCGCGTGATGCGCGTAGACGTCGGCCGCGACGACATAGGGTTCCACTTTGTACCGCCCGACATCGCCCGGAGTGCGCGCGTGGTTGATGGGATTGAGCAGGTGAAAGAGCTCCACGGCTTCGTCACCGCTGCCGAGGCGGGACACCGCCATCAAGACCCAGAGGGCCGCATGCGTGTATTGACCTCCGTTCTCCCGCACGCCCGGCGGGTAACCCTTGATGTAGCCGGGATCCATCGCGGAGGCGTCGAAGGGCGGCGTCAAGAGGAGGACGACGCGAGCATCGCGGCGGATCAGGTGGGTTCGTACCGAATCCATGGCGCGCTCCGCCCGCTGTGGCGCCGCGGCGCCGGACAGCACGGCCCAGGACTGCGCGATGGAATCGATGCGGCACTCGTCGTTCTGCGCGGAACCCAGCGGCGTGCCGTCGTCGAAATATCCGCGCCGGTACCAGTCTCCGTCCCAGGCCTGCTCGATGACGGCCGCCAGACGACCCGTCTCACTCCGGTAGCGCGCGGCGCGCTCCTCATCCCCGCGAGTCTCGGCGAGGGCGGAAAACTCCTTGAGAACGCCGATGAGGAGCCAGCCCAGCCAGACGCTTTCTCCCCTTCCCTGGACGCCGACACGGTTCATGCCGTCGTTCCAGTCCCCGCTTCCGATCAGGGGCAACCCATGCGATCCGGACGTCAGGCTCCGGTCGATGGCGCGGACGCAATGCTCGTAGATCGAGCCGTCCTCGCTTGCGAGCGACGGATGCCCGTAGGCCTCGCTCTGGCCGGGCTCGAGCGGCGGGGCCTCGAGGAAAGGCGCGCGTTCCTCGAGAACCGTGGCATCCCCGGTCGCATGGAGGTAGCGAGCGACCGCCAGGGGAAGCCACAAGCGGTCGTCGGAGCACCGGGTGCGCACGCCGGCGCCCGAGTGGGCGTGCCACCAGTGCTGCACGTCACCCTCGCGGAACTGCCGCCCGGCGGTGCGTACGAGGTGCTCGCGGTAGAGATCGGGAGCCGCGAACGTGAGCGCCATCACGTCCTGGAGCTGGTCGCGGAACCCGTAAGCGCCACCGGGCTGGTAGTAGGCCGTGCGCGCCCAGTAGCGGCTGGAGACGCACTGGTTCAGGAGCCAGCGGTTCATCAGGAAATCGAAGGAGTCGTCGGGAGTCCGGACCTCGACCGCGCCCAGGAGGCGGTCCCAGGATCGCTCGACTTCCCCGAGCGCCGCCAGGGCAGCCGGGGCCGAGCCGTGCGCGCGAACCAGCCGCAGAGCGTGAGCGCGATCCTCGCCCTGGCCCAGGAGGAAGACCATCTGGCGCGTCTCCCCGTGCGCGAGCGGGACGGCGACGTGAAGCGCGGCGCAGGGATCGTACCCCGCGCCGACGGTGTCGGACAGACGGACGCGGCCGAGCGCCGCCGGGCGCGCAAGGGTGCCGTTCCGCCCCAGGAACTCCATCCGGTCCCCGGTCCTCGATGCGAGCGGGCCCGCGTGGGCAAAGGCGACCCCCCGGAACGCCTGGTTATAGGGATTCTCGGCGAGGAGCGATGAGGTATCGGGGTCGGATTCGGTCCAGACGTGCAGCTCCTCGCCGGCGCGCGGCGGGCAAAGCCTCCACTCGTTGTAGCCGAAGGCGCTGAGACGGCGCGGCCGGCCGCTCTGGTTCGCCACCGTGAGGAGCGCGAACCGCACCGGATCGGAGGGATGCACGAAGATCGCGAGCTCGTGCCGGATGCCCCGTTCGCGGTGCACGTAGCGCGTCACGCCCGCGCCGTGGCGCACGATCCACCGGCCGCTCTCCGCGGTGCGGCGCATCGGTCCCGGGGTCGCTCCCCAGGCCGCGCCCGATTCATCGTCGCGCAGGTAGATCGCCTCCCCCGTCGCCTCGGTCACGGGATCGTTCGCGAACGGCGTGAGGCGGTTTTCTCTGCTGTTCCCGGCCCACGTGTAGGAAGGGCCCGCCGCCGTGACGACCGTTCCGAATCGCGGGTTGGCGAGCACGTTGGCCCAGGGAAGCGGAGTCTCGTCCTCGCCTTTCAGGACGATCACGTACTCCTTCCCGTCCGGAGTGAATCCGCCGCGTCCGTTCCAGAGCTTGAGCTCCGGGACCTCGATGTCGGCCGAGCCGGCCGGCCCATTCGGCTCGGGCGCTCCGGCGAGCCTCTTCTCGACTTCGAGCGGCGCGGGCCATCCGGGCACCGGAGTAGGGCGATCGAGCTGCTCCTGCAGCGTCCCCTGGTCTCCGCTCACCACCGCGCGCGCCACCGCGAAGAGGAGCATGCGGTCGGGCTCGCTCATGCCGTCGCCGGTGAGGAGGAACGCGCCGCCGGGTCGGTCCTTCCACGCCCCCCACGGTCCTCCCTCGAGCAGGGTGTTGAGCTGCTCGTGGATCTCGTTGCGATAGCCCACGGGATGCTCGTTCAGGATGACAACGTCGGCGCTCAGCCCCTTCAGCCGCCAGTAGTCCTGAGCGCGCAGCGCCTGGCGCACGAGGGAGAGGTCGTCCCCCTCGAGCACGCGCACGAGCAGGATGGGAAGATCGCCCGAGATGCCGTGACTCCAGAGTCCCGATTGGCCGAGGGTGTTGCTCCGGCGGACCTCGGGCGGGGCCCCCAGCGAGCGGTCCGTGTAGAAGACGCGCGAGGCGAGCCGCTCGTAGAGCTGCGCCTCGTCGATCGAGATGCCCAGGTGACGGATCGAGATCGAGAGCTGGGTCGCAGCAAGCGCAAAGGTTCGCGGCGCGGAGGTCGGGTCCGCGTATTTCATGCAGAGCGCGATCGCCGCGTCCCGATCCGATGCCATGCCGGTCGCGAAGGCGAGGCGCGCGAACCCGCCCGGAGCGAGCCGGATGCGTTGGCGGAGACTCAGGATCGGATCCAGGGTCGCGCCCACGGTCCCCGACAGGGCCCGCCCGTCGAGCGCGATCGGATCCTCGGGTCCGCGGCCGCGCCCGAGGAACCGCATGCGATCGGTCTCCCACTCCACGGCACTCTGGGGACGCCCCTCCAGGCTGAGCACGTGGATGGCCCACGCTCCGGGCTCGTCGGAGGACCGTTTGCGGCGTCCGCAGAGGAGTGAAGCCGTCTCGGGACGGCACTCCGTCTCGAGGAAGAGCTTCCCGAAGGCGGGATGGGCCAGGTCCTCTGCGGGTGGCCAGAGCGCCACTTCCGCGAAGCTCGTGACCTCGATCTCGCGCTGATACGGGCTCAGGTTCGTGAGCGAGAGCCGGCGCACCTCCACGTCGTCCTCGGTGGAGACCGCGATCTCGAGCAGCGACTCGATGTCCTCGCCGCGATGCCGGATCGTGGCCTTGTCGGCGAAGAAGGTCGTCCGGTACCCGTCCGGGTTGCGGCGCATCGGCTGGTACGTTGCCGACCAGACGGCTCCGCTTCGCACGTCGCGCAGGTACAGGAACTGGCTGCCCGGGTCCGAGACCGCGTCCTGGCGCTGCCGCGTGACCGAAAGGCCGCGGCAGGAGCTGCCGCAAGCTCGGTCGCCTGGATCCGCGCGTCGGAATGGAAGCGCGACACCATCCGGTCGTTCAGGAGCGCATTGGCGAGCGCGACGACGATCATACCCTGGTGGTGCGCGAAGAAGGCCTCGACCGGGGTGGGACCCACCGGGCCCTCCGGCGCTTCGCGATCCGGGGTCTTCTCGGTCTCCCGCGGCGTGTAGTCCAGCGCTTCGAAGAACCCGAACTCCCCTTCCGCTCCCTCCTTGGCCAGGCGCCGCAGATTGTCCGCGGCCTCGGTGGGATCGACCATCGCCGCGAGGGCGGTGGCATACGGCGCGATCACCAGATCCTCCGACAAGCCCCGCTTCAGACCGAGCTCGGGAACGCCGAATGCCTTGTACTGGTACGTCCCATGCCGGTCCATGACGTTGAACGCGGATTCGGAAACTCCCCAGGGCACGCCGTGTCCCCGCCCGTGGGCGATCTGTGCGCGAACGGCGGCGCCGCACGAACGATGGAGCAGCGTGTCCGGGTAGTTCCGCATGAGGAGGAGCGGCATGAGGTACTCGAACATCGATCCGCTCCAGGAGACCAAGGTCGGAACCCCGCCGACGCTCACGAGACCACGCCCCAGCTGGAACCAATGCTCCTGGGGGATGTCCCCCTTCGCGATCGCGACGAAGCTGGCGAGACGGGCCTCGGACGCGAGCAGATCGTAGTAGGAGGAATCGAGCCGTCCCGGACCCTCCTGATCCGCCAGCCGGTACCCGATGGAGAAAATCCGGCGATCCCGGTCGTACAGGAACGCGAAGTTCATCGCGTCCGCGATCGCTTGCGCGCGATCGGCCAGCTGGGCAGAACGGCGGCGATCCTCCTCGGAGAGATCGAGCCCGATGTCGAGCCGCTGCAATCCTTCTGCGAGTGCGAGCAGGGCGCCCGCCAGATTCGCGCTGTCCACCGTCGAGACGTAGCGCGGCTGAAGCGGCGCCAGGCTCCGGATGTCGTACCAGTTCAGCAAATGCCCCTCGTGCTTCTCGAGGCTCTCGATCGCCGTGATGGTCTTGTCGATTCGGTCCAGAGTCTCGAGGCGATCGATGAAGCCCAGGTCGTGCGCCGACAAGATCGCCAGAAGCGCCATGCCGATGTTCGTCGGCGACGTGCGGTCGGCCACGAGGCGCGCGGGCTTCTCTTGAATATTGTCCGGCGGAAGCCAATGCCCGGTCTCGTCCATCGAGCCCACGAAATACGTCCAGGTGCGCCGCGCGATCTCGCGCAGGTATTCCCGGTCGCGCGCGCTGAGGACGATCGTTCGCGGAACCACCGGGCGGCTCAGCCAGAACGCGACGAGCGGCGCCGAAAGCCAGGGAAGGAGGAGGAGCGAGGCGGCGGGGAGGGCCGAGGGGCGCGCCGCGATCGTGGCGGCGCCCAAGGCGATCGCGGCCGCGGGGCTTGCCCACATGCCGTTCGCGAACGCGCGCAGGCCCTCCCGGCTGGTCAAGCCCGCAGAGCGCGCCGCCGCGGCGGCCGCGGTCTCCCATTCGAGCAGCTTTCGCTGCGTGAACATCAACCGCACCAGCGTGAGCGTGATGGCGTGGATCATCTCGTAGGAGTGATAGGCCAGGAGCGTGAGCTGGAGGATCACCTGCGCGCCCGCGGTCGCCAGCTCGTCGCGCAGGTCGCGCAGGAACACCCCGAACGGCTGATGCTCCGCGGGTCCGCTCAAACCGCGCCACGCGTGCTTGTAAATCGGGAACCCCATGCCGGCGATCACCGCGAGCGTCCACGCCCAGGGGGACCCCGGCAGCCAGGTCCATGACGAAGCGAGCAGCGCGAGCGTGCTCGGAGCGATGAGGCTTCGCCTGAGATTGTCGAGAATCTTCCAGCGGCTGATCAGCGGGAGGCGATTTCGCTCGAGGCCCCGTCGTGTGGGCACCCAGGGAAAGAGCCAGGCAAGGATTTGCCAATCCCCGCGAACCCACCGGCGCTGGCGCCTCGCGTGGGCCAGGACGTTCGAAGGGAAGTCGTCCACCACCTCCACGTCGGAGACCAGGGCGGTTCGGGCGTAGATGCCCTCGAAGAGATCGTGCGAGAGGAGGGCGTTTTCAGGGACGCGGCCCTTCAGGGCCGCCGTGAACGTGTCGACGACGTACAGCCCCTTGCCCGTGAAGATGCCCTCGTTGTAGAGATCCTGGTAGGTGTCCGAGACCGCCGTGGTGTAGGGGTCGACCCCCGTGTGCCCCGCGTAGACCCGCGCGAAGAGCGAGCCGGCGGCGCTCGAGAGCGTGACGCTCACGCGCGGCTGCAAGATTCCGTACCCCGCCGTGACGCGGCGCAGGCGGGGATCGAAATGCGGGCGGTTCAGAGGATGCTGGATGATTCCGATCAGGTCGGCCGCGGCGTCGCGAGGCAAGCGCGTGTCGGCGTCCAGCGTGATGACGTAGCGCACCTTCTCGAGGATCGAACGGTCGCCGACCATGATGTGGAACGAGGTGTTCGTGGCGCCGCGCAGCAAGGCGTTGAACTCCTCGATCTTCCCGCGTTTTCGCTCCCAGCCCATCCACACGCCCTGCCGCGGGTTCCACTGCCGCGGCCGATGGAACAGGTAGAAACGATCCCGCCGCCCGTTTCCGTAGCGCGCGTTGAGGGCCTCGATGCCCTCGATTGACGCCGTCAGGATGTCCTGGTCCTGGGGCCGCTCGGCCTCGGTCGCGTCCGGATAATCGGTGAGCAGCGCGAAGTGAAGGTTCGGATCCACGTTCCCCAGCGCCTGCACCTCGAGGTGCTCGATCTGCGCACGCGCGCTCGCCGCGCTCGCGAGAAGCGTGGGGACCACGACCATGGTGCGGGCCTCCTCCGGCACGCCGTTCTTGAGCTCGACCCTCGGAAGTCGCCTCGGCCTCGCGACACGGTGCACCCCCATCTGGACGATCGTGGATGCGGCCTCGCTTGCGGGCAGAAGCGCGAGCAGGCCGACCCAGGCCAAGAGCGACGCGGAAGCTCCCTGGCCCCACGCATAGGCCACGGCGGCGGCGGCGCCAGCGGCGGTGAAGAGCGAGATCGATCCGAGATAGAGGGCGGTGTTGTTCCTGAAAATGAAGCGGCGGATGCGCTGCTTGAGACGGGGAACGTACGCGACATCCTGCTCGAAATCGCGGCGTCCGGGGCCAATCAGGTGGTAGCCGATGTGCCCGCTTGGATCCTCCGGGCGCTTCTCCCCCTGCCTGGCGCTCTCGATCGCCCGCAGAGCCACGCGTAGCTGCGCCTCCCCCGTCGGCTCGGACAGCTCCTCGACGGCCTGCCGGTAGCGATCCCGGCTTCGGAAATCCATCCTGCCGTAGACGCCTGCCGGATCGCGCTGGAGCACCTGTTCCATGAGGCTCACCTTCTCGATCGCGCGATTCCAGTCGGTCGTCGAGACCAGCCGGAGACCGGTGATCGAGTTGCCCATGGACGCCTGCCCCATGGTCTGGAGCTGGTGCTCGGTGCGCACGGCATCGTCCACGCTCGAGCCCACGAGCTTGAGCCGGCGTTCCAGCTCGATCCGGAGCTCGGAGATGCGGGGGCCGAGCTCACGTGTGCGTTGGACCAGGTGGACCACGAACGCGTTGGTCAGGTTCTCGGGAAGAGGAGGCAGGGGCTCCCCCGGCCCGATCGATTCGAAGCCCATGAAGTAGCGGTCCGCTTCCGCTTCGCCCTGGCGGCTCTCCATGATTTCGTCGGTGAGGCGCCGGATATTCTCGATCAGGCAGAGCTTCAGCATGCTCGGCCACGCCCACAGCTCCCCGAGTGTGAGCGGCGCCACCATCTGGTAGGCGCTCACGAAACGGGTCAGGCGGTGCAGATCGAAGCGCGCGTCGCTGTGGCGGATGAATTCGAGGGCCATGGCGTGCACCCGGGCCATACCGGCCAGCTCGCGCACCGCCAGCTTGGGAAGGTCGAGGTAATAACGCTGGGGGAGGTTCTTGCGAACCTCGAGAATCTCGGTCTCGACGAGGTGGAAGTTGTCGAGAAGCCATTCCGCCGCCGGAGCCACCGGCTCCCCGCGCCGCACGTCCGCCGCGAGGATCTGGTAGGACCTGCGAAGAACCCGTGCGTTTTCTTGAAGGCGCGGCAGGAAGCGGAGCGGGCGCTGCCGGGGGTTCCGCGCGAGGGTGTAGCTGGCGGCCAGCACGCGGGCACGCTCCTCGAGGTGCTCGACGCTGAGGAGCTCGCCCCGGAGAGGGCCCGTTTCCGGGCCAGGCCGGCGCCGCCCTGCGTTACTCCTCTTTTCGGAGATCGATCTCGCGCTCAACGGGAATGGCGCCCTCCGGCTCGGATCCCGAATTCGCGAGCCTTTTGATCTGGTTCCGGAGCTCCCCGAACCCCCTGACTCCTGGCCTGCGGAAGCGTAATGACACGCGAGGGCAATTGTACACGTTTCTGGGGTGACTCCCGAAGCCCGCGAGGACTACCATCGCGACGTTCCGGTGGCCAAGCCAGTCGGCGATGGGGGTCTGGGCGATGATGAGCAGCCTACGTGGATCCTCCACGAGCGTGTCGCTGCGCGCGCTCATGCTCCTGGTCGCGGCCTCGGGATGCGCCTCCACGCGGGACCAGCGCGGCGCCTACCTGGACGTGATCCGGGCCGATCAGAGGCCGCCTCTGGTCGGGGCGCGTGCCGCGGCGGACTCGCTCTTCGGTCCCGCCGAAGAATGCGAGCGAGGAGACGGGATTGCCGAATCCCGCCGGGCCGAGCTGGAGGCGCTCGTACGGCGATTTGCTCCCACCTTGATCCTGCCCTCGGGTGACAACATCGGCCTCCATGGCAGAAGGGCCCAGCTCCTGCCGATCCATCCCCTTCTCTTCGCGGATACCCTTCGCCTGGATCGAGTGCGCGCGGCCCCCTATCAGCTCAAGGATTTCCAGGATCTCCCCTTTCGCGGGCTGAGCCTCGACTCTCTGGCACAACTCGTCGAATTGGGTTTGCGCTCCCAGAGCGACCCGGAGCTGCTCGAGGTCTGGTACTTCAACTTTCCCGGCACGAAGCCTCGTGAATGGTGGAAGACCTACGCCGGGCTCCGGGGCGGACCCGATAGCGCCGCGTGGAGCCAACCGACCGTCTTCGCCCACCCCTTCCTCGACGAACGAAACCGCGTGGTGGTTCAGTACTGGTACTTCTATCCGATGAACGACTACATCGCCGACCACGAGGGAGACTGGGAGCACATCAATGTGGTTCTCGGCGCCGATCGTTCGGGCATCGAGGAGGTGCACTACTTCTTCCACGCTCGAAGCGCGAGCCTGCCTCAGGGAAATCACCGCCCGGAGATCGCCGACGGCACCCACCCCGTGGTCTACGTGGGCGGGCGCGCCTACATGATCCTCGACTACCCCACCCGCCTCTTCTCCCACGACCGGAACTCGGGCTCGCACGGCAACTACCCGTACCCGGGCGAATGGGAGGCGGTCGCCGGGTTGGGGCACACCGAGAGTGTGACCGGTTCCCGTCACGATTCCACACGAATCGTCCCCCACGACCGCTTTCAGGTCGTTCTCACGCCCGACCCGGGCCGGATCGACTACCGCCGAAGACCCGAAGTCCTCAGGGAGTGGGCATGGCTCCTCCTCCCCGTGCGTTGGGGATTCCCGAGCGCGCCTTCCCTGGGCTCTCATGTGATCGCCGGCGACGTGGGAAACAGGGCGCCGTTCGGCCCCGCGTTCAATGCGGGGTGGAACCGGGCTGGACCGGGATTGACCTACCCCGGGTATCGAATCAGGCGAATCCCCGCCGTGCGTTCCTATGTGGAGGACCTGCTCCAGCCCTGGTACTACCTCTACGCCTTTCGGCATCCACGCTACGTCCACGACACGAGGGGCACGCTCGACCGCAAGGATCTGGAGCGGCTGGGATTCGTCCCTCGGAGCGGCTGGGCAGAGCGAGGGGTCGGCTCCACGATTCTCGGCGTGAGCGTGGGCTACCCGCAGGGCGGCTTCGCGGGCCCGTACGGCTCATCCACGGGCATTTCACTCTGGAAGAATTTCTGGGCAAAGGCCCGCTTCGGAGGAATCGAGTTCCTGGGGGGATACCAGAGATTCCCACGGACCGAGGGAGCCGGAGGCTCGCTCTTCGTGTACCCGATCACCGCCAACTTCGTGTTGCGCGCCCCGGAGGCTCTGTTCCGGCCCTATGCGGTCGCCGGCGCGGGTCCCTCCGGCTGGGAGTCGCGCCTGCGCATTCCGAACAGCGACACCCAGCTCGTGTCCTCCGGATGGGGAGTAGGCTGGACGGGTGGGCTGGGCGTGGAGTATTACCTCCGCCCGAGGGTCGCTTTCGACGTCGCGGTTCGGTATTTCGACGGTCCGGGCCCCAGCGGCGCGGGCACGGGCGGCGAACGGCTCCATTTCCTCACGCTATGGGCCGGCCACTACTTCCGATTCTAGCTCCGGGATCGCAGCCGGTAGCTAGGACGCAAGCCCAAGGCGCACGAGCAAGTCTTGAAACCTGGAATCGCCATGGAGGGATCCGAATCTTGGATCCACCTTGAGATCGTTCAGGCCCGATCGCTCCCGATAGGCCTGTTCCAGATACTGGAACGCCTGGTCCCGGTCTCCCAGTGCCAGGTGGACCAGGGCGATGTCCGTTTCCAGGCTTGCGCCCCGCTTGGAACGCTCCGACAACTCGTTCAGGAGCCCCTTCGCGTCCGTTCTCTTCCCGGCCCGTGCGTAGGCACGAGCGAGATCTCCCAGGGCGTACGAGCCCGTTCCCGCCAGGGACCTCGCCTTCTGGAATTCGGCGACTGCGTCCTGGAGGAGCCCCTTCTGTTCCAGGGCGCGGCCGAGATAGAGATGGGCCGCGGCGAAGCCCGCGTCCAGAAGGAGGGTCTTTCGGTGCTGCGCCACCGCCTGATCGAATTTCCCCGCGTAGAAGAAGGTGTCCCCCAGATTCGCGTTGATGATGAGCGAGACCGGATCCAGCTCCAGGGCCCGATTCGCCTCGGCAATCGCCTCCTCGCGGCGGCCCACGTCCCGGAGGAAGATGGAATACCAATGGTGAGCCGTCGAGAGGCTCGGCTTCAGCTCGATGGCCCGCTTGAACTCGGTCTCCGCCCCAGGCCAATCCCAATCGTAGAAGAGCTTCACGCGCCCCAGCGAAGCATGCGCCTCAGCGAGATGCTCGTCGATCTTCAGCGCTTTGAGCGCAGCGGCCCTCGCCCGGGGGTAGCTCTCTTGGGGCGAGCTGTCCGCATACAGAGGCATGAGAACGTACGTGTCCGCCAATCCGGCGTAGGCGACGGCGTACGTCGAGTCGATCCGGATCGCGCGATCGAAATGGTCCAGGGCCTGTACGAGCGCATTCTTGTCGCGCTTGTTCCAATAGTACCGCCCTCGGAGATAGAGCTCCTGGGCCTGGGAGTTGACCGGCCTCGGATTCGTGACGCGCCCCTGCTCACCCGGAGCAAGCTCCACGTCGATCCTCTCGGCGATATCGCGACCCACCTCACTCTGCATGGCCAGAACGTCCCGAGTATCGCGGTCGTAGGTCTGCGTCCAGAGGTGCCGGTCCTTTGCGGCATCGATGAGCTGAACCTTGATCCGCACCCGGTCGCTGGATCGGAGAACGGAGCCCTCGACGATCCCCTCCACGCCCAGCTCTCGCGCGATTTCGGGAAGGGGCTTGTTGGCGCCCTTGTAACGCATGGCGGAGGTGCGGGAGATCACCTTGAGCGACTTGATCGATGCGAGATCGGCGATCAGCTCATCCGTCAGGCCGTCGGCAAAGTACTCCTGTCGGGGATCGCCCGACAGGTTGGCCAGCGGAAGCACCGCAAGCGATCGGATGCCGGCCCCGGAGGAAGCGTTCCCGATCGGCCCGGGCCGGCGAATCGCCTCCGAAACCAGGATTACCGTCACCAGGGTCGCCAAGACCGAGGCGGCGTAGACGATCAGGCGCCCCCAGTCCCGGCCCACGCGCCGGACGACAGGACCCGAGCCTGGCTGCAACACATGGAGCGAGGCGCGCACTTCACTCGCGAGCCTGTATCGCTGGCTTGGTTCCTTGGCGAGGCAACGCTGGATGATGGCTTGGAGTCCGGGATGCACGCGGTCGGGCAGCGGCGCCGGCGCGTCCTTGAGAATCGCGCTGCCCAGTTCCGCGATCGATCGTCCGTGGAACGGAAGGGTGCCCGTGGCCATGGTGTACAGAACGACGCCCAGGGACCAGATATCGCTTTGGGCCGTCGCACGCTCTCCCTGCAAGACCTCCGGACTCAGGTACGCCGGCGTGCCCATGATCACGCCGGTCGATGTGGGTGTGGAACCCAGGAGCTTGGACGAGCCTTCCTCCTCCGTTATTTCGCGTTTGGCCAGGCCAAAATCCAGAACGACCGCCCGGCCGTCCTCCGTGACGATCACGTTGTTCGCCTTGAGGTCTCGATGGATGACCCCCCTGCCATGGGCGTGCTCGAGGGCCTCGGCGACTTGCGCCCCGATTCGAACGAGGGTTTCGAGGGGGTACCCGTCGGGAGGGATGCACTCCGACAACGCGCGGCCGTCGAGAAGCTCCATGGCGATGTAGACGTTGTCGTCCGCCTCGCCGGCTTCGTAGACGTGGCAGATGTGTGGATGGCTGAGGCGTGACGACGTGCGGGCTTCCTTGAGGAGCCTCGATCGTGCCGTTTCGCTCTGGACCGTCTCTGCGGGCAGAAGCTTCAAGGCTATGTCGCGGTCGAGGTGCTCGTCATGCGCCTTGAAGACGACGCCCATCCCGCCTGCGCCGAGCCTTCCCAGGATGTGGTAGTGAGCGATCGTCTGCCCGATCAGGGTTTCCACAGGGCTCCCGAGCGTGAGACAGAAGATAGGATGGGGAAACCTGGAGCGTACTCTTCCCGGGCCGACAACCGAAGCTTTTCCCTGACCCCAGCCGGCCATTGACGCGTCCACCAGAAGCCCCCACCATCGCCCGGCCGACGTTCCTCAACCCCTGAAAGAAAGGAGCACCCGCCATGTCCGTCGCCAGAGTCACCGAGATCACGGCCGCATCCACCAAGAGCTTCGAGGACGCCACCCGGATCGGAATCGATCGCGCGAACAAGACGCTTCAGAACGTGAAAGGGGCTTGGATCCAGGAGCAGAAGCTGAGGATCGAGGGCGGGAAGATCACGGAGTACCGCGTGAACATGAAGATCACGTTCATCCTCAAAGACTGACGGAGCGAGCGAAACCTCGAGGAACGAGCCTCCCTCAGACGGCGTCGAGACCTACCTTCCGGACCAAGGCGCGGTAGCGAGGATCCTGGCGGATTCGATCGAGACGAGGGTGGACGCGCAGGAACATGAGTCCCGTGGCGTGTTCGTCGACGGCGAAGTCGAGCCACCGGAACGCTTCATCCACGTCACCCAGGCTTGCGTGGAGCGCGGCGATGCCCCACGCCGAGACGACGCGTCGCGAGCGCGCCTCGGTCAGATCTTGGAGGATTTTCCTCGCCCCGGCCTCGTTCCCGCTGCTGGCCTCCAGGTGCCCAAGACCGAACGAGGGCCCGGCAACGCCGCCGCTCATCCGTCTCCCCTCCTCGTATTGGCCGCGGGCTTCGTCGAAGCGGCCGAGTGCTTCGAGCGAGCGCGCAAGATCCGTGTGGGCGCCGTCGAAGCGCGGATCCAGCTCGACCGCTTTTCGGTAGTAGACGAGCGAGCGCTCGTATTCGCGGGCGTAGTAGTACGCGTCCCCAACACACGTGTGAATCATCATCGATAGCGGATCGAGGCTGAGCGCCTTCAGCATCATCTCCTGCGCCTCGCGGTGACGTTCGGAGCAGTAATAAAGGCTCCCGAGGCCGGTGTATGCGCTCGTCAATCCGGGATTCAGCTCGACGGCGCGCTGCAAGGACCGGATCGCGCTGGGGAAATCCCCCTCGTCCACTGCAATAATGCCCAGCGCGGAATGGGCCTGGGCGAGGGAATCGTCCAGCTCCAACGCCTTCATCGCGGCCTCGCGAGCCTGGGCATTCGCCTCGGCCGGCGGAGCCATGCCTCGGCCGGCGCGCACGTTGTGACAGTGTGCGATTCCCGCCCACTCTTTCGCCTCGCGCGGCGTCACCTTCACCGCGATTTCTTTCGCCACGGTTTCCGCCACGCGGCTCTGCATGTCGAGGACGTCCTCGATTTCACCGTCGTAGCGGTCCCCCCAGAGCATCTCCTCCACCTTCGCGGAGACGAGCTGGACCGTGACGCGCACACGCTTGCCGACGAGAAGCGCCGACCCCTCGAGGATGGCGTCCACGTTCAATTCGCGAGCGATCTCCGGGAGAGCCCTCTGGACCCCCTTGTACTTCATGGCCGACGTGCGCGAGATCACCCGCAGCGCCTTCACGCGAGCGAGCTCGGTGATGAGCGCCTCGGTCATACCGTCGGCGAAGTATTCCTGTGCCGGATCGCGTGAAACGTTCTGGAGCGGAAGTACGGCCAGCGAACGGATGACGTCCGGCGCCGGCTCCGAATCACGCCTCGCCGGCTCCCGGATGCGCCTCAACGTCAGGCTCACGGCCCCGGCGGAGGAAGGACGGTGCGCCGGGTCCTTGCTCAGGCAGGACTCGATCAGACGGTCCAATTCAGGCGGGATCTCCGGCCGAAGAGAGCGCGCGGGACGCGTCGCCTCGTGCAGGACCTCGAACATCAAGGCCTCCGGCCGGTCCTTCTGGAACGGCCGGCGGCCCGTCGCCATCTCGTAGAGGATCACGCCGAACGCGTAAACGTCGGTGCGGGAATCCCCCTCCTCGCCGCGCACTTGCTCGGGCGCCATGTAGGGGAGCGAGCCGAAGACCGCCCCGGCCCGCGTCAGGTCGGTGGCGGTGTGGGACGTGTGCAAGAGCCCGGCCAGGCCGAAATCGAGGATCTTCGGCATCCCGGTCGCCGTCAGCACGACGTTTCCGGGTTTCAGGTCGCGATGCAGGAAGCCCAGACGGTGCGCGGCCTCGAGTGCGTCACCGATCTCCGCGCCGAGACGCATCAACTCGTCCAGCCCCATGGCACCCTCCCCCAATCGAGACTGGAGCGTGCCTCCCGGGACGTATTCCATGACGAGGAAGTCCAGGCGGTCCTGCGTGTCGAAGTCGAAGATGGTCGCAACGCCGGGGTGCGAGAGGCGGGACAAGACGTGCGCCTCGCGGCGGAATCGGTCCCGCGCGGTGGGGTCCGCAAGCGCGCCGCTCAGGAGTACCTTGATCGCGACGTCGCGGTCGAGGTGCAGATCGTGCGCGCGGTACACCTCGCCCATGCCGCCCTGGCCGAGCGGCTCGAGAATGCGGTAATGGGAAAGGGTGGTTCCGATCATTGCGCCGAGGATACGCCGAAACACCAGGGGCCACGACTCTTCTCAGGAGCCAGGAGGAGCGCCGACTCAAGGTCGTGATCGCGCTGAGCCGTTTTCGACGCAGTGACGCGGAGATACAGGAAGGCCCCGGCGTGCCGCGCCGGGGCCCTCTCCCGTGCAATTTCTAGTGGACGAACTTGATCGTCGCCCCCTCTGCGCCTGACTCAACGCGGGCAAAATAGATCCCCCTCGACGGCGCGCGGCCATCGGTGACCTGGGGCGTCCACGAAACAGAATGCTGTCCCGCGGGAAGTACGCCGAGGTTTTTCGCCGAGACGAGCCTGCCTTGGATGTCGTAGACGGCGATCCGCGCGGGGCCCTCTCGCGAAACTGTCAGCGAAAAGGCGAACCCCGCGCCGGATCCTGAAACGGCGCTTAGGCGCAAACCCGCGGTGCTTCCGCCCGCACTGGCGCTCTGTTCCACGCTGCCACTGCCCGCTGGGAGGCGCCCCGCCAAAGCGGCGCCGCTGGCACCGCCCCGAATGCGCTCCTCCACGATGAAGAATCCCCTCCCGATATCGCTCGCGTAAATTCGCCCGTCCGAGCCGAAATAGGAACCCCACGTTTGACGCGTGTTGGCACCGCAATCTTGCTTGCAGGCCACGCTCTCGTTCGCGTTCGGGAGGTAGAACGCAGCCTCCGCCGGAGCGGTCTTGTCGCTCGTGTCGATGAGCCGGATGCCCATGGCGTAGTTCGCGACCAACAGCTCGTTCTCGCCCCGTACGTCCAGGTTGTGCGCGTCGTAAGTGAAGGCCCGTTTGAACGCCGCGAAGAAAGCATTGGTGAACTTGCCGCTGTGGATCAACGCATTGAGCGCGGCGCCCTGCACGGGGTGGCCCTTGATGTGCCATTCGCCCACGAGCGCCGGGATACAGTAGGTGGTTCCGTCGCATGCGCTCGTATCGAGGACGTGCACGCCTCCTGTTTCGAGGAGACCGAGCTCATCCTCCAGATAGACCCAGTTCGCTGACGGCGTCGGGGCGGCGTAGTGGGCGCTCCGGAGCCCGTTGGTAAGGAAGTTGTAGTCGAAAGCTCCCACTTCGATTGGGGTGGCGGGATTCGTCACGTCCACGATGCGCAGCCCGCTATCCCAATAGCTCACGTAATCGAGGACGCGCTCGCTGCGCGGGTGCCGCTGGATGAATCCCTCATGGGCGAAGTTGAAACCCTGACAATTCGGAGGTGGTGGAACGCAGCCGATCCCCTCGCTCGAGGCATACTCGCTCAGAATCGCGCCCGTCAGAATGTTCACGATCGTGAGCTTGAAATTACCTTCACTGTTCGCGTAGGCGTATGGCCGGCCGGAATCCACTTCGGGATCGAGCTGAACGGTGTGCACGCCGCCGGGAATGGCTATCCGGCGTAAGAGCGCCGGGTGGTAGGGATCTCCGCCTATGTCGTAGACGCTGATCCCCTCGAACGCGCCGGGGCCGGACCAGGCCTGGTGGCTCACGGCGAGGTAATGGCCGACCCGATCGAGATCGGCGGAATCGGATGTCAGGAGATCGCTCGTGATATGGGTGAAGAGGTGGTCGGTCAGGACCGGGTTCCCGGGGTCGCGCGTGTCGATCACCGCGACGCCCTGATCGTCGAAAGAACCGAGGTAGGCGACGTGGCGCGACGCGTCGGCCGCGACGTTCGAGTACTGCCCCGCCGGCCAAGGAGCCAGAGCGCCGACGAGGGTCATCGGATTCCCGGCAGCGAGGGCTGGCAGGGGGGAGCACCAAAGAATGGGCAGTAGTCCGCAAAGCGCTACAGAGATTCGGGCGAGTCTCATTGGAGCGATAACCTCCACCGGTCCGGTTCAATTGAAAGGGGGATTTCGGGAGGAGAACCGGATTGTGGCTGACGGCCCTGTCTGAACGCAAGCTCATCATATCCGAAATCAGAAGAACGACTTAGGTACCGCCCGCGACGTATCGCTGTCCAGCGTTGTCTGACACAAAAATCCGGGATTCTCCTATATGCCTCCGCAGCATTCCCTTAGTAGAATCCGCGCCCCAACCTCGAACATGCCCCTGGCTTCGCCGGCGCACCATCGTCGCGGGAAGGAGGTAATGAAGCGGGCATCCGTGCGAAGTGATGCAGAAGGGCGCATCAGGCCGTTGTCACAACGCGAGCCGACGGCAATCCCAACGTCAAACCGAGACTTCTGACAGATTTCCGTGAGGAGGTTCCCCGTGTCGAGAATGTTCAGACTGTTCACCTTTGCGGCCATTTCTGGAGCGCTTTTCATCGCTGCGGGCCCTGCGAGCGCCACCCATTCTTGGAGTGGCTATCACTGGAGCCGACCCAGCAACCCGTTCACCGTCACGCTTGGCAATAACCTCACATCCAACTGGACACCCTATCTGACCACGGCGGGGTCGGATTGGAGCATCACGTCCGGCGCCTGCAATAACCCACAGAATCCAATACGATGCAGCGTGACGTCGGGCGGCAGTGGCGGCAGGAAGTGCAGGCCTACCGCGGGACGGGTTGAGGTGTGTAACTCGACCTACGGCAACAACGGATGGCTCGGCATCGCCCAGATCTGGGTCACCGGTCTTCACATCACCCAGGGCACCGTCAAGGTGAACGATACTTATTTCAATACGCCCCAGTACAACACGCCCGCCTGGCGCAGCTTCGTGATGGATCAAGAAGTCGGGCACACCTTCGGTCTCGCCCATCAGGACGAGAACTTCAACAATCCTGATTTGCTCGACGCCTGCGGAAGAGGCTCGTGCATGGACTATTCAGCAGACCCCAGCAACAACACGAAACCGAACCAGCACGATTACGACGAGCTGGTGATCATCTACGGACACTCGGACGGCGCCGCAGCCATCGCCCCCGGCGCTTCAGCCTCGGTCGGGCAGAACGTGGACGAGGATACGGACAATGAGAGTTCCTGGGGGAGGCCCGTCGATTTCGCGAACGGCCGTCCGGATGTCTACGAACGAGATCTCGGTGGTGGAAACAAGCTAGTCACGCACGTGATCTGGGTGCAGTAAGGCTGTTGCATCAAAATTCGGCTCGCGCTCGGAAGGCTCCGATCTCCAAGGTCGGAGCCTTCCCTTTCCAAGTCGCCTACTTCCCCGAAGAAGAGTCTTGCGTGAATGCGCGGTCGTGAATGCGCGGGAAGTCCTGGCGCGCTCCCGCGCGGGGGCCTTGGCTTCACGATGTCGGTTCACCTATAATCATTCGCGCTCGAAATATCTTCGGATGGCCAGCACAACCCTGCACTTCCATCGATCCGAAGGGCTCAACATCCTGTGCCTAAGCACGATCGCATCAGTTTGAGTGGTTCTCGCCGCGCCGGCCGCTGGGTTCCTGGTCTGGCCCTGTCCATTCTCGTGGTCAAGACGAAGCCGTCGAACTCCATGTTCCGCCTGGGAAACCTGACGTTCCTCGACTCCGATATCGTCCGCAACTGGGTCGTCAGCTATCAGGCCAGGCCCTAGACCGCGATTCTTCGCTCTCCGGGGCCGATGTTCCCTGCGCCCCGATTCCGCCCTCACACGAGTAATTCCTACAATGGATTTGAAATACTGGCGCATTTTTTGCCGATTCTACCCCGCTACTCCCGCGCTCCAGCCTCGGCCATCCCTGCGCTTGAGTCGGGCGGGCGACCGGTGGATTTCATGGCACGTCCGATGCGTAACGGCATCGCGCCGCGCCTTGACCCCGTAGAAGCGTGAATTCCTAGGTCACGGCTGTCGGCGCTGAAGGGGATGGCCGGCCGACTCATCCCGGCTGGCCCGTCCTTGAGGCATCCCGAAAGGAGGTGAGAACTGATGAGACATCTCAACCTAGAGCTGGAGAAGCTCGAACAGCGCATCGCCCCAGGGGGGGTGGCTAGCTGCGGCGGCGGGGGCTCCAAAGGCTCCAATGGCTCCAATGGCTCCCATGGCTCCCATGGCTCCAAGAGCGGAAGCCACGGATCCAAGGGGTCGAAGAGCAATTAGCTCGTAACTGCCTAGAGACCCCGCGTCGCGAAGGCACCGGTCCCAGGGAAGGGCGTGCGGTCGCTGGGCCGGCGGGGCTGCCCGTTCGGTTGGAAGGGTAGCCTCCGACTGCGGCTCAGACAGGCATTCGCGACGCGGGTCCAACTTATTCTCGGGGACCGCGCACCGGCGCTTGGCCAGCCAGGCGCCAGGTGGTCGCGAGCAGACTGGGGGGTTCCACGCATGCCCGGCGGGGCCGCAACGCCCTCTCCGCCAAGATTGCGGAATGACCTGATCGTCCGTCGACAGCAAACCCCGCGGGGAGTGTTCGTTGTAGTCAAGGACCCCGCGAGCGGCGACTTCTATCGGTTCGGAGAGGTCGAGGACTTCATTCTTCAGCAGCTCGACGGCGTCGCGCCCCTCGAGGAGATCCGGCGGCGCGCCGAGTCACGATTCGGTGCCCCGCTTCCCGACGGCGCGCTCGAGATCTTCGTGCAGAAGCTGGACAAGAATCGTCTGCTGGAGACCGACCGCGCCCCTCGGCGGGATCGCGGCCACTCGGGCGGGCGGGTGCGCGGAAATCTACTGTACCTTCGGCTGCCGGTCTTCGATCCGACGCGACTCTTCGATTGGCTGCTTCCCCGCGCGCGGTTTTTCTTCACGCGCCGATTCATGACCTTCTCGGCGGCGGTCATCGTCTTGGCCGCAGCCACCCTGGCCATGTCCTGGACCTCGTTTCGAGGCGACCTCACCCGCGTCAGCTTCCCCTCGGCCATCCCGACGCTCATCGCGGTCCTGTTCATCCTCGTGTCGATGCATGAATTCGCCCACGGCATGGCGTGCCGTCACTTCGGCGGGGAGGTTCGCGAGGTGGGCTTCATGCTCATCTACTTTGCCCCCGCATGCTATTGCAATGTGAGCGATGCCTGGCTGTTTCCAGAAAGGGCGAAGCGGATGTGGGTGGGATTCGCGGGACCCTACTTCGAGCTCTTCCTGTGGGCCCTGGCGGTGTTTGCATGGCAGGTCACCGAGGCGGATAGCTGGATCAGCTACATCGCGTTGCTCGTCATGATCGGCTCGGGGGTCAAGACCCTCGTGAATTTCAACCCGCTGATCAAGCTCGACGGATACTACCTTCTGAGCGACTTCCTCGAGATCCCCAACCTGAGACGGAAGTCGTTCCGCTACGTCGGGAGCTTGATCAAACGACTGATGGGATCGAGCGATCCCCTCGAGACAACCGCATCGCCCCGCGAGCGTCGCGTCTATCTGACCTACGGGGCCATCGCGACCGTCTATTCGTTCTCACTGCTGGGTTTCATGACGATGAAGGCCGGCGGGATTCTGATCGGGAAAGGCCAGCCGGTCGCGCTCGCGCTGTTCGGCGCCATGGTCGGATCGCGGTTCCGCAGCCGTATCCGCGGTCTCATGGGAAAAGGGACGCCTGACGATGATCCCGACGAGCCGACCTCCGCTCCCGACGCGGAGAGCGGGAACGAGCCTGAGAAGAAGCCACGCTCCTCCCGCAGCTTCTGGACGGAGCGACGCCGCTTGGTGATTGCGGGAGCCGTGGGGGTATCCCTCCTCGCACTTGTATTCGGCCGCGTGGAACTTCGGGTGTCCGGCCCGGTGAGCGTGCTCCCGGTCGAGAACGCCGACGTGCGTGCGGGGGTCGCGGGCGTCGTCGACGAAGTTGTCGTGGACGAGGGCGACCGCGTCAGGGCCGGCGACCTGATCGCGCGGCTGTCCGATCAGACGCTGCTTTCCGACCTCCAGACGACGGAGGCCGAAATCCGGGAGGCGCACGCGAATCTCCAGAAGCTCGAGGCGGGCCCCACGGCCGCTGAAATCGCGGTCGCGCGCGCGACGCTCGCCAGGGCAGCCGACCAAGCCGCCTATGCGCGCTCCCAGTCCTCCAGGGTCGCGCAGGCGTTCGAGCTGAAGCTGGTGTCGCGTCGCGAATTCGAGGATACGGAGGCGCTCGCCAGCGCGGCCAAGGGCGAGAAGGTCGAGGCCCAGCGCCGACTCGACGTCCTGCTTGCGGGAACGCGGCGAGAGGAGATCGAAGCCGCGCGTGCGCGGGTCGAGGCTCTCGAGACTCGCCAGAGTCACTTGGCAGAGGAGACCCGCCGGCTGACCGTGGTCAGCCCGGTCGCTGGTGTCGTGGCCACGCCTTCCAGGGAGTTGCGCGCCATGGTGCGGCAATACGTCCCAACGGGCGGCCTCATCGCGAAGGTCTACGACATCGAGACCGTCGTGGCGCAGATCATGGTCTCGGAGAGGGACATCGGGGAGGTGCGTCCGGGCCAGCGGATCGAGGTGCGAACCCGCGCCCATCCCGGCGTCGCGTTTCGGGGGGTGGTAACCTCCATCGCGGTAGCCGCCGACGCCAGTCAGACGATGGCGTTGCCCACCTCCTCCTCCGGGTCGCGCTCCGCCGCGGCCAAGATGTTCCTCGTCACGAGTCGCATCGACAACCACTCCCGGCTCCTTCTGCCCGGGATGACCGGGCGGGCCAAGGTGTCATGCGGACAGCATCGCGTTCTTGATCTGATCGGCCGCCGCTTCATGCAAACCTTCAAAGTGGATCTCTGGTCATGATGGTGACCGGCGGGTCCGGGACGGTCCACTCAACGGAACCGCTCAACCCAACGTCCACGCCGGCGCGGGAAGCAGAGCAGGCGCCGCCCCCGTCGGAGGCGGCCGTCGAGCCGAACGGTAACGGTGCGCCAGAGCTCCGGGAGAAGGGCCTGTATCTCATCGGGCGACCCACGCTCAAGCAGTTCCTCCGTCATGTGCGGAGGCATGCGGTCGATCCACCGGCGGAAGCGGATCTGATCGACGAATGGAACGCGGCCAACCGTGTCCTCCACACCCGTGAGCGGGACGAGGCGGGACTGGCCGATGATGCGCCGATCGTCCGGATGGGACCTGAGTACACGCCGCTCCTGAGTGATCTGCTCCGCGATCCGATGATCCGTCATGGGTTCAACAGCGTGCCGACCGAAGTGGCGCTGGTGGACCTGGAGCGGGTCGTCGTCTACCAGAAGCACATCGACCTGGGTCACGTCGCGCGGCTGGAACGCGAGCTGCCTCCCGAGCTGAGCCGGGAACAGATCTTCCGGTTCTGCCTCCCCTACGATCACGCCCTCCCACCGGTTCGATGGTCGCGCACACTGCGGGATAAGTTCGTGTTCGTCTCACCGTCGAACGACCTGCGCTTCCTGGGCATCATGCCCCTGGAGGCCCACGACATCCCCCACACCCCGCATCCCGGCGTCCTCGTCGGCGTTGTGGGGATCGCGGTGGGCTTCGGTTCCAACTTTCTCAACGCCGTGTATGCGGAGCGCCGTTTGATCCTCCGCAACGGCAGCCATCGCGCCTACCTTCTCCGCAAGCGAGGGATTACCCGCGTGCCGTGCATCATCCAACACGCAAGCTCGCGTGAAGAGCTCGAAGTGGTCGGATCGTCGGCTCTGCAGCGCGACCCCGACCTGTACCTGAGCTCCCCGCGGCCCCCCATGCTCCGGGACTACTTCGACCCGGACCTGCACAAGGTCATGACGGTGCAGCAACGCCTCCATCAGGTCACGGTGAGCTTCGACGCCGAAGAGGGGGAGATCCCGGTGCTGTGATGACGAACGCCACGTTGCCTCAGCCGGCCCCACCCTCCGCGACCAACGGTTGGTCGGCCTGGGACGCATTCCTGGTATCGCTCTCCGAGACCGGCTTCATGCAGTCCTCATGGTGGGCCGACTTTCGTGTCGAGGCCGGCTACGGGAACTTCGGCGTCGTGCTGAGAAACCGGGGAGCGATCCTCGGGGGAGCCGTGGTGTTGACCTATGAATATGCGCCTGGGCACTGCTTCTACTACATCCCCGAAGGGCCGGTGCTGCCGGCCGGGGAGCGGGCCGCCAGTGAGGTGTTCGCAACCGTCCTCGAGGCGATCGAGGATCGGCGGCGGACCGATCCTCGGACCGTCAGCCATCTCAGGATCGAGCCCCGCTGGCAGAGCCTGCCGGACTTCGTGCAGGGGTTTCGAGCAGTTCCAGCCTTCAAGGACTGCTTCATGGAGCCGCGGGATACCCTGTGCATCGACCTGCGCCCGCCGGAGCCGGCGATCCTCGCACAGATGAAACCCAAAGGGAGGTATAACATTGGCGTCGCGCGGCGGCACGGCGTTGTCGTCATCGAGGACAACTCTCGACGCGGCCTTGCGAGCTTCCTGCGCATCTACCAGGCAACGGCCCGGAGACAGGGTCTCGAGCCCAAGCCCCGGGCATACTTCGAAGGACTCACCCGCAAGCTCGCAGCCCTCGGGCAAGGCACGGTATTCTTCGCGGAGCACCGGGGGAGGCGCATCGCCGCGGCTGTCGTTGTGTATCTCGGCTCGCGCGCCACTTACTTCTTTGGCGGTTCGCTGGCCGCGAGTCGCGAGCTCATGGCGCCGTACCTTCTCCATTTCGAGATCATGATGCGGGCGAAGGCGATGGGCTGCGAGTGGTACGACCTGTGGGGGGTCGCTCCTCCCGGCGAGCCCGATCACGCTTGGCAGAACATCAGCGTCTTCAAGCGCAAATTCGGCGGCGTCGAGGTCCGGCTCGTGCCGACGCTCGATCTCGTCTACGACCGGGTGGCCTACGACCGCTACGGCACGTGCGGGTGAAGTTGCCCCATTGTTGCCTTGCCGTATTGTTGGCTGTTCGTTAAGGTCCCATCCGCAGACTCATACGATGGATTCCTTCGAGATTCGCCCCACAGACCGGGTCATGGTCCTGGCACCGCACCCGGACGATGAATCGCTCGCGACCGCCGGCGTACTCCAGCGCGCTCGCTCGGTCGGAGGCCGGACGAGGGTGCTTTTCCTCACCGACGGCGAAAACAATCCATGGGCACAGCGCGCCGTGGAACGCCGGTGGCGACTCTCGCCCGCGGACCGCTTGCGCTGGGGAAGCAGGCGGCGGGCGGAGGCCGTGACCGCGCTCTCCTGTCTCGGCCTCGACAAGGAATGCGCGCGATTTCTCGGCTATCCCGACCAGGGTCTGTTCGATCTCCTGATGACCGAGCCGGAGCCCCTGATCAACGATCTCGTCCAGGAGCTGACTGGGTTCGAGCCGTCCATTCTGATCGAGCCTCATCCAGCCGATCGGCACCCCGACCATGGGGCGCTCGGAGTCCTGACAACCTCGGCCTTGGCAAGAGCGTCCCTGGACGGCCTCGAGCCGGTCCGTCTTCACTATTTGGTCCATGACGCGCGACGACCCGCGAGGCACTCGATGCCGATCGCGCTTCGTCTGACCGAGTCCGAGCTCGAGCGAAAACGGCGGGCGATCCTGACCCACCGCACCCAACTCCCGCTGCGTGGCCGGTCGCTCCTCCGTTTCGCGGCCGCCCAGGAGCCCTTTCTCCCGCTCGTCGGATCCGGGATCCGGGACCAAGGACACGCGATCCGGATGTGCCGGATCAGGCGGGGGAGATTGGTGCTGACGCTGGGGAAGACGGGGTGGCCAAGCCTCGGCCGGAGGAACATCGCGATCGCGATCCAGACCGAACACGGGGCCATGGAGCGGTGGCGGGTGGACGTGCCGGGAGCCACGGGGCCGGTGCCCATCCTGACCGGGTCCACGCAGGAGCCCTTGGCCGAGGGCTTCGGTCAGGTGCTCCGGACCCGGATCCAGCTCGTTCTCCCCTTGCCATCCTCTCTTCGGCCGGCGGCGATGTACGTCAAAGTCGATTGTCCTTCGCTGCGGCGGCTTGGGTTTTTCGATCCCGTTGGGTGGAGGACGGTGCCGGTCTCGGCACTACCGAGCGCGACCTTGGGGAGCCAGATCCCGCGCCGACTCCATGCGGTCCCGTCCAGCGACGGAGCCTAAGCGTCCCCGAGGGGTGCTGATCGCGGTCTCGCTGACCGCGGCGGCAGCGCTTCACGCCGTCTACGTCGTCCACCACCGCGTGAACACAGACGAGCCCCAGCATCTCCACGTCGGCTGGGCGTGGGTGCGGGGACTCCTTCCCTACCGCGACGTCTTCGACAATCATTCCCCCCTCTTCAGCATGCTCATGGCTCCCGCCCTCCGGGCCATCGGCGAGCGCCCCGACATCGTCTTCCTGGCACGCCTTCTGATGCTGCCGCTCGCGGCCCTGGTGCTCGGTCTGGCCTGGGTCATCGCAAGGAAGCTCTTCTCCACCCAGGCTGCCTTCCTGGCGGTCGCCCTCTGCGCGCTCGTTCCGGATTTCATGCTCGCCTCGGTGGAGTACCGGACCGATCTCCTCTGGGCCGTGCTCTGGATGGCTGCCATGGCCATCCTCCTCACAGGGCCTCTGACGCGAGCCCGGGGGTTCCTCTTCGGCTTGGCGCTCGGCGCCGCTCTGGGGACCTCGATGAAAACCTCGTTGTTGATCGCGTCTCTGGGGGCCGCGGGAGCCGCCGCTCTGTTCCTGCTCCGGGCGCGGGGCGTCAGGCTGCGTCTCTCGTCGCTTGGGGCGTGGGGCGCCTGGACGCTCGCAGGCGTCCTCCTCGTGCCGGCGCTCCTCGTCGCCTTCTTCGCCTCGCATGGCGCGTTGAAGCCCATGCTCTACGGCACCCTCTCCCATAATCTGGTTCCGAAACTGGGGCTCTGGCGCGAAGGCGCGTACCGGGCGCTCATCCCGCTCGCGGCGCTTCCTTTTCTCTGGATTGTGGGACGACGCATCTTCGAGCGCGCCGACGATCCCTTCCTGGGCGGCAAGCGAGCGCTTCTCTTCCTGACTGCGGGCGTCTACTACGCCGCGCTCCATGGAATCTGGCCGCTGATCACGCGCCAGGACGCCCTTCCGTTTCTACCCATGGCGGCCGTTTCCGTCGCTCCCTTTCTCCTCGACCTGGCGGGCGGGGCGAGGACCTGGCGTCCCGGTGTTCCCGGCCTCGTGCGAGCGGCGTCGCTCGCGCCGGCCGCGGCGCTCGCCCTGGAGATCGCCTGGACCCAGCGTGTCGAGTCGGTCTGGCAAAGGAACGACACGGAGCATGAAGTTTCCCTGTTGAGCGAGGTTCTCCGTCTCACGCGACCGGGCGACATGGTGATGGACCTGAAAGGTGAGACGATCTTTCGCGAGCGTCCTTTCTACTTTGCCCTGGAGACGATCACCCAGGCACGCATCGCGGACGGGTTGATTCGCGACGACATCCCCGAGAGGCTGATCGCGACGCGAACGCCCGTGGCCGTCGCGGACACGCCGGAGCTTCCCCAGCGCGGCCGCGCATTCCTGAACGCGAACTACGTCCCGCTCGGAGCGCTGCGGGTCCTCGGGCAGACGCTCGGTCCCCAGGACGGATCGACCGCGGCGGCATTCGAGATCGGCGTCCCGCAGCGCTACGCCGTGATCTGCGAGCGCGGCGGCGCCACGGGACTCCTTGATGGAACTCCCTACCACGGCCCGCGGGAGCTTGCACAGGGCCGCCACACCTACCTGGGATCCCGGTCGGAGGGACGGACGATGCTTCTCTGGGCGGATGCGGTCGGGGCGACGCATCGCGAGAACCGGAGTGATTCGCGCGGACCGGGGTAGGCAACGATGTGAGCCTGACGTGCCGGGCGACGCGCCGAGCCGGAATTCTCCTGGCGCTCCTCGCGGGCGCCATCCTCCCACTTTGTCCGACGGGGGCGCTGGCCCTTCCTCCGCCTCGGCCCGGCGTGAGACCGGACTCCGGGGTTTCCGCCTACTTCATGGGGGCGCTGCGTTACCTGACGGAGACTTCGATCCTCGTTCGAGTCTGGGGTTCCCCCCAGTACGACTCGCTGGCGGTCGGGACCGTCCGAGTGGAATTCCCGCCCGGGGTGGCGTGGGTCTCGGGTGACGCGCTCCGCCGCGTGCAGATCTCGCCTTACTCGGCGCGTCCCATGTCGGACCGTAGCTGGGTCCTGACGATTCGTCCGCAGCAGACAGGACGCTGGGAGCTGAAGCTGGATCTCCAGATTGAGCTCGGCGCGGGGCAAATCACCGATGAGACAAATCTGGTGATTACCTCATCGTCCGCGTGCCGATCGGGACCGGCGAGATGGAGCCCGGGACGGGCGCGGAGGTGAAGCCTGGGGGCTAAGACAGAGCTCGGGGAGGTTCTGTTCCCCAAGCGCGGCCTCTCCGCGACCGAGCTGCTCCTCGCCATCAACCTGACCGTCGCCGCCGCCCTCCTCCTCACGTGGGGTAGAGACTACGGCGTGAACCTCCGCCATGGGGCCGACGTGTGGTGGGGCGCCGTTCGCGCAGACCATGCCTACGGCTGGTTCCTACCCACGATCTTCCTGCATGCGGGACCCGGTCACCTCGCCAGCAACATGATCGCGCTCCTCGTCGCCTCGGGCGCGGTGGAGTTTCTGGCAGGCGGGGGCTGGACGCTTGCGGCCTATCTGGTCACGGGATTGGGCGCTGCCTGGGTGTCGTACGCCGGCCACGGAGCGCCGCCGCTCAGCATTGGGGCGTCCGGGGCAATCTTGGGCCTGTTCGGGTGCACGGTCTCCTTCGTCATCCGCCGGCGTCGCATCTTCAACTACGCCCAGCAGTGGAAGGTCTGGCGCGTGTACGTTCCCTTGTTCATCTTGATTCTCCTGCCTGTGCTCGTGAACGCCGATGTCCACGCCCATGTCGGAGGCTTCGGGTGCGGTCTGGTCGTGGGGCTGTTGCTGCCCCCGCACCAGCGCATCCGCAACCTCGCCTCGGTGGATTCGCTGAGAGACGAATAGGCGATCGCCTCGGAGCCCGAGGTCACCCGGGGCGGCTCCGAGGGCGCTCGAGCATCCCAATGACCAGCGCAAAGAGGAAGTACGCCACCAGCGCGGTCATTGCGACCGATTTGTCCGACGCCGGCGGCGGGCCGAAGTTGATGTACGCCTGGATGCAAACCATGATGACGCCATACACGATCATCGACGTGCGCCGACCCGGACCAGTCCGCAGATAGATCCAGAGGCCGCCGAACAGCATCGCGATCTCGAGGACGAGAGCCGGCACGGGGTAGTTCCAGAGGCCGAAACCCACCTTCGCGGTGTTGTCATACAGAGGAAGATCGGGTCTGTGGACCAGGAGATCGAGAACCCAGTGGGAAAGGACGGCGGCACCGACGATCAGCGCCGCCTTGCTTCCGCCGCGTGGCGCCAGCAGCCGGTACGCGCCGAACGCGACCGCGGACCAGAGCAGGGCCGCGATCAGACTGTGCGTGTAGGGCATGTAATAGAGATCGAGAGGGCTGGACGCAGTGATCCCGGGTACGATCCGTACCTTCTCGATGCCCAGAAGCACGAAGGGAGCCCAGGCCACATCCAGCAATTGAACCGCGATGAAGAGCACCCAAAGCGGGATGGATCGATCGGCGCTCTTCGAGGCGAAGCTCACACCGTAATGGCCGATGAACATCGTACCGTGAGGATGCTCCGCTCGCCTCCCTGGCACAATGACAACGTTTCCATGTTTTCTGCCACACGCCGCGAGTATCATCACCGCCCTTGAACGCCAGAGAGCTCACGATACGCGGCCTCATTCTCGGCGCGCTCGTCACCACGATCTTCACGGCGGCGAACGTCTACCTCGGCCTCAAGGTCGGCCTCACCTTCGCCTCCTCGATCCCCGCGGCGGTGATCTCGATGGCCATCCTGAGCGCCGTCAAGGACTCGTCGATCCTCGAGAACAACATCGTCCAGACCGTCGCTTCCGCGGCCGGCACGCTCTCGGCGATCATCTTCGTCCTGCCGGGACTCGTGATCGTGGGTTGGTGGACGGGATTCCCCTTCTGGCAATCCTTTCTCATCTGCCTGAGCGGCGGTGTGCTCGGCGTGCTGTTCACGATCCCCCTTCGGCGCGCGCCACGGCGACGCGCATCGCGGCCGCGGAAGTGACCGGCTTCTTCCGGGTCGGCGCCTCGGCCTCGAGCGGGTACGACATCGCCTGGTCGCTCGCGCTTCTCGGCGCGGGACATCTGGTGGGACTGTCGGTCGGGATGGCGATGCTGACGGGCCTCGTGATCTCGTGGGGGATCGCCGTGCCGATCCTGACCTCCATGCAGCCGGCGGCCCATGGCGTGGCGCTCGCGGCCCACACCCTTGCGATCTGGCGAACGCAGGTGCGGTTCATCGGCGCCGGCGCGATCGCCGTCGCCGCGGTCTACACGCTGGCGACCCTGGCGAGGCCGGTCCTTGGCGGGCTCGTGGCCACGCTCGTCGCCTCTCGGACCGCGAGCTCCGGCAACGACCGGGACCGGGATCTCGCTCCAGGCTGGATCGTCGCGCTCACAGCCGTGTGTCTCGTCATCGCCGCCTGGCTCGCCTTCACGTTTGCGAAGTCGACGTCGCTCGCCCCGAGCGCGGTGCCGCTCACGCTGATCGCCGTCCCGTTCGTCCTGATCGGCGGCTTTCTCATCGCCGGGATCTGCGGATACATGGCAGGCCTCATCGGCGCCTCGAACAGCCCGATCTCGGGAGTCGGCATCCTCTCGGTGGTGCTGTGCGCGTCGGCATTCGTTATCGCGGTGCCGCCGACTCCGGAGACGCGTCCCGCCCTCGTCGCGTGCGCGCTCTTCATCACCGCGATCGTCTTCGCGTGCGCGACGATCTCGAACGACAACCTGCAAGATCTGAAGACCGGCCAGCTCGTCGGCGCCTCACCCATGCGCCAGCAGATCGCGCTCATCGTGGGCGTGGCCGCCGGCGCATCCGTGATTCCATCGGTGCTCAACCTGCTCGCCAAGGCGTATGGGTTCGCCGGAGCCGCGAACGTCGGCGTCGTCGCGCCCAATCCCCTTCCGGCGCCGCAGGCCACCCTCATCTCCGCCCTCGCCCAGGGCGTGATCGGCGGAAACCTCGACTGGAAGATGCTCGGCATCGGCGCCCTCGTCGGCGTCGGCCTCATCCTGCTCGACACGACACTGGGCGCGATGAAGAAGCTGCGCATCCCTCCGCTGGCGGTCGGCATCGGGATCTATCTCCCGATGTCGGCGACGTTCGCGGTCGTCGTCGGAGCGGTGCTCTCGCACTGGTACGACGGGCGCGCCCGCAGGATGCCGAATCCTGCCCGCGCGGAGCGGCTCGGCACGCTCGTGGCGTCGGGATTGATCGTGGGTGAGAGCTTGTGGGGCGTGATCAACGCCGGCCTCATCGTGGGCTTCTCGAAGGACGCTCCGATCGGGCTCGTGCCCGAGGAATTCGCGCCTGCCCCGTGGCTCGGATTGTTTGGCTTCGTTGGAGTGATTGTCTGGCTGTACGGGTGGATGCTCCGGCGGTCCGCCAAGGCGCGGTGAGGGAACCCCCGACATCGTCTTGCCGATCAGGGTGTCCACGGCACTATTTCAAATGCCTCCAGAGGAAGTCGAACGCCAGGGCCAGCATGAACGCTTGCTGCTCGTTCGTCGCGGACCCGGGGTGTCCTCCCTCGACATTCTCGTAGAAGAGCACGCGATCCCCCATCGCCAGCATCCTGGCGGCCATCTTGCGCGCGTGTCCTGGGTGCACGCGGTCGTCGCGCGTGGATGTGGTGAACAGCACGGGTGGATACTTCACTCCCCTCTGGAGATTCTGATACGGCGACCAGGCGCGCATGAATTGCCATTCCTTGGGATCGTCCGGGTTGCCGTACTCCGCCTCCCAGGACGCCCCGGCCAGGAGCTTGTGGTAGCGCCGCATGTCGAGGAGCGGCGCTTGGCAGACGATCGCGCCCCAGAGATCGGGACGCATGGTCAGCATGTTCCCGACCAGAAGTCCCCCATTCGAGCCGCCGATCGCGCCGAGATGGGCGGGGCCCGTGACCTTGCGGCGGATGAGGTCCTCGGCCACCGCGATGAAATCCTCGTAGGTGTGGTGCCGCTCCGCCTTCACCGCCGCCTGATGCCACTCCGGCCCGAATTCTCCGCCTCCGCGGATGTTGGCGGTCACGAACGTTCCGCCGCGGCTCAGCCACGCGAGTCCGACGCTGCCGCTATAGAAGGGAAGGAACGGAATCTCGAACCCGCCGTATCCTGTCATGAGCGTGGGCGCCGTGCCGTCCTGAGGCATTCCTCGTCTCGATACCTGGAAATAGGGGATCTTGGTGCCGTCTTTGGAGACCGCCTCGTGCTGGGTCACCTCGAGCCCTGTCGTGTCGAAGAAGGAGGGCGCGTGCTTCAGGAGATCGGGCACGTCGTGCCCGACGGTTCCCAATGAAAGGCTGCTGGGCATCAGGAAATTCGTCGTGTTCAGGAAATAATCGTCGGATCGCAGAGGATCGACGGGCTGCACGCCGCTCGAGCCGAATTCAGGGACGCCCGGAAGGGTCTCCGTCGCCCAGCGACCTCCTTCTCGATGCAGTGCGAGGATCCGGGTCCGGATGTTATCGAGCGTGGTGAGCAGGATCGCGGCCTGGGTGGGTGCGTACGCCGACAGGGACCGTCTCGGTGCGGGCTCGAACAGCATGTCGAAATCGCGACGGCCCGCGAGGAACGAGTCCAGTGGAATCGCGAGGAGCGCGCCGGCGGGCCAGGTCCTCGATTCCAGCTTCCATGGATCACGAAGGCTCAGGAGCAGCCATTCGCGGAAAAAGCCCGCGTCGGCGCTCGAGGGCTTGTCCAGCTTGACCCATTGCTCGCCTCTCTGGACGAACGCTTCCGTGTTATAGAAGGCCACATCGCGCGTGACGAGGTCGCGCTCGTATCCAGGTGTGAACGAGTGAACGGCGTTGACGTCGACGTCGGTGGGCTTGCCCTCGAATACACTCGTCGCCGATTCCAGCGGCATGCCGCGCTTCCATGTCTTGACGATGCGGTTGTATCCCGACTGGGTCAGCGACCCGGGACCGAAGTCCGTGCCCACGTACAGCGTGTCGAGGCTGCGCCAGGCGACCTGGCTCTTGGCCTCCGGCAAGGAGAATCCGCCCGGGACGAACGACTTCGTGGTGAGATCGAATTCACGGACCACGTGCGCGTCGGAGCCTCCCCTCGAGATCTGCACGAGGCAGCGCTGGTATTCCGGCGGCAGTGGAATGGCTCCCTCCCAGACCCATGCGACCCGATCGACCTTGGAAAGGGAGTCGAGATCCAGGACGGTCTCCCAGCCCGGCCGCAGGGTCCGGTACTGCGCCAGGCTCGTCCTGCGCCACAGCCCCCGCGGGTGGTCCGGGTCCTTCCAGAAGTTGTAGTAGGAGTCGCCGAGCTTCGCGATGTATGGAATGCGGGCGTCCGAATCGAGGATTTCGCGGATGCGGGTGTTCAGCTCACGGAAGGAATCGCTCTTCGCGAGCTCGCGCTTCGTCTCGGCGTTTCGCTTCTCGACCCAGGCCAGCGCGCGCTTGCCGGTCACGTCCTCGAGCCAGAGATAGGGGTCCGCGGAGGCCGGCGGTTTCCTGGCGGAAGATCTCGCTGCCTCGTGGGACGCGGGGTTCGGCGACGCGGCGGCCGGCACCGTTTGAAGGCTGCCCAAGATCGCCCCGGCAACAAGGCCGGTCCCAAGGCTCCGAAGGAACACCATCCCGTCGTTATACACGACCCCAACGGCTGCCGTCGATCAGATACAACCTTGGTGCTTGTTTGACCACTCGAGCTGCACGGTGTAACCCACCACCTGCTTGAACCGCCAAGCGCAGATGTCTCCTATTTCACCGAAGTTGTCGTCGTACCAGCCGGTGCCCGGAACAGGGTCCGTGATCGCTTCACATAGCTCGTGGGAGCTCGTGCCCGTGAGCGCGTCAAACGGGTCCATGC
Organism: Candidatus Eiseniibacteriota bacterium; assembly: GCA_005893165.1. Classification (GTDB taxonomy): domain Bacteria; phylum Eisenbacteria; class RBG-16-71-46; order SZUA-252; family SZUA-252; genus WS-7. The sequence continues at coordinate 5,703 of VBOR01000095.1, read as the reverse complement.
CTCCCAGGCATCCCGTACAACTCGGGTAGGGCATGACCGCGTAGTACAGCTTGCCGGCATTGTTGTGGTATCCACAGAAGCTCTGGCACGATCGCGCACCGCCCATGACCGAGACGATCCCTGGGTCGAGATAGATGAAATAGAGCGCGTTCTTCGTCCATCGACGGACCGTTCCACCGTTCGTCCATTTCTTCAGCCACGTGCGGACCGTCGTGTCCGTCACGCTCACCTTCGGCGCCCCGGTGGAGATGGCCTTGGTACCCACCCACACGCCATGACCGATCTGCTGACCCGGCACGTTGTACTCCTCCATCTGAGTCAGAAGCGGACTCGGGAGTATGGCGTGGTAGAAATCGTTGATTCGTTTCATCAGCTCCTGGCCGGCCGGCTCTTTCCAGGTCACTCCCCAAAAGATCGTGTACACCTCCACCCGGGTCAGAAGAGGACCGCCGCGATACGTGAGGCTCGCGAGTCTCGTTTCCTCGACTTCACGGATCTCGCGTGCGCCCTCTATCGGGACCTTGGGCTTGGGTTGGTAGAGGGGTACGACGCGAACATGCTCCCCCCGGGTAAACCTGGCGCCACCACCCGAAGGGGAGGCCTTTGGCTTCGTACGACTTCGCTTCCGAGCAGGCACCATAGTTCCCTCCATACGCGATCGCTAAGACACCAGTCGGAACTGCCGATATACCTAAGAGACGAGGAGTCCGTGTGGATTCGGGTTTCCGTACCGCACAGGCCGTGATGTGTGCACTCAACAGCGCGGAGAGAATTGGATGGGAACCAGCTACCGGTTCGTTGCCTACGGAATCATCATACTCGTGCTCAGCGCGGTTCTGCTGACATGGATCGCACACGTCGGCAGCACGGGTCACAAGGCGGAACCCCCCAAAGCCGTTGCCATCCCCTCGGCGGAATCCTCTCCTCTCCAGAACCCACGCTCTGGGCCACATGAAGAGGAGCGTTCCTCCGCGGAACCTGACGCCCGTTCCGCTCCTCAGCCTTCCTATCCCGAAGTCGGCGCTCCGTCTGACGACCCGTACCTGCCTCCCAGCTTCTCCACTCCCTCCGATGGTGAGGCGTCACCATCGGACAGTGACCAGAGTTCGAGCCCGTCGAAAGGCGAGAGCGCCGAACAGCACTTCATCCGACGATTGAAGAGGCACTCATAGATTTCCCGCGACACTCTGCGCGGCGCTATTTCTTCCCGATCTCCAGACTGTGACGTCGCTGCTGAAACGCCTGTTGAATGCGTTTCCGCTCCTCGCTGTAGCGCTGGCGAACCTTTTCAATCTCGGCTCTCTCCTGATTTTCGAGCGCAGCCAGTTGGCTCGCCTCCTCCTCATTGAGGGCCTTGAGTCCCGGCGACTCGCCGTCCTGCACGAGCGCTTCGCGTTGCGCCTCGAGCGACTTGACCTCTGCGTCGAGCTTCTCCCGAAGGGCCTTGAGCTGCGCTTGGAGGGGAGCCGCCTGAGCCTCATATTGCTCCCGAAGCCTTCGAATTTGTTCGTTCAGTTCCTTGATCTGGGCCCTTCGCGAATCTTCAGGGTGTTTCAACGCAGCAGATTCGGTGGAGGCACCCACCGGCATCGGGTGTGCGAGCATCGCGATCACGTGCGCGCCCGAGTACAGACCCAGAGTTAGCACGAGAGTTTTCAAGGTATTGCGCGTGACAGGGTTCCACATCGTGTGCCTCCTTATCCAGAGGGGATGCCTTCTCGGGTCATCGCCTGGCCTCAATTACCCCCATGTAGAGGTACCCGACTAAGCTGAACGGAAGCCTGCCCGCTCTGGAACCGAGGCGGCCACATGCGTGTTTTGGGGGAGTCTCCCACGCTCTCCTGAGGCCCTGGCACACATCGTCGACTTGGAGAACAAGGCCATGAACCCCTTCAGCTTGCGCCCCACCGAACCCCGTTGCTTGCTCCTCGGCTCATTTCTGATCTTGGCAGCACTCGGCTTCAGCGCGATCGGGTGTGGAAAGCAGTCCACCGCCCCGAGCGGTCTCGTGCCGATGACGCTGGAAGCCGGCGGTACCGGCGCGAGCACGGTTCGCGCGCTTCGCACCGCGGGCCTCGCGTTATCGGACACGGATACGACCCACGTGAACGTGACGTTCACTCGCGCGCTTCTCGTCGTCCGCGACGTCCGTTTCAAGACCTCCCAGGGTGGAGATGACGAGAATGACACCACGGACGTGGAGCGCAACGACCCCGTGGGACACGCAGAGGCGGATTCAGAGCAGCAAGATCAGCATGAGGACGGGATCGTATTCCGCGGCCCCTTCGTGATCGACCTTCTCTCCCATCACGCCGATAGCCTGGATACGAAGCTCGTGCCCCCGGGCCTCTACGAACGGATTCAAGGTCACCTGCAAGCGCTTCACGAAGGAGACGCTGCCGCCACGCCGAATCTCGCATTCCTGATCGGGAGCACCGTCGACCTGGAAGGAACCATCGCCGGGAACGGTGGCGGACCGTTCACGTTCAAGACGCGGCTCGACGATGAGTTCCAAATTCGCGGAGCGTTCACGGTCCAAACCGGCACTCCGGCCACCGCGTTTCTGGTTTTCGATCTGAGCCGCTGGCTCGTGGACCGCGAAGGACGCTTCCTCGATCCCCGGAACCCCGACAACGCCCAGGCGATCGAGAGCGCCATCCGCCACGCGATCAACTTCGGAGCGGACAACGACCACGACGGCGAGATGGACGGGGTGGAGCATTCCGCCTCGAGGTACTGACCGGAGCTGGGAGCCCTTCCTTCTCCCCGGCTCATTCCCCGCGTCGTGGGTCACTTCTTGCGCATCCAGACGCCCCACGTGACCGGCCCGGCCTCCTTATCGGCTATTGGGCGACCCGCCACCTTGAGGGCCAGCTTTATCTGACCGTGATGGTAGCCCTCGTGCCATAGCATGTGCTGGAGCAGGAGAATTGGGTGGTCGTAGTGAAGGTTCATGGCCCGGCCTGCTTCCACCCTCCCCTTTACCGCGTCCCGCACCGCCCTGGCGCTGTCGTTCAGCATCTGTGCGATGCGACCAGGGTCACGTTCGACCGTCCACTCTTCCTCGGGCAGATTTCGGGCGAACTCGGGGGCGTCTTCGAAGACGAACACGAGTCGTACAAAGTGGATGTGCGTGAACAGCTGAGCGATCGATGGGCTGCCCTCCATCACCCTGACTTCCAGCCCGCCCTCCGGGAGCGCGCGCAGCAGATTGAGCAGGATGGTGTTGTTCCGGTCCCAGGAGTCCAGCAGAGCATCGAGCAGGCGTTCGTCTGGTGTGCCCGACATTTCCACACCCATCCTCAGTGCAGCGTAGCAATGGTGGAAGATTCCTTGGGGCGCATCGCGGACACCCGGGCGACGATCTTGTCCCCTATCGTGTCGAGCACGACCCCGGTCCCAGGGTGCAGGGACGGGACGAGGCGCGCCCAGTCGTGCGCGGAGGTGACGCACAGGGCAGCGCCTCCCTCGTCGAGTAGGCGATTCAAGCCCTCGGATCCGCGGACGATCGGCAACGGGTGGGATGTGTAGAACGGCTTGGCGCGGTTCGAGAGAACCGTCACCGGGCGCTCTGTGTAATAAGTCACGCCTCGCGCGAGCAAGGGCGAGGCCATGAGCGTTTCGGATGGCCGCAGCTCTGCCAGAACCTTCCGGGACAGAGAGCGCGCAGAGACGATCGCGTCCACGGACGGACCCGCCCAGGCCAGACACACCACGATCAGAACGATCGAGCTGAAGCCGGTCGCGGCAATCCACGAGAGCGAGATGCGGCGCGTCTGGAGCACGAGCGCGATCGTGAGGAACACCGCCACAAGGCCGAGCGGCCATGCCAGGCCAGGGTACGGGAGCATTCGCGGGGCAACCAGGAACGGAACTACCTGGGCCAGACCCAACCCTGCCATCGCCCACTTCTCCAGGCGGCCCCTGCCTTCCGCCAAGAGCAGCAGATCCAGAGTCCGGCCTATCAGCAACGCGAGAGGCACGAAGAGAAAGAGGACGTAGCTGGGCAGCTTCGACTGAGCAAGCGTGAAGAATACGAGGCAGAGGAGCCCCCAGGTCGCCAGGAAGCGCGAAGTGGCATCTTCCATGACTCGTCTTTGAATGCCACCCATCCAAGCGGCCAGAACGGGCAACCACGGCAGCGAGCCCGCGGCGAGCACGGCGAGATAGTAGTAGACATGATTGTTGCTGCGATGTTCCGCGTGGAAGAATCGTTCCACGTTTTCGTGAACGAAGAAGGCGTCGAAGTAGGCCTTCCCGAACTTCTGCAACATGATCGCATACCAGGGCACCGCAATCGCGGCGAAGAGGACCAGCCCACCCGCCAGCGGAAGAGGTCGAGGCTGGAACCGATTCCCTCGCACGAGGAGCACCGCAAGAATCGCGAATACGGGGAGGATCAACCCGAGCGGACCCTTGGTCAGCACCGCGAGGCCGCTCATCCCGCACGCGGCAACGAACCACAGCCCGGACGGGCGCTCGGTACGACTCGCGAGCCAGAGCGAGAACACGGATCCGCACACGAACGCCGCGAACAGCATATCCGTCAGAACCATCCGTGCCGAGACGAAGAACTCCACGCTCGTTGCGAGCACCAGGGATGCCAGGAAGGCCGTCCGCTTGTTGAATGCGCGCGCTCCAAAGATCAATGTCATGAACGCCAGCAAAGACGCAAAGCGAGCGGCCCGCGCTCGCGCGGCGAACTCATGGTTCCCCAAGCCCCGGAATGAGGCCATGGAGAGCCAGTAGATGAAGATCGGTTTCTCGAACTGAGGTTGGCCGAAGATCCGCGGAGTGGCCCAATCGTGAGCCTGGAGCATTTCCCGGCAAGATTGGGCGTAGAAAGGTTCATCCGGATCGATGAGCCCCAGGTAGCCCAGGCGCCACCAGAAGCAGATCGTGCAGAGGAGGAGCAGCCCCGCGACGAGAAGCCACCGTCGCGTCAGGTCGGACCTGTTCAGGGGCGGAATCCCTTAGGCCTTTGCTTTCTTCGAAGGTTTCGACTTGCCGGAACTGTTGAGGGCGACCGCTTGGCGAACGAGCGCCTTGAAGGCGGACTCGTCAACTTCTTCTCCTTCGTGGATGTCGATCGCGCGGCGTGTGTTTCCGTCGAGACTCGAGTTGAAGAGACGGACCGGATCTTTCAACGACGCGCCCTTGGCGAAGGTAAGCTTCACTATATTCTTGTAGGACTCGCCGGTGCAGATGATGCCGTCGTACGACCAAATCGGAGTGCCCATCCACTTCCACTCCTCGACGACGTCCGGGGCTGCTTCCTTGATGAGCTTGCGCATTCTGCCGAGGGTTTCCCCGCGCCAGTCCCCGAGTTCGGCGATTCTTTGCGAGATGAGCTCCGATGCCGACTGGCCTTGGCTCGCGCCAGACTTTTTCATGTCACCGGAACTGTACGCCCAGCGGGATCGTCGCACCAGCGCCAGATTACCCCCGCATGTCCTCCTGGCTCACCACCTCCGTGGTTTCCTGCTTTCGAGACGTTCGGACAATAATTTGTAGAATCGGCATGCACGAATTTCTCTCCGGAGCCGCCGGGAGGCACCAGGAGGGCAAATAATGCAAATTCGCTGTCTAATCCGGCATGAGATTGCATGGCATGCATAATGCTGCCTCCGTACCCGGACGTAGGGGTGCCCGCGTCTCTACATCGGGCCCCGTTCCCATCGCGAAATACGCAGTGCGCGCGGA
>VBOR01000094.1 GCA_005893165.1 Candidatus Eiseniibacteriota bacterium | reverse complement strand
GAGCACGGCTACCCGCCGCTCCCGGTGACCTGGAAGACCCTCCATCGCTTCTGGCCGGTCCCGATCCATTACGGGAAACGAGTGCGCGACAAAATTCTTCCACGGCGCCGCCCCGCGGCCGTCGGGAGCGCGGATCCGGGACCTCCCAGCGTCCGCTTCGGGTCGGTGGAGGAAGTTCGCGATCTGATGCAGCCGGATGGAATGAGGCTTGGGGCGCTCGTCGGCGGTGAGACGCTGACCCGATTCCTGCGCTCGCCCCTGTGGGGTTCGGCGTACGAGCAGATGTGGGCGAGGGTCCTGACCCTGGAATACACGCTGCGCGCGTTGGAACGCTCGGGTGCGGTCGCCGCGACTCTGGGCGGGAGCGCCTCCGATCCAATCTCCTGACCAACTTTCCGGTGCCGGGCCTGTACATCTATTGAGACGTGAGGGAGGCCAGCACCGGAGGGGTCGGGCGGCGGCACCGCCCATCGAATGCCGCCGCCGACCACCGGCCAGCGTCTGGAGGCTGTACCCGGATCCAGCAGCGGAGGAGCTCACCTATTCGCGAGCCTTGGCGCGCGTAGCTCTATCCCGGATCGGTGTCGCCTTCTGGATGTTGTCCCAGCTCCGCGCCCCGGAACGAGCCGGTGAGCGGCCTCCCCTTTTCTTTTCCCCGCGGCGATTCGCCGCCGCTCATCGCCGGTAACGAGCGGCTTCGTCCGAACCGGCCGTGACGTTGCCCACGCTGTACGAATGCGCCCCCGCGCCCGCCAGCTCCCCGCCGGATACGATCAGATACTCCTCGCGAATCGGCCGCTTCTCGAACCAGCACTCGAGAATCTCGCGGACGCCGGCCGCATAGCGTGCCTGGGCCGAGAGGCTGGTGCCCGACACGTGCGGGGTCATTCCGTGGTGCGGCATCGATCGCCAGGGGTGATCCTTCGGCGCGGGCTGGGGGAACCAGACGTCCCCCGCGTACCCGGCGAGCTGGCCGCTCTTCAAGGCGCGGGCGATGGCATCCCGATCGCAGATCTTGCCGCGGGCTGTGTTCACCAGATAGGCACCCCGCTTCATCTTGGAAATCAGCGCGTCGTCGAAGAGATGCTCCGTCTCCGGATGGAGCGGCGTATTGATCGTCACGACGTCACAGACGCGGACCAGGGACTCGGCGTCGGGATGGAAGGTTGCGCCGAGCTCCCGCTCGACCTCCGCGGGCAGCCGGTGCCGGTCCGTGTAATGCAGATTCACGTCGAACGCCTTGAGCCGGCGCAGCGCCGCGGTTCCGATTCGCCCGGCGCCGACGGTGCCGACCGACATGCCTTCCAGATCGTAGGAGCGCGAGACGCAGTCCGCGATGTTCCAGCCGCCGTTCACGACCCACTGATAGGATGGGATGTAGTTGCGCACCAGGGCCAGGATCATCATCACGATGTGCTCGGAGACGCTGATGCTGTTGCAATAGGTGACCTCGGCCACGGTGAGCCCGCGCTCGATCGCCGCCTGAAGATCGACGTGATCGGACCCGATTCCCGCCGTGATCGCGAGCTTGAGCTTCTTCGCTTTGGCGATGCGTTCTTGCGTCAGATAGGCCGGCCAGAACGGCTGGGAGATCACCACCTCGGCGTCCGGAAGCTCCCGCTCGAACGCGGACTTGGGGCCATCCTTGTCGGAGGTGACGACCAGGGTATGTCCCTGCGATTCGACGAACGGGCGAAGTCCCAGCTCCCCCGAAACGCAGCCGAGCAGGGTCCCGGGCTTGAAATCGATTCGTTTCGGCGTGGGGAGGGACTGACCCCCAGGGTATTGCGCGATCTCAGGGATGTCGGAACGGGGATACGAGTTCGGATAACCCGCGACGGGGTCGTCGTACAGCACGCAGAGCACCTTGGCCATGACGTCCCTCCTTCTTTACCCGGTTCCCGGATCGCTCTCACCTTCCCGTGCAGGTGGCGTATCTTCGGACGGGGTCAGAACCATACACCTGGAGTCGCTCATGGCCCACGTCGTCTTTCTGCGGGCGGGAAACGTCGGCGGGAAGAATGTGTTCCGCCCCGCCCAGCTCGCGGCCGCTCTCGCGCACCTCGACGTCGTCAACGTCGGAGCCGCGGGCACCTTTCTCGTGCGCGCCAAGGCGCCGGCGTCATCGATCCGCCGCGAGATCCTCGCGCAGCTGAAGTTCGTGCCTGAGGTCGCCGTCCTACCCGCGCGCGAGATCTTGACGCTGGTCCGGGAAAGGCCCTTCTCCGGAACCGCGTTCTCGAAGGATCAGCGAGGCTGGGTGGCGGTGCTCTGCGGAAAGCCGAAGACGCGACCCGCTCTTCCGCTGACGGCTCCCGCGGGTCCATCCTGGCAGGTCCGTCTCGATCGCGTGGATGGAGCCATCGCGGTTGGGCTCTGGCACCGGCGCCAGGCAGGATTCCTGTTCCCCAATCAGGTGGTGGAGAGGGCGCTGGGCATCAAGACGACGACGCGCTGGTGGGAGACGATCGAACGCGTGGCGAAGCTCCTCCAACCCTGAGGCCGCGCGGCCCTGTCGCGGGCAGCAACCGCCGGCTCAGCGCGGGGCCCGCGCCGGCCGCCCTCGCCCCCCGAACAGCGACCTCGCGACCCCGGCGAGCACGAGCGCCGCGCCGGCGTAGGTTTCCGGCGCCGGCGATTCCCTCCGCACCAGCGCTCCCGCGGTGACAGCGAGGACGGGGATGATGAGCGCGCCGACGCTCAGAGTGGTGACCTTCCACTGCGTCATGAGCCACGCGTAGAGGACGTACGCTCCGAGGTTCCCCGCAAGGGCCAGATAGACGATGGGCCACCACGCCGCGCCGGTGCGTGGAATCCCGTGAGGCTCCCCGAGCAGAAGACTCGCCACGAAGCACACGCAGGCGCCGATCCCGGCGCCGATGGCGTTCACGACGAAGGTCGAGTGGGGTGGGACTCGTTTCAGGATGACGCCGGCGAGCGAAGCCAGGGTCGCGCCGGTGAACACCCCGAGCAAAGAGATCGCGGGAGCTCCCCATCGAAGCTCTCCCGAAAAAATGAGGATCACTCCGGCGAGCCCCACCACGGCCGCCACCATCTTCGACCGCTCGAGCGCATGCACGCCCAGCATCCAGGCGAACACTCCCGTCGTGAGCGGAGTCGTCGCATAGAAGACCGCCGCGATCCCGCTCGGCACGGTCTGCTCTCCCCAGTAGAGGAGACCGAAATTCACGCCCAGATTGAGGAATCCGAAGAGCGCGATCCCGCGCAGGGCCTCGCCACGCGGCCAGGAGGCGCGCGTGATGCCGGCGACGGATGCGTTCAGGAGCGTCGCGAGGATCAGCCGGAGGGTGGCACCCCAGAGCGGAGCGATCGCCTCCGTACCGATCCGGATCGCGAGGAACGTGGTGCCCCACATGAGGCACATGCCCGCGAACGCCGCGTACTGAGCCGGACCGCGGACTTCGCGGGACTCGCTCACCCTTTGAGGATCGTCTTGAATCCGCCCATGACCATCCGCTTCATGTCGAAGAGCATCGGCTCCTTCATCATCGCCTGCATCCGGGGATCCTTCGGCTTCATGGCTTGATCGCGCGGTGCATCACCTGGCGGATGGCGCCCAGATGGTAGGCCAGATGGGCGGTCGCGCCGATCGCCCCTCCCTCCTCGGCGAACCTCTCGGGCGTGAGCGACTCGATCACCCGCACCAGCTCCTGGCGCGAGGCCTCCAGCTCCTGCAAGAGCTTCGGCCATTCCTCCGCGCTCACGCTCTGGGGCTCGAAGCTCTGGGCCCAATCACGCCGGCTGTGGTCGCCCAGGATCCATTCGCTCGTGACGCGCAGATGAAAGTTCATGTGCCGGACGTGCGCGACGATGCTGGGATGCCCCTCGAAGCGCCGGGAAGCCTGCTCGGCGGTGAGGCTCCTGAGCGTGCTCCGGATCCCCGAGCTGTGATCGAGATACTGGGTTCCCTGCCCCGGGAGTCCTCCTTCGAAAGTCTCCCGGAGGAGGTCGACGACCTGGGCGAGAAAGGTGTCCCGGAGACTTGTCGGGCTCACTGAGGCTCCTTCTGCTCGAGACGATTCCTGAGCTCGGCCGCGCGGGCGCGCAAGGAAGCGCCTCGAGCCTCGTCCGTTTCTTGAGCCCCCTCTTCCTCGAGCAGCTGGGCGTAGACGGACAGCCGTTCCGAGGATCCGACGAGCCGGATGGCCGTGGAGACGTCGACGCGCCGGATCAAACCGGCCTGTGGACCCAGCAAGAGCGTGTAGGCATCCTCCAGCTCGGTCCTGGCCTTCTCGATCTCGCCTTCCAGGCGGAGTCCCGTCATCCGGGCGATCATGGCCGCGATCGCCCGCGACTGCCGGAGCACGTAGTCGTCGCGCTGGAAGGGGCTCATCGCTCGCGCTCGCTCCGGGCCGGCGCCGGCCCCAGCTTGGGCGCGACGGTGGTGACCGCTTCGACCGAAGTGATCACCGGGAGGACCTCGAAATCCATGAGATCCTTCCAGTGCGACATCCACTCCTCGAGCAGCCTCCGGTCCTCGCACTCCATGACCTGAAAGCAGCGCTGAAAGTCCTCGGTGATCCAGCTCGACACGTAGCGGAGTCCCTCCGGCATCAGTCTGCCCCGATCCCGAAACCGGCGGTAGACGGGGATCGCGTCTCCGTCGCGGAAATGCTCGATGACCATGTAGAGCATCTGCGGAACTTACGCCAGGGGCGCCGTGCCGAGAACCTGAAAATCGCTCAAGCACGCCGTACGCGCTGCCGACCTTTTCCGTTGTCCATGCAAGCATGGAGCGCACGCTCCTGCACGAACGCCACACCGATCCGGGGGGTACCTGGCCATGAAGCTCCACCGCACCGACCGCGGGTTCACGCTGATCGAGCTCGTGATCGTCATCGTGATCCTGGGCATTCTCGCCGCCGTCGCCATTCCGAAATACGAGGACATGCAGGAGCAGGCTCGCGTGGCCACGCTCAAGGGCCAGGTGGGATCGATTCGCTCCGCGGTCGCGATCCAGTACGCCCGGAGCGCCATGAACGGCACGCCGGCCTTTCCGGTTCTGGACGGGACGATCTTCGCGGACGGAAACGTCCCGAAGGAGGTCGTGATGAAGTCCAACGCCGTGAAGACCACGCCTGGCGTGGACAACGCCGGCGGATGGGTGTACACGCAGGCCACGGGAAACGTGAAGGTGAACCTGAACGCCTACTCTTCGTACTGAACGCGGCTTCCAGGCCGAGCCGGTTGGATCGTAGCCGCTTCAGCGCTTCACGATGCCCATCACGCGCCCGGTCCCGCACTCCACGAGGAGCAGCTCCCCGCCGCCCACTCCGTATCGCCCCGGGGGGACCCGGTAATAGCCCCGGTCTTCCGAGGAACGCACGAGCACGATCTTGGTCTGGTCGCGTGGGTCGATGAGCGGGTTCTTGCAGCTTCCCGGGACCGGCTCCACCGCGGTGCCCCGGGGCGTGAGAACCAGGAAATGGGTCGGCACGTCGATCGCGTCGCGCATGAGCTCCTTGCCGCCGCTCGGGTGCGTGGAGGAGCAGCCGGCAACCAGAAGGACCGCGAGCAGGGCCGCCGTGAGGGGAACCGCAGGCCTCATGGACGGTCTCCCGCTTCGGACACCGAGTCCCGGATCACGACCGCCTCGCCGGTTCGGCAGCGAGGGCGCGGCCGCGCTGGAGCACCTCGCGCACGAGGAGGTCGAGATCCTCTCGACGGGTCCGGTGGTTGCAGATGCACACGCGCAGCGCGAACCTCCCGCCCAGGATCGTCGAGCTTGGAACGGCCGTTCCGCTTTCCTGTAACCCGAACAGGATCTCCTCGTTGATCTCGTCCAGCCCGGCCGGATCCTTCCCGGGAGGAGCGAAGCGGAAGCACGCGATGTTCAGGGGAACCGGCGCCAGGAGCTCCAGCTCCGGATCCGCCTCCACGAGCGATTGGAGATAGGCCGCCTGATCGCAGTTCTGCTCCACGAGCCGGCCGAACTTCGCGACGCCGTGCTCCTTGAGCGACATCCACACCTTGAGCGCGCGGAATCCGCGCGAAAGCTGCACTCCGTACTCGCTGAACCAGATGGGACCGGCGGGGAGCCCGCGCGTCAGGTGCGCGAGATAATCGGCCGGCGAGACGAACGTCGCGCGGTGCTTCTCGGGCCAGCGCACGAGGGCGCAGCCCACGTCGTAAGGCATGTACATCCACTTGTGGAGATCGAACGCGAGAGAATCGGCGCGATCCATCCCGCGCACCAGCGGCTTCAGGCGCGGCGAGAGCGCCGAACGCTCCGTCCACGTGGAGCCACAGGTTCTCCGATTCGCATAGATCGGCCAGCTCCGGCAGCGCGTCGAAGGCTCCGGTGTTCACGGTGCCGGCGTTCCCGACCACACAGAAGGGATGGAGGCCCGCCTTCCGATCCTCCGCGATGGAGCGCCGCAGGGCCTCGAGATCGATCCGGAAGGCGTCGTTCACCGGAATCTCGCGCAACGCCGCCCTCCCGAGCCCTAGGAGCGAGGCCGCCTTCCGAACCGAATTGTGCGTCTCCGTGGAGGCGTAGAGGGTCATCCGCCGCGGAGCGGACGCGATTCCCTCCTGAGCGACATCGGTCTGGGCCTCCGCGTTTCTGGCGACCGCGAGCCCCACGAAGTTCGCCATCGATCCGCCGCTCACGAGAAGCCCGCTCGAATCGGCAGGGTAGCCAAGCATCTCCCGCAGCCAGCTCAAAGTCTGGAGCTCGACGTAGTTGGGTCCCTGGTCCCCTCCGCCGATATTCGGATTCATGGTCGAGGCGAGCATGTCCGCGAGCGCCCCGAACGGGGTCCCGGTTCCGATGACCCATCCCCAGAATCGCGGGTGGATGTTCCCCATCCCGTTGGGAAAGACGTCGCGGAGGAAGTCTTCGTAGACGGCGGCGGGACCCTGCCCCTTCACCGGGAGCGGCGCCCGGAGCGCCGCTTTCGCTGCGTCTCCCACCGGCTGCCATACCGGCCGCTCGCGCACCCGCTCCAGGTAATCCATGGCGTCGTCCACCATGCGATGACCGAGCCGGCGCATCTCGTTCCAGTTTTCAGGATCCAGGGATTCCTCGGGCGACATGCCGGGATTGTGCGGGAAGTTCGATCGTCTTGTCCAGCCAGGCGCGGACGCGATCGGCCGCTAGCGGCCACCCGAAGGCGCGACGTAGTCGTGGGCGGCCACCAGCTGCCAGGCGCCGTCGACCCTCGCCCATGTGTCCGTGAATCGATATCGCCGGTGGAAGGGACCACTCGGTCCGCTCCCGCGCACGACGAGCCAGCCGGTCACCGCCGCGGTATCTCCGAACGGGTGGATTTTCATTCCTTCGTTCCGCGCCTCGCTCATGCGCTCCGGGCCGCCCGTCAGCTCGCGGAGCAGGGCGTTTCTTCCCATCATCCGATCGTTCTCGGTGTACACGAATCCTCTCGCGAGCAACCGGCGAAACAAGGAACCGTCGCGGCGGACGAGACCTTTCGCCCACTCGTCCTCGAGACGGAGCAGGTCAGGAGTGTCGGAATGTTCCGCCCGGCGGGCCCGGGGAGCGTCCCCGGCGGCCGGTTCCTTCGCGGCGTAGGCAGGATTTCCGAACACGCCGAGGGTAAGAAGCAGGGCTGCGGCAAGAGCGATTCTCATGACACCTCCGATGATGGAGTCGGGGGCCGCTCCGGCCAGATGCTGAGCCCGCGGCGCGCCAGCACGAGCTGCCCCACGTGATAGGCGTTGTGGTCCGCCACGAGCAGGAGCTCGCGGAGATAGGTCTGCCCCGAGCCGTGGGGAATGCGCGCGAAGAGATCGAGAGAAGGGTCCTCCGCCAGCTTCTGGAGCGCCGCGCGGTCGCGCTGAAACGCCGCGACGCTCTCCTTCCACGCGGACGGGCTGGGGGGCCCGGGCGCAGGAGGCCAGTAATCCTTCGGCCATGCGCGCTCCTTGTATGCGGAATTGCGACAGAAGTCCAGGATGTCGAACTGAGTGATCCGCAGATGCTCGAGGAGCTGCCACGGCGAAAACGGAAGCCCCGGCGGAGTCTTTCCCTGGTGCGCGGGGCCCACCCCTTCCACGGCGGCTTCGAAGCCGACGTGGGCGTCTTCCCAGCCGAGGAGCTTCTTCAGTTGCGCGCGGAGCGGCGCGTCTTGGGTCTCCTTCATGAGGGTCCCCTGCGAATGCGGGCCGGGATGAGGATCAGACGCCGCTGGGCTGCGGGTAGGACGCCCGAAATCTTCGCTCGAGCTCCTGGTCCGAGACGTCCTCTTTGTGGGTGGCGATCCACCAGAAGTTGCCGGCCGGGTCCCGGACCCCCGCGCTCCGGTCCCCATAGAACTGGTCCTTGGGGTCGGCGACGGAGGTTGCCCCCGCTTGGAGGGCCCGCCGGTAGGTGCTGTCCACGTCCTCCACGTATATGTAGAGGCAACCCGGCAGGGGCCGGTACTCAATCGTCGCTTCCCCCATCATGATCGTCGAGTCTCCGACTCTCATCTCGGCATGCATGATGGTCCCGTCCGGGCGTTTCATGGGCGGGTACTTTTCCGCGGCGCCGAAGGCCTGCCTCAGAAAACGGATCGTCCTCTCGACCCCCTCGTTGATGAGATACGGAGTCACGTTTCGATACCCTTCCGGAATTCTCCTGACCATGGTGGTCCCTCCATCCCTGCGCCCGGAACGATCTCGCTTCGAAGAAGAGGTCCGAACGATCTACCGGGGAAGAACCCCGAGAGTCTACTCCGGTGCCGGTTCCCGGCGTGAAGCGAAAACTCTGTACGCGTGCCGGGGAATGCCCCTACGGGGAAATTTCCAGACCGTACGCCGCGGGCCACATCGAAGGAGCTGCACCCCTCGCGCTACAAACCTCTCGCGAGCAGAAATCATCCGTTTCGAGATCGAGGCGAAGCTAGGTCACGATTGCGTGCCAGGTTCCGGAACGGACGGGACGCGAGCAGGCGCTTGGCACGCGCCCTGCGGGAGCATCCGAACGGGTCGCCTGAGGAACGGCGTCCCCATTCGACATAGATGCTCTCGGCTTCGTGAGAGCGGATTGGAGAAGAACCCCATCGGAAGGTGGGGCGCATTGAGGGCGCCGCCGGAAACGCAGGCATCATCCGGACGGCGCCTTCGTCTTGCCCCGGCTCTTGGCCTTACGTTCTTGTCAGGGGATTGTTCTCGGATCAGGGCGCCGCGGTCTCTTCGATCGAAACGAGAAGCAGCGTCGAATCGGTGGCGACCGGGACCCGGCTCGCGCCCAGACGGATCATCCCGTCATTCGCGCCCGAGGATTGCATCGCAACCTGGAAGTCCCGGAGCGTCTCGCCGCTCTCGAGCGTATGCTCCAGGCGCTCGCGAAGCCTGGCCCCTTTCCAGGTGGGGTCGTTGGGACTCGGAAAGATGTGCCCGACCGTTTCCTCGGGGACGAGCTGGTAACGTTCGTAGTAGGAATGGTTCGCCCACACGATCCGAAGCTTCTCGTCGAGCATGACGAGCGGATGCCGGATCGCGCCGAGGAACTTGTCCGCGTAGTCGCCCACGTTGCGCGTCAGCGCCGCGGCGCGCTTGCGTAGATCGATGTCCACGAGCGAGGCCACCGCACCGCGGATGGTGTGGTCCAGGGTCTTGTAGGGACTGATCCTCAGCAGGTACCAACGCTGATTCCGGCAGAGAACCTCTTCCTCGTGCAGCGACAGCGTGTCGATCACCTGACGCGCCCTGCTGGCCATGTCGCCCCCGACGAACGCGTCCAGAAAACTGATCGAGCGGCCTACGTCGGCCGGAAGCAGATTGAGAAGGCGTTCCGCCGAGCCCGTGAACCGGCGAATCCGAAGGTCCATCCCCACGATGATGACAGGGCTGTCGAGACCGACCAGCACGTTGTGGAGATCGTCGTTGGATTGGCTGAGCTCCGTCATGCGGTTCTGCAGCTCCTCGTTGACGGTGGTCAGCTCCTCGTTGGTGGACTGCATCTCCTCCCGCGAGGTCTCCAGCTCTTCGTTCGTGCTCTGGAGCTCTTCATTGGAGGATTGAAGCTCCTCATTCGCCGATTTCAGCTCCTCGTTGGCGCTTTCCTTGTCCTCGATCGTCGACTGTAGATATTCCTTGGTGATCAGAAGCTCGCGCTCCAGCTCGTGTACCCGTTTCCCGGCGCCATGGGTGTGCTCTTCGGGCTCCGTACTCTCGGATTCAGGCGGCACGTCTTCCTCGGGCGGCTCCTGCTTCAAGAAGGAGACGAGAAGACAGCGGGTTTTCGTCTCCGGTTCCTGCATGGGAACGATGTCCAGGGTCAACATGTTCGGCTTCCCGTTCTCGTAGAATTTCACCTCCGCGCTGACCCGCTTGTCCGACGCGAGCGCCTCCTGGAGGTTCCGCCTCAGCTCGATGTGAAGCTCCGGGCGCGCCAGCTTCAGGATGTTGAAGCTTGCGGCGCCGGGGGAGGGATTGACGTACGGGCCCGTGTGCCCCCTGAAGTGGAGGATGTCCAGGTTTTCATTCACCAGAACGCCCGGAGGACCGTACATCTCGAGAATCTTTCGGTCCGCCAGAGCCTGGAGGCTGACGATCGGCCGTGTGTTCGAGCCCGGCTGGATCCGATCCTGATCCCCGGGAACCGCAAGGATCTCATCGAGCGTCGAGACGTTCGCGACATGTTTCTTGGAATAGATCCGGGTCTTCCGGTCCACGAGCGAGAAGAGATCCGGCGCATCCCCGACCGTCTCGGAGGTTCCCAGCATCAGGTAGCCCGAAGGAAGGAGCGCGTAGTGAAGAATGCTCAGCACTTTCTTCTGGGAGGAGGGCTGCAGATAGATGAGAAGATTCCGGCAGCTGACCAGATCCATCCGGGAGAACGGAGCGTCGCGAAGGAGATTCTGTTTCGAGAACACGACCATGTCCCGGATCCGCCTGGAAACCTGGTACTCGGAATCCCTCTTGAGAAAGAACCGGCTGAGCCGCTCCGGTGAGACGTCCAACTCGATGTTCAAGGGGTACACGCCGCGCCTCGCGTGCCGAATCGACTCCTCGTCCACGTCCGTCCCGAAGATCTGGATTCGTTTCTCCGACGCCTGCTCTCCCAGGAACTCGACCAGGCATATCGCGATGGAGTAGGCCTCCTCCCCCGTGGCGCAGGCGGGCACCCAGACCCGGATCGGCGCGCGGCCGTCCTTCTTGTCCAGCACCTGGGGGAGGATCCTCGTCTTGAGCATCTCGAAAGGCGCCTGGTCGCGGAAGAAATTCGTGACCGTGATGAGCATGTCCCGGTACAGGGCCTGAAGCTCCGCCGAGTTGGACTGGACGAATCGCACGTACTCGTCCAGCTTCCCGATCCGGTTCAGGGTCATCCGCCGCTCGATCCTCCGCTCCACGGTGGAGGCCTTGTAGCGGCTGAGGTCGTTCCCGAAGGTGGAACGCACGAGAAGGAACAGCCTCGCGATCTGCTCCTGAATCTGTGGCGCGCGCGCCGGGGTCATGGGGAGTGCCAGCGCCCGAGGCTGGTGCGCGATGCGGGTGAGCTCCTCCCCGATGTCCTTCGGAGTCTTGCAGAAATCCGCGAAGCCGCTGGCAAGGGCGCTCCGGGGCATGCCGTCGTACTTGGCGGAGGCGGGAGTCTGGACGAAGGAGATGCCTCCGGCTTCCTTGATCGCCCGAAGGCCCAGGGTACCGTCGGTGCCCGTGCCCGACAGAATGATCCCGATCGCGGAGGAGCCCTGGTCCTGCGCGAGGGATCGGAAGAAGTAGTCGATGGGCAGATGCGGCCGGTCTCCGCCCGAAGGCGGGATCAAGCGCAGGACGCCGTGGAGGATTCCCAGGTCGTTGTTGGGGGGAAGGACGTAGACGTGATTGGGCTCGACCACGGTGCCGTCCGTGACGGTCTCGACCTGGACCTTGCTCGTTCTCGAGAGGAGCTTGGTGAGGAAGCTCTCGTGGTGGGGCGCCAGGTGCTGGACGACGACGAACGCGATGGAGTCGAGGGGAACATGTTTCACCAGCTCCCCGAGGGCCTCGAGCCCGCCCGCGGAGGCACCGATTCCGGCGACGAACAGTCTCTCCTGGTCCGTGCCCCGGCCGCGCTCTTCGAGGAGCGTCTCTTCGTCCTCCGCCTCGGTCTCCAGATCGAGATCGGATTCGGTGGGGTCGGTCTCAGTCCCCTGGTTGCGCTTGTCCTCAGCCACGAAGCCTCCGTAGGGACGCGCGGATCCCTACTCCTCCTCGCTCAGGGGAGCCCCGGACGATTCCAGGGGTACGATGCCTCGCTGGAACGCGAAGCGCACGAGATCCGTGCGGCTCCTGAGCCCGAGCTTGCGCATGAGATTCGCGCGATGGCTCTCCGCGGTCCGGGGGCTGATGAACAGGCGGGCCGCGATCTCGCTCGAGGTGAGCCCCTCCGCGACGAGATGGAGCACCTCCCGCTCTCGCGGCGTGAGCGTCTCGTAGGGGTCCGTCCCCCCCGGGCGCTTGAGGTAGGTCTCGATCAGGTCGTTGGAAAAGGGCGCGCTCAGGAAGCGGCGGCCGGCCGAGGCCTCGCGGATGGCGGTCACCAGCTCGTCGGCGCTCGCGTCCTTGACGACGTAGGCCATGGCGCCGCTCCGCAGCGCTTCGACCACGTGCGCCTCGCTCGAATACATGGTCAGGATGACCACGCGCGTCTTGGGGAGCCGTTTCGTGACGCGGCGCGTCACGTCGAATCCGCTGAGACCCGGCATCATGAGATCCAGAACCAGGACGTCCGGCTTCAGCCTCTCCGCGAGCGCCGCGACCTTGAGGCCGTCCGACGCCTCGCCGACCACGGCAAGCCCGGGCTGTGCGTCGAGAACCGCGCGGAGCCCGCGCAGGATGACTTTGTGATCGTCTCCAAGGACGATCGTCGTAGGTGCATTGGTTGTCGAGTTCATATTCAGTTCCATGTTGACCCCGTGCCCCGAAGCGGAAGAACCACGAAGATCCGGGTGCCTGCGTCGCGAGCCGATTCGATCGTGACCTGCCCGCCGATCAGGAGCGCCCGTTCCTTCATTCCAGTGAGTCCCGCCGAGCGACCCGCGGGCTCCAGGTCGGGATTGAATCCGTGACCCAGATCCTCGATCCGAAGTCTCAGATACTCCGGATCGGCCCTCAACTCGACGAGAACGTGATCCACGCCGGCGTGGCGAGCTGTATTCGTCAATGCTTCCTGAATGATGCGGAACGCGGCGATTTCCAGGGACGCCGGGAACCGCGGGTTGGACGCCGGGTGATCGAAGGAGACCTTGATCCCCGTGCGCCGCGTGTAGCGTTCGAAGTGCCACTGGAGCGCCGCGACGACCCCGATCTCGTCCAGCATCGGGGGCCGGAGATCCATCGAGAGGTCACGCACGCGCCCGATCAGCTCGCTCACGATCTTGATCATCTCGGGCGTCCCGGCGGCCCTGGTACCGTTGCCGTTTCCCGCGTCGGCCAAGGTTCCGGGAAGCGTCATCATCAACTTGAGTCCCGTCAGAAGCTGCCCGATCTCATCATGAAGCTCCCGCGCGATCTCCGCGCGCTCTGCCTCCTGGATTTCCACCAATCGCTTGGAGAGCGCCTCGAGCCGCTCGCGCCCCTCATCGGTCTCCCGTTCGAGGCGTCTCATACTCTGGCGGGTGGACTCGATGACGAGAAGGAGCGCCGGCACGCGGTTGAATGGAACGGGCCGCCAGGAGACCTCGACGTGTATCACCTCGCCGTTGTTCGTTCGCATCCTCCAGTGAGCCGGACCTCGCGAGTTGGTCCTCTGGTTCAGTGTTCGCTGCATCGAGACGGCATCCTCGGGCGTGAGCAGGTCGAGATAAGACACCCCGAGAAGCGCTTTCGCGGAGTAGCCGAACTGAAGCGCCGCCGCCTCGTTGACCGCGAGCACGCGAAGCGTGGCCCGGTCCAGCACCCAGGAGGCGTGAGGGTAGCGCGCGAAAATCGTGCGGAATTGCTCTT
>VBOR01000093.1 GCA_005893165.1 Candidatus Eiseniibacteriota bacterium | reverse complement strand
TCTCGTTCTCGAACTGAAAGCCCGTCCCCGGCGGGAGCGGCTCCAGCATGATCGACACGTCCGCGAACTGGCCGCGGCCGCCGGTCTGCCGCACGAACCGCGTGCGCTGCTCGACCTTCCGGGTGACCGTTTCCTTGTAGGCGACCTGGGGCTTGCCGATGTTCGCCTGGACGCTGAACTCGCGGACCATGCGGTCCACGAGGATCTCCAGATGCAGCTCCCCCATGCCCGAGATCAGGGTCTGGCCCGAGTCCTCGTCGGTCTTGACCTTGAACGTCGGGTCCTCGTCGCTCAGCTTGCCGAGCGCCGTCGCCATCTTCTCCTCGTCCGCCTTCGTCTTCGGCTCGATCGCGACCTGGATCACCGGCTCGGGGAAGTGCATCGCCTCGAGCACGATGGGGTGGTCCTTGTCGCAGAGCGTGTCGCCGGTGTGGACGTTCTTCAGGCCCACCGCCGCGGCGATCTCCCCGCAATAGATCTCTTCGCGGTCCTCGCGCTTGTTCGCGTGCATCTCGACGACCCTTCCCAGACGCTCCCCCTTCTCCTTGGTCGAGTTGTACACGTAGGTCCCCGCCTTCAAGGTCCCGGAGTACACGCGAAAGAACGTCAGCTTGCCGACGTACGGGTCCGTCATGATCTTGAAGGCGAGCGCCGAGAACGGCTCGTCGTCCGACGGCGTGCGCTGCTCGTGCTCCAGCGTCTTGGGGTTCACGCCCTTCACCGCCGGCACGTCGATCGGCGCGGGAAGGTACGACAGCACCGCGTCGAGGAGCTTCTGCACGCCTTTGTTCTTGAACGCGGTGCCGCCCAGGACCGGGACGACCTTGCCCGCCAGGGTCCCCTTACGGATCGCGCGCTTGATCATCTCGGAGGTCGTCGGCTTTCCGTCGAGGTACGCGTGCAAGAGCTCGTCGTCGTACTCCGCGATCGCCTCGAGCATGTGATGCCGCGCCTCGGCCGCTTTCTTCTCGAGGTCGCGCGGGATCTCACCCTCGACGTACGTGGCGCCCTGCTCGTCCGACTCGTACGTGATCGCCTTCATCTCGATGAGGTCGATCATGCCGGTGAACCAGTCCCCGACGTAGATCGGGATCTGGAGGGGCACCGCGATCGCGCCCAGGCGGGTCTTCATCATGCCCACGACGAAGTTGAAGTCCGCGCCGACGCGGTCCAGCTTGTTCACGAACGCGATCCGCGGCACGCCGTACTTGTCCGCCTGCCGCCAGACCGTCTCCGATTGCGGCTCCACGCCGCCCACGCCGCAGAACACGGCGATGGCGCCGTCGAGCACCCGGAGGGAGCGCTCCACCTCGACGGTGAAGTCGACGTGCCCCGGCGTGTCGATGATGTTGATCTGGTGGTTGTGCCAGAAACAGGTCGTCGCGGCCGACGTGATGGTGATTCCCCGCTCGCGTTCCTGCTCCATCCAGTCCATGGTGGCCGCGCCGTCATGGACCTCCCCCACCCGGTGGACCTTCCCCGTGTAATAGAGGATCCGCTCGGTCAGGGTCGTCTTACCGGCATCGATGTGGGCCATGATGCCGATGTTCCGCATATGAGAAAGATCGTACTGCCTGGGCACTCCCAAACCTTCCTTCAGCCGCTCTACCAGCGATAGTGAGCGAACGCCTTGTTGGCCTCCGCCATCTTGTGTGTATCCTCGCGCTTTTTCACCGCGCCACCTTCGTTCTTCGACGCCGCGATCAGCTACGCCGCGATCCGCTCCCTCATCGAGTGGTCCGGACGGGCGCGGGCGTACTGGATGATCCAGCGGAGCGCCAGCGCCGTACGGCGGTCCTGGCGCACTTCCACCGGGACCTGGTACGTCGCGCCGCCCACGCGCCGGGACTTCACCTCCAGCACGGGCTTGACGTTGGCGAGCGCGGACTTCACCACCGTGAGACCGTCCGAGCCGACCTTCTTCTCGATGATGTCGACGGCACCGTAGAAAATCCGCTCCGCCGTGCTCTTCTTGCCCTGGATCATGAGCGCGTTGATGAAGCGCGTGACCAGGACGTTGTTGAAGCGCGCGTCCGGCGGAACCTCGAACTTGTGGATCTTGCTCGCGCGTCTCACGCGGCGCCCTTCTTCCGCTTGGTCCCATACTTGGACCGGCTCTGCGAGCGCCCGTCCACGCCCGAGGCGTCGAGCGTCCCCCGGACCACGTGGTACCGCACCCTCGGCAGATCCTTCACACGGCCCCCGCGGCTCAGCACGATGGAGTGCTCATGGAGGTTGTGCCCCTCGCCCGGGATGTAGCAGGTCACTTCCATCACGTTCGCGAGCCTCACGCGGGCCACCTTGCGGAGCGCCGAGTTGGGCTTCTTGGGGGTGGATGTATAGACGCGCGTGCACACGCCGCGCTTCTGCGGCGCCCCCTTCAGGGCGGGCGACGCGGTCTTCGAGAGCTGTCTCCTGCGGCCGAGCCGCACGAGCTGATTCAGAGTCGGCACCTAAGTTTCCTCACATCAAGGGATTTGGGCGCAAAGAACGAGCAGTGTACCCAGGCTCGAAAACTCTCGTCAAGCTGTTTTTATCTCTTCCTCCACACCGGCCACCCGATCGGTCTCATCTTCCTCTTCCGTAATGACTTCAACGCCGCGGTACTTGGAGATGCCCGTCCCCGCGGGGATGAGATGGCCGATGATGACGTTCTCCTTCAATCCGCGCAGGTGATCGGTCATTCCCAGCACCGAAGCCTCTGTCAGCACGCGAGTTGTCTCCTGGAACGAGGCCGAG
The DNA here is from genome assembly GCA_005893165.1 of Candidatus Eiseniibacteriota bacterium. Lineage (GTDB taxonomy): Bacteria > Eisenbacteria > RBG-16-71-46 > SZUA-252 > SZUA-252 > WS-7. Next base: position 12,232 of record VBOR01000093.1, on the reverse strand, counting down.
GAGATGAAGCTCTGCGTGGAGAGCGAAGCCTTCGTAATCCCAAGCAGGAGAGGCTGATACGTGGCCGGCTGGCCTCCCTCGGACTCCACCCTGCGCTGCTCGATCCGAAGCTGGGCCTTGTCCACCTGCTCGCCCTCGAGGAAGTTCGTGTCGCCCGGATCCTCGATTCTGACTTTTTGCAGCATCTGCCGGACGATGACCTCGATGTGCTTGTCGTCGATGCGCACGCCCTGGAGCCGGTAGACCTCCTGGATCTCGTTCACGAGGTATTCCTGCACCGCCTGGATTCCCTTGATCTTCAGGGTGTCGTGCGGGTTCACGGGTCCTTCCGTGAGCCGGTCGCCCGCCTTCACGTAGTCCCCCTCCTGCACGTGCATGTGCTTGCCCTGAGGAATCAGGTACTCGCGGCTGTCCCCGGCGTCCGAGACCACCATGAGCTTCTTCATGCCTCGGCTCACGCCCTGGAACTCCACGCGGCCGTCGATCTCCGAGACCGTCGCGGCGTCCTTCGGCTTCCGCGCTTCGAAGAGCTCGCTCACGCGGGGCAGACCGCCCGTGATGTCGCGGGTCTTCGAGATCTCGCGCCGGATCTTGACCAGAGGCTCGCCCGCCGTGACCTCCTGGCCGTCGCGCACGAGAAGCCGCGCGCCGGTCGGAAGCGGATAGCTGGCCACTCTGCGCCCACCCGGGCCCAGGACGTCGATGTGCGGCTGCAGCACCTTCTCGCGATCGTCCACGATGACCATGAGGCGAAGCCCCGTGTTCTCGTCGACCTCGTCGCGGACGGTGACCTTCTCCTTGATGTCCACGAAACGCACGGTTCCCGGCTTCTCGGTGAGAATCGGCGTGTTGTAGGTGTCCCACTCGAAGAGGTCGTCCCCCACGTTGACGGGAGCGCCGTCCTTCACGTCCACGGTGGCGCCGTAGGGCGGCGAGTAGCGGTGGCGGACCTTGCCCTCCTGGTCCAGCACCTCGATCTGCCCCTTGTGTCCGACCACCACCAGCGATCCGTTCTGGCGCTCGACCACTTCCAGCTCGCGGAAGCGGACCGAGCCCGTAATCTTCGACTTGATGCGGGACTGCTCGACGATGCGGCCGGCGACGCCGCCGATGTGGAACGTCCGGAGGGTGAGCTGCGTTCCGGGCTCGCCGATCGACTGCGCGGCGATGACCCCCGTCGCTTCGCCCAGCTCGACCATGCGCCCGGTCGCGAGATTCCGTCCGTAGCACTTGCCGCAGATGCCGCGCACGGCCTCGCACTTCAAGACCGACCGGATCGCGACCTTATCGATCCGCCCGCTCTCCTCGATCGCCTCGGCCGCCTGCTCGGTGATCTCCTCCCCCGCGCGGACGACCACGTCCCCCGTGTTGGGATCGATCACGTCCTCGGTGGCGACGCGGCCCAGCACCCGGTCTCCCAGGGGCTCGATGACCTCTTCGCCCTCCTTCAGCGCCGCGACCTCGAGCCCGCTCACCGTGCCGCAGTCCTCGATGTTCACGATGACGTCCTGCGCCACGTCCACGAGACGCCGCGTCAGGTAGCCGGCGTCGGCGGTCTTGAGCGCCGTGTCCGCCAGACCCTTGCGGGCGCCGTGCGTCGAGACGAAGTACTCGAGCACCGTGAGCCCTTCCTTGAAATTGTGGATGACCGGCGTCTCGATGATCTCGCCCAGCCCACCGGTGATCTTTTTCTGCGGCTTCGCCATGAGCCCGCGCATCCCGGCCAGCTGGCGGATCTGCTCCTTGGTGCCTCGGGAGCCCGAGTACGCCATCATGTAGATCGGATTGAAGCCGTCGCGGTCCGCGGCCAGCCCCTGGAACGTCGCCTCTTCCACCTCGGTCGTCACGTGCGTCCAGGTGTCGATCACCTTGTTGTAGCGCTCACCGTCGGTGATGACCTTCTGCTGGTACTGCTGGTTGATGTGCCCCACCGCCGCCCGCGCGCGCTTGATGATCTCGGCCTTGGCCCCGGGGATCAGGATGTCGTCGATCCCCACGGTGATTCCGGCCTGCGTCGCGTAGGTGAAGCCGAGGTTCTTGAGCGAGTCCAGGATGAGCGCGGTCGTCTTGTTCCCCAGATTGCGGTGGCAATCCCCGACCAGCTCCTCGAGCGCCTTCTTGTCCATCTCGGTGTTCTTGAACGGAATGCCCAGGGGCACGAGGATCTCGTTGAAGAGAACGCGGCCGACCGACGTGTCGAGCCGCTGCCCGTCCAGGTGGAGCACGATCGGATCGTGCAGCCCCGCCTGTTTGTGGTCGTACGCCGCGCGCACTTCCGTCATGCCCGCGTAGTGCTTCGGCTTCTTCCCCGGGGGGAGCGGCCGCTTCCGCGTCATGTAGTTACAGCCCAAGACGATGTCCTGGCTGGGTGCCGCGACCGGACGGCCGTTCGAGGGAAGCAGGATGTTGTTCGTCGAGAGCATGAGCTGCCGCGTCTCGATCTGCGCCTCGAAGGAAAGCGGCACGTGGACCGCCATCTGATCGCCGTCGAAGTCCGCGTTGAAGGCGCCGCACACCATCGGATGGATGCGGATCGCCTTTCCTTCCACGAGCACGGGCTCGAACGCCTGGATGCCCAGCCGGTGGAGCGTCGGCGCGCGGTTCAGGAGCACCGGGTGCCCCTTGATGATGTCGCCGAGGATGTCCCACACCTCGGGACGCTCGCGCTCGACGAGACGCTTCGCGCTCTTCACCGTCTGCACGAAACCCTTGTCCTCGAGCTTCCGGATGATGAACGGCTTGAAGAGCTCCAGCGCCATGTTCTTGGGGAGCCCGCACTGATGGAGCTTGAGCTCCGGCCCGACCACGATGACCGAGCGGCCGGAGTAGTCGACGCGCTTGCCGAGGAGGTTCTGACGGAAGCGTCCCTGCTTCCCCTTGAGCATGTCGGAGAGCGACTTCAGCGGCCGGTTTCCCTGGCCGCGCACGGCGCGGCTCCGCCTGCCGTTGTCGAAGAGCGCGTCCACGGCTTCCTGGAGCATGCGCTTCTCGTTGCGTAGGATGACTTCCGGCGCCCGGATGTCGATGAGCTTCTTGAGCCGGTTGTTCCGGTTGATGACGCGCCGGTAGAGATCGTTCAGGTCCGAGGTGGCGAACCGCCCGCCCTCGAGCGGCACGAGCGGACGGAGATCCGGCGGCAGCACCGGGATCACGGAGAGGATCATCCACTCCGGCCGGTTTCCCGACTGCCGGAAGGCCTCCACGATCCGGAGGCGCTTCAGCGTCTCCTTCTTCCGCTGGACGGAGTTCTCGATCTTCGCGATGGCGCGAAGCTCGGCCGAAAGCTCGTCCAGGTCGATCTCGGTCAGGAGATCGCGGATGGCCTCCGCGCCCATCTTCGCGTTGAGCGTGATCGTCTCATCCTGCGTCAGCTCGTAGTACTCGTCCTCGGAGACGAGCTGCTTCTTCTTGAGGCCGCTCGTCTGGGGATCGATGACCACGTAGCTCTCGTAGTAGAGGACCCGCTCCAGATCGCGGATCGACATGTCGAGCAGGTGCCCGATCCGGCTCGGCACCGCCTTGAAGTACCAGATATGCGAGACCGGCACCGCGAGGTTGATGTGCCCCAGACGCTCGCGGCGCACCTTGGCCTGCGTGACCTCCACGCCGCAGCGATCGCAGATCACGCCGCGGTAGCGGATGCGCTTGTACTTGCCGCAGTTGCACTCCCAGTCCTTGACCGGACCGAAGATCTTCTCGCAAAAGAGACCGTCCCGCTCCGGCTTGAACGACCGGTAGTTGATCGTCTCGGGCTTCGTGACTTCCCCGTGCGACCAACCCCGGATCGTCTCCGGCGAGGCCAGCATGATCCGAATGGAATTGAACGCGAGCTTACGCCGCGAGTTGTCGCGGTCGTCGACGCGGGCCAGGCTGAACCGCTGACGTTCCGTTGCGAGAGGCGACTTGATTCCGAACAGTTCCTGCATTGTCCCGTGCCTCCTCGTCTACGCTTCGTCCCGAAGCTGAACGTCCATGCAGAGACTCTGAAGTTCCTTCACCAGAACGTTGAAGGACTCCGGCGTGCTGGGGGCCGGGGGATTCTCCCCCTTCACGATCGCCTCGTAGATGCGCGACCGCCCCACGACGTCGTCCGACTTCACCGTCAGTAGCTCTTGCAGGGTAAAGGCCGCTCCGTACGCCTCGAGCGCCCATACTTCCATTTCTCCGAACCGCTGCCCGCCGAACTGGGCCTTCCCCCCCAGCGGCTGCTGGGTGACCAGGGAGTAGGGGCCGATCGAGCGCGCGTGGATCTTGTCGTCCACGAGGTGGGAGAGCTTCATCATATAGATGTAGCCCACCGTCACGCGCTGATCGAACGCTTCGCCGTTGCGCCCGTCGTAGAGGACGCTCTTGCCGTCCTGGGACAGCTTGGAGTCCTTGAGGCAGCTCTTGATCTCGTCCACGGTCGCCCCCGCGAACACCGGGGTCGCCACCGTGAGGCCGAGCTCCTGGGCCGCCCAGCCGAGGTGCGTCTCCAGCACCTGGCCGATGTTCATACGAGACGGCACGCCGAGCGGGTTCAGCACCATGTCCACGGGCGTCCCGTCGGGCAGGTACGGCATGTCCTCCTCGGGCATGATCTTCGCGACCACCCCCTTGTTGCCGTGCCGTCCCGCCATCTTGTCGCCGACCGAGAGCTTGCGCTTCTTGGCGACGTACACCTTCACGAGCTTGACGACGCCGGGGGGAAGCTCGTCCCCGCGCGTCACCTTCTCGATCTCCTTCTCGAGGTTCTTCTCGACGCGGTCCAGCGCGCGCGCGGCGCCTTCCAGGAGACCCCAGAAGCGCTCGTTCGCCTGGTCGTTCTTCGTGACCTGCGTCTTGTAGGGGATCGCGTCGAAGTCGACGGTGGCCAGGAACTCCTCGTCGATCTTCTTCCCGGCGCGCGTGACCGGCCGCTCCTCGTCCCCTTCCACCCAGCGGTTCACGTACTCGCCCAGGAGGACCTTGCCCACCTCGGCGGCGCGCGTCTCGTGGATGCGGTCCTTCTCCTTCTTGGCCTGGCGGCGGAGCCGGTCGATCTTCCGCTTCTCCTGCTTCTTGGTCGACTCGTCCTTCTCCCGCCGGCTGAATACCTTGGTGTCGATGACGACGCCGTCCATTCCCGGAGGCGCCTTGAGGGAGGCGTCGCGCACGTCTCCGGCCTTCTCGCCGAAGATCGCGCGGAGCAGCCGCTCCTCGGGCGTGAGGTCGGTCTCACCCTTGGGCGTGACCTTCCCGACCAGGATGTCCCCCGCCTTCACGTGGGCTCCGATGCGGATGATGCCCTCCTCGTCCAGGTTCTTGACCGCTTCCTCGCTCACGTTCGGGATCTCGCGGGTGATCTCTTCCGCCCCGCGCTTCGTGTCGCGTACTTGCAGTTCGAACTCCTCGATGTGGATCGAGGTGAAGCGGTCCTCCTTGATAAGGCGCTCCGAGACCAGGATGGCGTCCTCGAAGTTGTATCCGCCCCACGGCATGAAGGCGACGAGCACGTTGGCGCCGAGCGCCAGCTCGCCGTTTCTCGTAGCGGCGCCGTCGGCGAGGAGCTGCCCCCGCTTCACGCGGTCCCCCTCGGAAACGAGCGGACGCTGGTTGATGCAGGTGTCCTGGTTGCTGCGCTTGAACTTCGTCAGCTTGTAGAAGTCCACCCCGGCCATCTCGGAGTAGTCCACGGTGCGCGACTTGCCCTCGGGCTGGTCATAGCGAACGAAGATCGTATCGCCGGAGACCGACTCCACGACTCCCGCCTGCTTCGCGAGGATCAGGGCGCCCGAGTCCTGCGCCACTTTGCCTTCGAGGCCGGTGCCGACGAGCGGCGCCTCCGTGAAGAGCAGAGGCACGGCCTGCCGCTGCATATTCGAGCCCATCAGCGCGCGGTTCGGGTCGTCATGTTCCAGGAACGGAATGAGCGCGGCGGCGGGGCTCACGAGCTGGATGGGGGAAATGTCCATGTAGTCGACGTCCTTGGGCTCCACCATCGGGAACTCGCCCTTCTCCCGGACATTCTGCTCGCCCGTGAGATGGCCGCTCGAGTCCATCGCCGCGTTCGCCTGCGCGATCTTGAAGCGGTCCTCGACGTCGGCGGAGAGGAACTGGACCTGCTTCTTGTCCACAAGACCGCTCGTCACGCGACGGTACGGTGTCTCGAGGAAGCCCAGGTCGTTCACGCGCGCGTAGGTCGCGAGCGAGGAGATGAGTCCGATGTTCGGGCCTTCCGGGGTCTCGATCGGACACATGCGGCCGTAGTGCGTGTAGTGCACGTCGCGCACCTCGAACCCCGCGCGGTCCCGCGTCAGTCCGCCCGGTCCGAGCGCGGAGAGACGGCGCTTGTGGGTCAGCTCGGCCAGGGGATTCGTCTGATCCATGAACTGCGAGAGCTGGCTCGAGCCGAAGAAGCTCTGGATCACGGCGGAGATCGTCCGCGCGTTGATGAGGTCGTAGGGCGTCACCTGCTCGGCGTCCTGGAGCGTCATACGCTCCCGGATGATCCGCGCCATGCGCGCGAGCCCGACGTTGAACTGGTTCGAGAGGAGCTCGCCCACCGCGCGCACCCGCCGGTTCCCGAGATGGTCGATGTCGTCCGTGGTGATCGGGAGTCCCGGCACCTCGGCGCCCAGCCTCAGGTGGATCAGGTACGCGACGATGACGATGAAATCCTCCGGACCGAGCGTGGTCTGTTCGTCGTCCGGAACGGAGAGGGTGAGCCGCTTCCGCTTGTCCTTGGAGCCGAGAAGGATCTCGTGCGGGAGCTTGCGGTTCAGCTTGTAGCGTCCCACCTTCGCCAGGTCGTAGCGCTTCGGGTTGAAGAACAGCTTCTTCAAGATGTCCCGGGCCGTGTCCGCGCGCGGCGGCTCGCCGGGCCGGAGGAGGTTGTAGATGCGCGTGAGCGCCTCGTCCTCCGTCTTGGTGGAGTCCTTCTTCAGCGTGTTCCGGACGATGTCCGCCTCGTCCCGGTGCGGGATGACGAACGTCTTCACGGTGGCGAACCCGGCCTTCCGAAGGCCCTCGATCCGATCCATCGTGATGACCTCGTTCGCCTCGAGCAGCACCTCGCCGGTGCGCTCGTCCACGACGTCTTCCGCCGCGATCTTCCCGACCGCGTCCGGCTCGCGCTTGCTCCGCGCCCCGCCGATCTCCTCCTCTTCCGTATCGTAGAAGAGCTCGAGGATCTCGCGGTCCGTGACGTAGCCCAGCGCCTTCAGGAGCACCGTCACCGGAAGCTTCCGCTTCCGGTCGATGTGAACGTACATGATGTCGTTCACGTCGAGGCTGAACTCGACCCAGGATCCGCGATAGGGAATGATCCGCGCGGTGAAGAGCTTCTTTCCGTTCGGATGGATCTGGTCGTCGAAGAAGACGCCCGGCGACCGGTGGAGCTGGCTCACGATCACCCGCTCGGCGCCGTTGATGATGAAGGTGCCCTTGTCGGTGATGATCGGAAGCTCGCCGAGATAGACCTCCTGCTCGATGATGCTCTTGTCCTTGCGCCCCTCTTCCGTGTCCTCGCGGACACGCAGGCGCAGGGTGGCCTTGAGCGGCACCGAGTAGGTCAGGTCCCGCTCCTGGCACTCGTCCACGGAATATTTCGGGTCCCCGAGGTCGTAGCGCACGAACTCCAGCGAGAAGTACTCGCGCGCGTCGCTGATCGGGAAGACGCTGTTGAAGACCTCCTGAAGCCCTTCGTTCTTCCGCTTCAGGGGCTCGAGATCGGTCTGCAAGAAATTGCGGAACGACTCCAGCTGGACGTCGAGCAGGTTCGGGATCTGGATGTCCCAGTCCCGCTCGATCTTGCTGAAGCTCCGTCGCTCTTTGCCTCGAATCGCTTTAATCACAGGTGTTCACCCTTTCGATAATGCCCATGGCGTGAGGACGCGCCGCGCTCCGTCAGAGTAGCGGCGTCTTTCCAGGCTGGGAGTTATCGGTAGACTTCATCGAAGCTATCGGATCTCGACGCTCGCGCCGTTCTCCTCCAGCTTCTGCTTGATCGACTGCGCCTCTTCCTTCGAGACCTTCTCCTTCACGGGCTTCGGTGCGCCGTCCACGAGATCCTTCGCCTCCTTGAGGCCCAATCCCGTGACCTCCCGGACCACCTTGATGACCTGGATCTTCTTGTCCCCCGCGCCCATCAGGACGACGTCGAACTCCGTCTTCTCCTCGACGGCCGCCGCGGCTCCGCCGCCTTGCCCCGGCATCGCGGCCATCATCGGCATCGCGGCCGTGACGCCGAAGTGCTCTTCCATCTTCTTCACGAGGGACGAGACTTCGAGCATCGTCATGCTTTCCAACGTCGAGATGATCTGCTGTTCCTTCGTCGCTGCTTCCACGGTTTGGGTCCTCCTCCGGACTCGCGGGGGGTTCCGAGCGGTTGGCGCGGATCCTCAGCCCTGTTTCTTCTTGGCGATCGCGTCGATCGTCCCCACCAGCTGCCGGATCGAGCCCGAGAGCACGCCGGTGAATCCCTGGAGAGGCGAGCGAAGCGCTCCGATGAGCTGGCCAAGCAGCACCTCACGCGGAGGCAGTTGGGCCAGGATCTTGATTCCGTCGGGGCCGTAGAGCTGGCCGCCGACATACGCCGCCTTGAGGGCGGGTTTTTCGAATTCCTTCGTGAACTCCGCGAGAATCTTGGCGCCCGCGATTTCGTCCTGCCCCAGCGCGATCCCGGTGGGGCCCTCGAGATAGGGGTCGAGCTCCTTCACGCCGCGCTCCGCGAGCGCGCGCTTCGTGAGCGTGTTCTTCTCCACGATGAATTCCACGCCGGCGTCGCGGAGCCGCCGCCGCATCTTCGTGACCAGGTCCACGTTCATCCCCGTGAAATTGGCCAGCACGATCGACTTGGACCGCGCGATCGCTTCAGTCAGCTCCTTGACTCGCTGCTCTTTCTCCGACGTCGGCATGGACGCGAGATCTCCGTAAGGTGAATCGGTTCGGGAACGCCTAGGCCTTGAACGCCGCCTGGACCGTGGCCGGATCGAGACGCACCGGCGGGCCCATGGTGGAGCTCAGGGTGACGCTACGGATGTACTGGCCCTTCGCCGCGGGCGGGCGCGTGCGCACCACCTCGCGAAGGAGGGTTTCCACGTTTGCGAGGAGCTGCTCTTTTCCGAACGAGGCTTTGCCGACCGGCGCGTGCAGGTTGCCCGCCTTGTCGACGCGGTACTCGATCTTGCCTCCCTTGACGTCGCGGACCGCCTTCGCCACGTCGAAGGTGACCGTTCCGCTGCGCGGATTGGGCATGAGCCCCCGAGGGCCCAGCACGCGCCCCAGCTTTCCCACCTCGCCCATCATGTCGGGCGTGGCGATGATGCTGTCCACGTCGAGCCATCCTTCGTTCAGCTTCTTGATCCACTCGTCCGATCCGACGTGATCGGCGCCCGCCTCGCGCGCCTCGCGCTCCTTGTCCCCTTTCGTGAGCACGAGCACCCGGACCTTCTTGCCCGTCCCGTGCGGAAGGACGATGGAGCCTCGGACCAGCTGCTCCGCGTGGCGCGGATCGACGCCGAGGCGCATGGCGACCTCGATCGTCTCGTCGAACTTGGCGGTGGCCGTCGCCTTCAGCCGCTCGATCGCGTCGGGGAGGTTCTGCACCTTTCCCTCCTCGACCTTGGCCGTCGTCGCGGCGTTCCGGTAGCGCTTTCCCGTTTTCATCGCGCCCCCTAGCCCGCGATCTCGATGCCCATGCTGCGCGCCGTGCCTTCCACCATCTTCACGGCAGCGGCGACGTCATTGGCATTCAGATCGGGCTTCTTGAGCTCGGCGATCTCCCGGACCTGGGCCGCGGTGACCTTCGCGACCTTGTTCCGGTTGGGCTCGCCGGACCCCTTCGCGATGCCGGCGGCGCGCTTCAGCAGCACCGCGGCGGGAGGGGTCTTGGTGATGAAGGTGAACGAGCGGTCCGCATAGACCGTGATCACCACGGGAATGATGAGGCCCGGCTGTCCCTGGGTGCGCGCGTTGAACGCCTTGCAGAACTCCATGATGTTCACGCCGTGCTGCCCCAGGGCGGGGCCGATCGGCGGAGCGGGAGTGGCGTTTCCGGCGGGCACCTGGAGCTTCACCAGAGCCTGGACAGGTTTCCCTTTAGCCATTGGATGTCCTTTCCTGTCGCGGGATTCTTCCCGCTCCCACGTTCGCGTGGTGGCGTGCGACGGCCGTCACCCGGAGCGCCGCGCTCCGGCCCAGCGGCCGGTCGTCAGACCGGCTGTACTTGCAAGAAGTCGAGCTCGACGGGCGTCGCGCGTCCGAAGATCGACACCATCACCTTCACCTTCTGCCGCTCCGGGTTCACCTCGTCGACGACCCCGGTGAAGTCGGTGAAGGGTCCATCCACGACCTTCACGTGCTCGCCCGACTTGAACGGCACTTCCGCGGATCCCTTCGCGCGGCCGCCCGACTCGAGCTGTCCCAGCACCCGCTTCACCTCGGTCTCCCGGAGCGGGATCGGGTCCTGCCCCGAGCCGACGAACCGGGTCACGCCCGGGACGTTCTGCACGAGCAGGCGCGTCTCCTGGTTCAGGTCCATCTCGACCAGCACGTAGCTCGGGAACGTCTTGCGCTTCGACGTGATGCGCTTGCCGTCCTTCATCTCGGCGAACTCCTCGGTCGCGACGAGGATCTGGCCGAAGTGGGACTCGAGTCCCGTCGAGTGAATGGCCCGCTCGAGGTTGTTCTTCACCTTGTTCTCGTGCCCCGAGTAGGTGTGGATCACGTACCACTGTTTTTCTTTCACGCTTCCTTCCATGGCTACCCCAGCATCCGGATCAGGGCCTCGAACGCCAGCGTGAGCACGCGGTCCACGATGCCGATGAAGATGGCAACGATGAAGACCATCACGATGACGACCAGCGTGGAGTCGCGGAGCTCGCGCCGCGACGGCCAGCTGACCTTGCTCATCTCGACCCGGACGTCGCGGATGTAGTCCGCGAGGGCCCGGAAGACGCTCGGCCGCTCGGCAGCTTTCTGTTCGGTTGTCAGTTCTGCGCGCACGAAGTGGATCCTTTCAGACTCCTGAAACATGGCAGGCCAGGAGGGATTTGAACCCCCGACACCCGGTTTTGGAGACCGGTGCTCTAGCCAGGCTGAGCTACTGGCCTACCCAGGTCTCGGCCCCGGACTACCGGGTTTCCTTGTGAATCGTGTGTTTCCGGCAACGGGGGCAGAACTTCTTCCACTCCACGCGGTCGGGGTGTTTGCGTTTGTTCTTCGAGTTCGTGTAGTTGCGCTCCTTGCATTCGGCGCAAGCGAGCGTGATTGAATCGCGCATGGATTCCCGCCCTTACTGAACGATGTCCGTGACGACGCCGGCGCCCACGGTCCGGCCGCCCTCGCGAATCGCGAACCGAAGCTCCTTCTCCATCGCGATCGGCGTGATCAGCTCCACCGTGATGTCCACGTTGTCCCCGGGCATCACCATCTCCCGGCCCTCCGGCAACGTCCCCACTCCCGTCACGTCCGTCGTCCGGAAATAGAACTGAGGCCGGTACCCATTGAAGAACGGCGTGTGCCGCCCCCCCTCCTCCTTCGTCAAGATATACACCGACCCCTTGAACTTCTTGTGCGGCGTGATGCTCTTCGGGGCCGCGATCACCATCCCCCGCTCCAGATCGTCCTTGTCCACCCCTCGCAGGAGCAGCCCCACGTTGTCCCCCGCCTGGGCCTCGTCCAGCAGCTTCCGGAACATCTCCACCCCCGTCACCACCGACTCCCGCGTCTCCCGCAACCCCACGATCTCCACCTTCTCCCCCACCTTCACCTTCCCCCGCTCCACCCGACCCGTCCCCACCGTCCCACGACCCGATATCGAGAACACATCCTCCACCGCCATCTGGAACGGCTTCTCCACGTCCCGCTGCGGCGTCGGTATGTAGTTGTCCACCTGCTCCATCAGCTTCAGAATGCTCTCGTTCGCCTTCGCGTCCTTCCCCCCTCCGTCCATCGCCTGCTTGGCACTCCCCCGAACCACCGGGATGTCGTCCCCAGGGAACTCGTACTTCTTCAACAGCTCCCGCACCTCCAGCTCCACAAGGTCCAACAGCTCCGGATCGTCCACCATGTCGCACTTGTTCATGTACACCACGATGTACGGCACCCCCACCTGGCGCGCCAAGAGGATGTGCTCCCGCGTCTGGGGCATCGGACCGTCCGCCGCGCTCACCACCAGAATCGCACCGTCCATCTGCGCCGCTCCCGTGATCATGTTCTTCACGTAGTCCGCGTGACCCGGACAGTCCACGTGCGCGTAGTGGCGCTTGTC
>VBOR01000083.1 GCA_005893165.1 Candidatus Eiseniibacteriota bacterium | reverse complement strand
TACTGGTTGGGCAGGATCGAGTTCGGGGTGTCTCGATGGATCCGCTCGGCGACCCGGTAGTATGAATCCGGGTGCTCCGGCGGGACCGCGGTCGGCGTCACCACGACGCGGGCACCGAGAGCTTTCAGCAGATCGATCTTCTCGCGGCTCATCTTGTCCGGCATCGTGAAGACCGTCCGGTAGCCTTTGATCGCGGCGACCATCGCGAGCCCGAGGCCCGTGTTCCCGCTCGTCGGCTCGATGATCGTCCCCCCCGGTCTCAATAGCCCCTTCGCCTCGGCGTCCTCGATCATCTTCTCGCCGATTCGGTCTTTCACACTTCCGCCCGGGTTCATCATCTCGAGCTTCGCAAGCGCGAGACAGGGGACGCCCGCCATGATCTTCGGCAGCTTCACCAAGGGCGTGTTCCCGATGGTCTCGAGGATGCTCTCGAAATAGCGCATTTTCTAGGCCGGCTCCATCAACGAGTTCGATGAAAGGATGGTCGCTATAAGAACGTGCGCGGGTCGTTCAACGTCGGGCCTCCCTCGAAGACCGATTCGGTTCGTCCGCTTCGAAATCCCTCCGGTGCGGAACGGAATGGTCCATGTGGCACACAATTCGAGAGTGCCGGGGGAGGGAGTCGAACCCTCTGGAAACCGATCTGCAGTCGGTCACATTAGCCGCTCTGTCACCCCGGCGTCGCCCGCTCAACCGACGCGGCGTAATTGAAACTTTGGAGACATGTTCGCGTCCACACGGAAGTGATTGGAGCCGCATGCGGTGGGACAGGACCGCCACGTGGCTGTGAGGTCTTCGATGCAAGACGACGCGCGTCTCGCGGCGGGGTTCGAGTTTCGTCTGATAAACTATTAGAGTCGTCTCCCCCTTTCCACGAACTCCTGCCCGGAGGGGAGTTATACGGAGCCCGAGGCGGAGGCGACGGGAGGCGTCAATCTTCCGGCGGGCGCCGAGGCTCCGAAAGGCCGGCCTTGGGGCCGCATCACCGCGGTCCTTGTCGTGGCCCTCGTCACAATCACCGCGCTCGCCATCGCGTTCCGCCAGCCGAACCGCCCGCCCTCCATCACCGAGGTGTCGGTGAGCAGTGAGATCGCGACCGTGACCGCTCCTCTGACGTTCACGGCCCACGCCACCGACCCCGACGGCGATGTACTAACGTATTCCTGGGATTTCGGGGATGGCCAAACGGGATCCGAGGCCCAGGAGCCCCACGCCTATGGCCTCCCGGGCTGGTACATTGCTGTCTTGACAGTGAGCGACGGAAAGGGCGGGATCGCGACGAACGACGACGGCCTCCTGTTCATCCACGTGCGGTCCGATTCGTCCGACGGCCAGGTCCCTACCGGCCCCCCCTCACCGTCGAGCTGTGCGGTAACGTGTGTCGCGACGAGCGGCTTGGCCGTTCTCGCGGCAAACCGTTCCACCGCGGCGGCCGGTTCTGAGTTCCGTTTCAGCGGGAACGCCTCATGGGCGTACGTGTGGGCGTGGAACAACGCATCGAACAGTTCCTTCGGCGGAACGTACAGCGTGGTGAGTGCCGCCGAGAACGCATCGTTGTTTTCATTCGTGTACTCCTGGGGGGACGGAGCCGCGAACGCGACCGGCACCGCGGTCGAGGTCGGCCAGACGGCGCACCGATTCACATCGCCGGGAAACTATTTCGTTCGCCTGACCGTGTCCACCGGGGCGCTGACGAGGTCCGCCGGATACACGGTGCGCGTGCTCCCCGGGGCCCCGACGGCGCAGCTGAAGTATCCCGCCATCTTCGCGGCGGCGACCGCGCGGGAACCGGATTCACTGGAACCGGCGATTGACAACGAGTCCGCGGGTGGCGAGGTCCTGCAAAACGTGTACGAAACACTCGTCTCGTTCCCTTCCGACAGCGAAAGCGTCGATCCGCTGGTCCCGCGGCTGGCCACCGAGGTCCCGTCGATCGCAAACAACGGCACCTCGGCGGATGGGAATAACTACACGTTCCAGTTGCGGTCGGACGTGATCTTCCACGACCACACCCGCATGACGGCGTCGGACGTCTCGGCCTCGTTCCGGCGCTTGCTCGCGATCCACCCGGCAGACGGACCGTCGCGGATCCTCGAACGCCTCCTGACGAACGTGATCAACACATTCGTGGACGCGGACTGTAATCCGTCGGTCGCAGGCAAGCAAAACTGCACGATCGGGGACTGGGCCAACACGACGTTCCCGGTGCGGGCCACCGTTCCGGCGTACCTGAGCGCGGCCTTGCCGCCGGAACCCTCGTGGGATACGACCGTTCTGAACGTCTCGACTGCGTGGGCCGTGAGCAATTTCACGGTCGTGCCGACCGGGAACTACTCCGTGGTTTTCCATCTCCTGCGTCCGTACCCCGCCTTCCTGCCGATCCTCGCGTCGACCGTTGGTTCGATCCTGTCGGAATCGTGCGTCAGAAGCAAAGGGGGCGTCCGTTGGGGAGCCCCCAATTCCATGCTCGCTCAAGGGGCCGATTGCGGCAGTGGACCGTTCACCTTGACTACGTGGTCGTCGAACCAGGCGATCGTCCTGACACGGTTCGACCAATACTGGCGCGGCGCCGCGAAGGCCCCGGCGGTCCACATCCTTCCCGTGCGCGATGTCATGAGCCGCGAGTTCTTGCTCCTGGCCGGAGACGTAGACTCAGCCGCGATCGATCGGGACCACCAGTGGGACGTGATGAACGCGGACGGGACGCCGAAATCACCCACTTTGCGGATTGCAAAGGACCGGCCGGAGTTCGACGTGTCGTTTTTCGGGTACAACCAGAACATCAACGTCACCGGCGCGCCGGGTCCAATCTCCGTGCCGACGGCGTTCTTCGCGGACGTGCGCGTTCGCAGGACGTTCTCCTACGCATTCGATTACAGCGCCTTCCTGGTGAACGTGACCCACGATGCGGGCCTGCAACCCCGCGGCCCGGTCCCGCTCGGCCTCCCGGGGTATAACGCCAGCATTCCGCTCTTCCCGTTCGACTTGGCTCAGGCCGCGACGGAGCTGAACGCCACGCCGTTCTGGATATCCGGATTCAACCTCACCTTGTACTACCGCGCGGGGAACGGATACGAAGAACAGGGATGCCGGCTGCTGGCCAACGGCCTGGAGGCGTTGCACTCGCAGCAAGGTTCTCCCGGGGCCATTTTGGTGGGAGTTCGATCCCTGGACCCTGCGGCATACATCGTGGCATTGCATGCCGGAGGCCTCCCACTCGCCCTCCTGTCCTGGGCGCCTCGCTTCGCGGATCCTCTGGACTCCATCGCGCCTTTCCTTCACAGAGGCAGTGCGTTTCCGACATGGATCGGGTACGACAACGCCACTTTGGACGCCCTCATTGACGCGGCCGCCGGCGAGTTGAACGAGACGACGCGGGTCCAGGACTTTCTCGACCTGACGGCCCGCGCGGTTCTCGACGATGTGCCATATCTCTGGGTCTTCCAGGGGACGAGCTTTCACGTCGAGCGCGCGTGGGTCAGCGGCTACTACTTCAACCCGATGCTCCAGGGATTGGATTACTATCCGTTGTCCAAGGGCTAGACGGTCTGCGACGCCCGCTCCAAACCCGACGATTCATTCCCGACGACATTCGGTTGACACTCTATCGAACGGTCTCGCCGAATCTATATATGCGGGTAAGGGCTGGTGCGTCGGATGGCGGATCTGAAGACGATTACGGACACGATCCACGGGACAATTCGCCTCGATCCGCTGACCCTCGATCTCCTCGAAACGCTCGAGCTCCAGCGACTCAATTCGATTCGCCAGCTCGGCCTCACATATCTCGTGTTTCCCGGGGCGAATCATTCGCGCGTGGAGCACTGCCTCGGGGTAGGCCACGTCGCGGG
>VBOR01000092.1 GCA_005893165.1 Candidatus Eiseniibacteriota bacterium | reverse complement strand
TCGGCAAGGCGCGCCGATATACGCGGCTGAGGCAGGAGATCAAGGCCCTCGACCTGGGGCTCGCGAAGGAGGATTACGATCGGCTCGCCGGCGCGGGGGGCGCGCTTCAAGAAGAACACGCACGCGCCGAAGAGCGCCGCGGGGCGCTCACCTCGATCCTGGCGCGTCACGACGCGGAGCTGGAGCAGCTCAAGCTCGACCTCCTGAAGCGCGAGGCCGAGGTGCGTCTCGCCCAGGAAGCGCTGAACGAGCGCGAGGCGCGGGGGGCCGTGCTCCTGAACGAAGTGGCGGTGCTCCGCGAGCGCCGCACGGGACTTCTCGAGAAGCTGGAGCACGCGCGCTCGGAAGGCTCCCGGCTGGAGAAGAGCCTGGAGGAGCTCCGGCGCGCGAAAGAGGCGCTCGAGCAAGAGCGCACGCGCCTCATGGCCGCGCACACGGAGAAGGCGCGCGAGCTCCAGGAGATGGAGGCCGCGCTCTCGGCCGTGCTGCCGCGCCTCGAGGCCCGCCGCGACGCGCTCCAGGAACGGAAGCAGCTCTCGCTCGATCTCTTCCAGACGCGCGTGAAGCAGCAGAACGCGGCTCAGAACTGGGCCGCGAAAGAGATCGATCTGACGAAGAAGCGGGAACACCTCTTCGAGGAATCGACCGCGCTTCGCGCCGAAGAGCGCGCGCTCGCGGAGTCCATCGAGGCGATGACGCGCACGGTCGAAGCTTCCGCCGCGGAGGTCGAGCGCGCCCGTTCGCGCGTCGAGAGCGAGACCCGCGCGATCGCCGAGATCGAAGACCAGATCCGGGAGCACGACGAATCGGAGAAGCGCGCGCGCGAGGACCACGCCGCCCTGGAATCCCGGAGGAACACCCTCCGCGAGCACAAGGACAGCTACGAGGGATACGACGAGAGCGTCCGGTCGCTCGTGGCGGGTCCGTCCCGCCCCGAGAGGATCCTCGGGACGGTCGGCGACCTGCTGCACGCCTCCGGGGACTGGCTCCCCGCGCTCGAAGCGTCCCTGGGAGAGGCGGTCCAGTTCATCGTCGCAGAGCGCACCGACGCCGCGTTGAAGGCGCTCAAGTCCCTGGAGCGTGGAGGCGGCGGCCGCGCCACGTTCGTCGCGCTCGACCGGCTTTCGTGGGCCCGCGCCGCGGAGATTCCCGAGAACGTGCTCCAGGCGCCCGGCGTGCACGGGCCGCTCCTCGAGCACGTCCGCTTCGAGCCCGCGTTCGTGACGCTCGCCTCCTTTCTCCTCTCGGGGGTCGTGATGGTGGACTCGATGGAGACCGGACTCAAGCTCATGGAGGAGCACCGGGAGCTCCGGCTTCATTACGTGACGCGCCACGGGGAGCACGTGCGCGGTCCGGGAATCTTCCAGGGCGGAGGCGGTCCCACGCGCGCGGGCTCGGTGCTGCGGCGCGAGGAAGAGCTGGAGCGGCTGGGACGGGAGGTCACACGCTCTTCCGCCGAGCTCAAGAAGACGCTCGCGCACGCGGAGACCCTGCGCGAGGGTCGCGCTCAGGCGCAGACCGCGCTCGAGGAGGCGAACCGCGAGCTCCGGGAATTCGAGGAGGCCCAGCGCGGAGACGAGGCGAAGCGCGCGGAGCACCTGATCCGCATGGAGGCCTCGGCCAAAGCCGGCGCGGCACTCCAGGCGGCGCTCGAGGTGATCGAGGCGGAGCTCAAGGTAGCGCTCGTCGAGGCGGAGATCGCCAGCCAGGCGCTCCAGACCACCGACGAGGAGCACGGGCGTCTGGAGGACGATCTCGCCCGCGAAGAGACGGGCGTGCTGGAGCTGGAGCGCGAGCGGGACCGTCTGGCCGCGCTCCAGGCCGAGCTCCGGATCGAGTCCATGCGCGCCAGGACGGCTTTCGAGGCGAGCTCGGGGGAGATCGACCGTGTGGCGGCCAGCGGCGAGGAAGCGAAGCGCGAGATCGCGGCCCGCACGGAGGAATCGGCCGAGACGGACCGCCGGATCCGGGAGACCCAGGCGGCGGTCGCGGCCAAGGAGCAGGAGCTGGAGCAGGAGATCGCGCTCAAGTCGGAGAAGGACCAGTCTCTACAGCGGTCGCGGGAGCGCTTCGGTTCCGTGAAGGGTTCCGCCGACGATCTGGAGGCCAAGGCGCGGGAGCTGCGACGCGAGCACCACGAGCTGACCGAGCGGCTCCATCGCGCGGAGCTGGAGCGGGCCGAGTCCGAATCGGAGATGCGCGTCCTCGTGGAGCGCGTGCGGAACGAATACGAGACGGACCTCAAGACGTGGACCCCGGCGTCGGCCGCGATGGAGGCGGCGGTCCCTCTCGGCGAGATCGAGGATGCGGATCTCGAGGAGGAAGAGGGCCAGGTGCCGGACGAAGCGCTGGTGACGCGCGCCGTCGAAGCGGCGGAAGGCGCCGGAACGGGCACGCGCGAGGAGCGGGGCCTGCGCTTGGAGCAGGTGCAAGAGAAACTCCGCTCCCTCGGGCCCGTGAACCTCCTCGCGATGCAGGATTACGAGGAGCGCCGCCAGAGGCTTCGCTTCCTCGAAGGCCAGCGCAAGGATCTCGACGAGGCGCGACTCTCCCTGCTCGAGGCGATCCAGAAGATCAACGTGACCGCCTCGGAGCTCTTCCAGAAGACCTTCGCCCAGGTGAACGAGAATTTCCAGAAGGTGTTCCGCACCCTGTTCGAAGGGGGGGAGGCGGCGCTCACGCTGAGCGGCGACGATCCGCTGGAGGCGGAGATCGACATCCTCGCCCGTCCTCGGGGGAAGAAGCCGCAGTCGCTCTCCCTCCTCTCCGGCGGCGAGAAGGCCCTCACCGCGATCGCGCTGCTCTTCGCCATCTACCTCGTGAAGCCCAGCCCCTTCTGCATCCTCGACGAGGTGGACGCTCCGCTCGACGACGCCAACATCGACCGGTTCGTGCTCCTGCTCCGGGAGTTCAGCCGCAACACGCAGTTCATCGTGGTCACCCACAACAAGAAGACGATGGAAGTGGCGGACTGCCTCTACGGCGTGACCATGGAGGAGCCGGGCGTGTCGAAGCTTGTCTCGGTCCGCTGGAACACCGAGGCGCCCCTGGACTCCGAGCCCGAAACGGCGCAGGAGCTCGCCTCCGCCGAGACGTAGAATCGTCTCGTGGATTTCCTCGGCAAGATCACCCAGGGTCTGAAGAAGACCCGCGACTCCCTCTTCGGTCAGGTCGCCTCGGTCCTTCAGCACGGCCGCGACCTGAGAGACGAGGACTACGGGACGCTCGAGGCCGCGCTCCTCCGCGCCGATGTCGGGCCCGCGACCACGGACAAGATCCTCGAAGGGGTTCGCGCCCGCCTCGCGGACCACGCGTTCCAGGGAGATGCACAGGGAGCGCTGGGCGCGGAGATCGAAGCGATCCTGGTGGGGGGGAGCGGTGCTTCCCTCGGGAATGGTGAAGATAAATTTCCCACGGGAAACACCGCTCCCCCCTACGTCATCCTCGTCGTGGGCGTGAACGGATCCGGGAAGACGACGACCATCGCCAAGCTCGCGGATCAGTACAAGCGGGCCGGGGACTCCGTCCTCCTCGTCGCCTGCGACACCTTCCGCGCCGCGGCGGCGGACCAGCTCGGGATCTGGGCCGAGCGCGCGGGCGTGGAGATCGTGAAGCAGGAGCCCGGCGCCGATCCGGCCGCCGTCGCCTTCGACGGCATGGCGCGCGCGAAGAGCCGGGGGATCCGGCGCGTGCTCGTGGATACGGCGGGCAGGCTCCACGTGAAGGTGAATCTCATGGAGGAAGTGAAGAAGATCCGCCGGGTGATCGAGCAGCAGATTCCGGGGGCGCCGCACGAGGTGCTGCTGGTGCTGGACGCGACCACGGGGCAGAACGCGCTCCAGCAAGCCCGCGAGTTCGACAAGGCGCTGGGCGTCACCGGGCTCGTGCTCACGAAGCTCGACGGGAGCGCCAAGGGCGGGGTCGCGCTCGCGATCGCCGACACGATGCGCCTTCCCATCCGCTGGGTCGGCGTGGGGGAGGGACTGGAAGACCTCATGCCCTTCGACGCCCCGGACTTCGCCAAGGCGCTGATCCAGACTTCCTAGGCTTCGTCCCCCAGCATCACCTGGTTCTTCCCCGAGGATTTCGCGGTCCGGAGATTCATGTTGGCCCGGTTCCAGAGCTCGTGCGCGATCTTCTCGCGCCCCTCCTGGTCCAGCCCCCGCGTGCGGTCGACCCGCAGCGAGACGTCGGCCGGAAACATCGCGCCGCCGAAGCTCATCGTGGCGCGCACCGCGTTCTCGCGTCCCTCGAGCGTGGGCACCACGATCGCGAGGTTCTGGATCTTGAGCCGCAGCCGCTCGCAGATGTCGCGCGCCTCCGAAGGCGTGGTCTCGGCGCTCAGGATGAGCGCGAACTCCTCGCCGCCCCAGCGCGCCACGGTGTCGAAGGGGCGCACGCTGGAGGCCAGCGTCTGCGAGATCTCCCGCAGCACCGCGTTTCCCGCCTCGTATCCAAAGAGGTCGTTCAGTTGCTTGAAATTGTCCAGGTCTCCGATGATGAGCGACATCGGACGCCCCTCGCGGTAGGCGCGCGCGATCTCACGATCGAGCTGGCGGCCGAAGTAGGGGCGGTTGTAGACGCCCGTCAGCTCGTCCACCATGACGAGCATCCCGAGCTTCTGGAGCGTCACGAGAAGGTCGGTGGCGTGCTCGCCCACGACGTTCAGGAGCCCCAGCCGCTCGTCGGTGAAGAATCCCGGCGTGCGGCTCCACGCCTCGAGCACGAAGAGGAACGGCGTCCCGGGCTCGCCGACCCGGGCCATCGCGAGCGAGCGGAAGCCTTCGGGCGCGCCCTTGGGATCGTAGGGCGCGACCGCCACGTGGATCGTGGCGTCCATCGACTCCGCGTCGATCATCACGCGCGCGTACCCCGGCAGCGTGAGGTCCTCGATGTAGAGCGGAACGGCGCGGCGGCCGACCCAGTTCTCGGCGAGCGCCCGGTTCCACGGCTCTCCGTCGCTCACCGGCTGGGCGTAGCGCGCGTCCAGGCGGCGGCCCAGCGAATACAGGCGTGTGTTGTCGCACTCCAGAATCTGCATGGCCGAGTTGAGGATGGTGCGCAGGATGTCGGCGGGATCGGTTTGTAAGTACTCCGCGTTCCGCTCGTCGCGCGCGAAGAGTTTTCGCTCCACCGAGATCAGGTGCGAGATCACCCGATAGAGGAGCCGGCTCCGCGCGTGCCAGTGCGGCCTGGAAGCGCGCACCAGCGATTCCTCCGCGGTCTCCACGTGCTTCGCGGCGACGGCGAGAAGGAACGTCTCCCCCGAAGCCGGCTCGCGGTACCTCACGTAGGGTTTGCCGTCGCGCTGGAATCGATCGACGCGCTCCAGGAGACCCGCGTCGCTCAGGCGTTCCGCGATCTCGAACGTGATCTCTTCGCGGCGGGCCAGGTCCAGGTCCGCCAGACGGAGGTCGATCGGGTGCGCTTTCGCATCGATCGGGGATTCCTGGGAGAGGCGCAGCGAGGACAAAAACGCCGTGCGGATACGGTGCGAGTCGTTCATTCCCTTCTAGGGGTCTCGGGTGCGCGCGCGAAGTTGGACGGGAATTGGATTGCCACAATTATACCACGCCTTGCGTAGGGGGCGGCGTTCCTGACGCGAAAAGGAGGGACAACGGAGTCCCTAACACCCTTTTGCCCTTGATTTTGGAAGGGGAGTGTGCTAGCTTCCTCAGGTAGCCGGTTCGCCTGCCCAAAGGAAGGGTGTGCATGGCTCCAATCGGTTTCATTCAGAGACGGACGGCGGAGTCGAAGTGCATGCCGTCCTTGGAATTCCCCCCGCCACATTCCCCAGTCGTTCATTCCGTCCGAGTAGAGCGTCACGCCGAAATGCGCGTCGCTCGGGAGCGTCCACCATGGATCGATCTCGTCGCGCCGGGGTTTCCTCTCCCCAGCAAGGACACGTACGGGCCGGAATTGCGGGGGATGAGCCGATGGTGATGCTTCGTGGTCGACTGATGCGTATCGGCTTCATCCTGGGCTTGCTGCTCATGCTCACCTCCGCGGCGTCGATCGACCCGCAGGCGGCGATCGCGAGGCCGGCCCCCACCGACGGTGTGGAAGGAACCCCGACCGGAAACGGTGACCCCACCGGCGATGACGTGCCGAGCCCGACCCCCAAGCCGACCATCCGGTTGACCCGGTCCGGGCCGACCGCGTACGCAATTCAGGCGCGGGGAATTCGCTGGAGCGTCCTCGTCAGCATCTTGATCCGCCTCGGCATCCGCTGAGAGGCGCGAAGGAGAGAGCCGATCGGGAGCGGGGAAACACCCCGCTCCCTTGAGCCCATGATTCACGACCGCGCACACGAACAGGACGCCGTGACGATGCAGCGTCGCCTGGAAGAATTGATCGCGCACGCGCGTTTCGCGGCCGCTCTCGATCTCATCGCGGAGTGCCAGGCCAAGGGTCCGCTGCCTCCCGAGATCGAGCACCCGGTTACACTGGCGCGCTGCCGCGCCTTGCTCGGCCTCGGAAGGTGGCGGGAAGTCGCCGACCTGGCCGAGCGGAAGCTCGAGGAGCTGTACGCCGCGCGGCCGGACGACAAGAAAACGCTTCTCGAGTACCACATCGCCGCGGGGCGGGCCGTGTGGCGCATCGGACGTCCCTCCAGGGCGGAGGAGCATTTCCGCGCCGCGTACCACATCAGTCGCTGGGATTTCGAGGACCTGGAGGGGATGCTCCGCAGCCGCAACCTCCTCGGTCTCTGCTTCCTCGCGGCCGGCGAGATCCAGCGCTCGGTCGGTGAATTCGCGCGCGGGCAGCTTCAGGCGCGCGGCGCCGGTCTCTTTCACGAAGAAGCCAATTTCTCACTCAACCTGAGCATCGCCCTGGCGAAGCTTGGCCGTTTCGAGCAAGCGGACCAGGAGCTTACCCGCGCGCGCGCCCTATTCGGCGAGCGCGGGCACTCCCGTGGCAAGGTTCAGACCAGGCTTTGCCTCGGGCAGCATCTCCGCATCCGAGGGGACCTGCGCGGCGCGGAGTCTCACATCCGCGGCGCGCTCTCGGAGGCGGAGGAACACGGCTTCGAGCGCGAGCACGTGATCGCCCTGGAATACCTGGGGGACGTGGCGCTCGATCAGTTCGACAATCAATCGGCGATCGAGCGCTACGACCAGGCGCTCCTCCTGGCCGAAAAGCTCGCTCCCGAGGGGGACTTGATCCCGGAGCTCTGCCGCCGCATCGCGGAGGTGCACGTGAGGATCGGCGAGCCCAACCGCGCGCTCATCACCTGCGAGCGCGGGCTCCGGGTCGCGCGCCGCATCAACGACCGGTTCGAGGAGGCCGCCACGTGCCGGGTCATGGCGATGGCCCAGCAGCTCCTGGGTCACCGCGAGCGGGCGCTGCGCGCGGCGCGCGAGGGCATTCAGCTCCTGCGCAAGCTCGAGGCGACCTACGAGCTGACGCGAATCCTGTTGTGGAGCGGCGAGACACTGCTCGCGGGTAAGGACGCCGAGGAGCGCGGGGTCGCGCGGGACCATCTCTGGGAAGCGCGAAGCCTGGCGATGACCATGGGCCTCATGCGCTGGGTGGAGCGGACGGAGAAGGTCCTGGGGGTGGAGCTCGAGCTCCCGGCCGCCGCGACGCTTTCGCACGGACCGAAGCCCGCGGAGATGCCCGAGGGAGCGGACCCCGAATGCTTCCGCTTCGGGATCGTCACGCAGGATCCGCGCATCGTGGAGCTGATCCGCATCCTCGAGCGCGCGGCGCTGAGCCGGCTTCCCATCCTGATTCTCGGGGAACGGGGAACCGGCCGCGAGCTCCTGGCGCGCGCGGCGCACGAGTTGGGAGACCGGCGCGAGCGTCCCTTCGTCGCGGGAAGGTGCTCCACCCTTCCAGAGGGACACCTCGATGCGGACCTCTTCGGCCACGACCGGCCCCCGAGCACCGGTGCCACGAAGCCGGGCCTCTTCGAGGGGGCGAACGGCGGCATGATCTATCTGGACGAAGTCAGCGAGCTCCTGGTCGGCGCGCAGGCCAAGCTTCTTCGCGTGATCGAGATGGGCGAGCTCCGCCGCGTCGGCGCCGCGGGCGTGCGCCACGTGGACGTCCGGGTGGTGGCCGCGTCGACGCGCGATCTCGCGGGCCTGGTGCGGCGCGGGCTCTTCCGCGACGACCTCTACTACCGGCTGAACGGGATCCGCCTCGAGGTGCCGCCGCTCCGCGACCGGGCGGGCGACATCGAGCTGATCGGAACCTGGTTCCTCCATCGCGCCTGCGCCCAGGCGCGGAAGCGGGTGCTCCTGACCGCGGACGCATGGGCGCAGCTCAAGGCGCACACCTGGCCCGGAAACGTTCAGGAGCTGAAGAGCGCGATCGAGCGCGCGGTCTCGCTCGTGAACGACGGCGACCGGGTCGGTGCGGAGCGGATCGAGCTTCGACCCAAACACCGCACGATACGGAATCCCGGGACGGAACCGGTCCGGGAAAACCGCACGGAGCGGGACCAGATCCTGACGGCGCTCCGGGCTCATCGGGGGAATCAGTCGGAGGCGGCCCGCAGCCTCGGAGGGATGAAGAGGACCACGCTGCTCTACAAGATGAAGAGGCTGGACATCCGGCCGGAGGAATACGGCTAGACCGCTCGCAGCTCCCTTGACCCGCCGCGCCGCCCCTCGTATACTCCCCTCGGTAGTCTAACCAGCGAACTTACAATACCTTGCACTAGGGAGCGACGCATGGTCACCGAGCTCATGAAAGGCCTCTCGATCACGCTGTCGCATTTCTTCAAGAAACCGGTGACCCTCCGCTACCCGGAGCAGAGGATGGAAATGTATCCGCGCTTCCGGGGACTCCACGAGCTTCACCGCTACGAGAACGGTCTGGAGCGCTGCGTTTGCTGCGGCCTCTGCGCCGCGGTCTGTCCCGCGGACGCGATCTACATGGAGGCCGCGGAGAACACGGAGACGGAGCGCTATTCCGCGGGCGAGCGCTACGCGAAGCGCTACGACATCGACATGCTCCGCTGCATTTTCTGCGGCTATTGCGAAGAGGCGTGCCCCGAGGACGCGATCTTCCTCGGGCACAATTTCGAGCTTTCCGACTACTCCCGCGATTCCTTCATCTACTCCAAGGAGCAGCTCCTCGTGCCGGTCGGCCAGACCCACACTCCCGGCATCGTGCGCGGGCGCTAGCGCGTCCAAGAAAGGGTCGGAGTGCTCGAGGGCTGGCCTCTCGCTCTTGGCTGCGGAGTGATGGCGGGGCTCGCGAACGTCGCCGGCGGGATGCTCGCCGTCAGCCGGCGCGGCTGGGACCGGGTCAGGCAAAGCTACTTCGTCGCGGCCGGCGCCGGGTTCATGCTCGCCGCGGTCCTCCTCCGCATGACCCCGGAGAGCTACCGGCTCGCCGCCGAGCACGTGCGGCCGGGGCTGGCCGTGGGCACGCTCCTCCTCCTCGGGTACCTGTTCGTCCACTGGGCGGAGCACGTGCTGGTGGGGCACTTCCACTTCGGGGAGGAGACCCATCACGAGCACTGGGTCGAGCCCGTCGTGGGGACGACCGCGCTCCTGGGCCTTCTGCTCCATGCGTTCTTCGACGGCGTCTCGATCGGATCGGGATTTCTGGTGCAGCCGGCGCTCGGGATCCTCGTCGCGATCGCGATCTTTTTGCACAAGGTGCCCGAAGGGTTCACGGTCGCGTCCATCATGACGGCGGCCGGGCGATCCCCCCGGGAGGCCGGCATGAGCGCTGCCTGGCTCGGGGTCGCGACGCTCTTGGGCGTCGCCACGATCTCGCTCTGGTCGGGCCTGGTCCGATTCGCGCTCCCTTTTTCCGCGGGCGCGGCGCTCTACGTGGCTGCCTCGGACCTGATCCCCGCGGTGAACGAGACCAAGGGAGTCCGCATGGCGCTATGGGTGTTCGGGGGTGTGCTCCTCTTCTACGCCACCGAGACGCTCCTCGACTCCCTCGGCCTCTGATCGTCGGGGCGATCGAGAGGCAGGCACGCGGCGCGCGGAGGGGTTAAGATTGACGGTGCGGGGACCGGCTGGTAAATTGACGCCGGTTGTCTTTCCTAAGTAGCCGCAAGAGCTTGGCCGTTGTCCGGCCTTGCCGAGAGGTGTGAGGTCATGGGTCTCGAAGAACTGGTACCGGACGGAATTCTCACGACGACCGTCGAGAAGATGGTCAACTGGGCGCGCCGCTCCTCGCTCTGGCCCGCCACGTTCGGGCTCGCCTGCTGCGCCATCGAGATGATGGCGACCAGCGCGGCCCGGTACGATTTGGCCCGGTTCGGCGCCGAGGTGTTCCGCGCGTCTCCGCGCCAGGCCGACCTCATGATCGTGGCCGGCCGCGTGAGCAAGAAGATGGCTCCGGTGCTGAAGCGAATCTACGATCAGATGCCCGAGCCGAAATGGGTGATCTCCATGGGCGCCTGCGCCTCGTGCGGGGGAATCTTCAACAACTACGCGATCGTCCAGGGCGTGGACACGGTGGTCCCGGTGGACGTGTACGTTCCCGGGTGCCCGCCGCGCCCCGAAGCGCTGATCTACGGAATCATGAAGCTCCAGGAGAAGATCGACCGCGCACCCCTGAAGGGGCCGGATCCGGCTCCCATGAGCGAGCCGCCGCCGCCGCCTTCCAAAGCGAGCACCGCCAGCGCCTGATTCGATGGCCATCGCGACCACTCCCGAATTCAAGACCATCACGATCAACATGGGGCCGCAGCACCCCTCGACCCACGGGGTGCTCCGCCTCGTGATCGAGCTGGACGGCGAGAACGTGGTCTCCATCAAGCCGGTGATCGGATACCTCCACACCGGGATGGAAAAGTCCATGGAATCGAAGACCTACCACAAGTCGATCACCGTGACCGACCGCATGGACTATCTCTCGCCGCTCGGAAACAACATGGCGTACGTCGCGGCGGTCGAGAAGCTCATGAATCTCACGATCCCCGAGCGCGCGCAGGTGATCCGCGTCATCCTCCTCGAGCTGACGCGCATCTCCTCGCACCTGGTATGGCTGGGGACGCACGCGATCGACCTCGGCGCGATGAGCGTGTTCCTCTACTGCTTCCGGGAGCGCGAGAAGCTTCTCGACGTGAACGACATGGTCGCGGGCTCGCGCCTGACCCCCAGCTACTTCCGCGTCGGAGGATTCTTCCAGGACGTTCCCGACGCGTTCGTGCCGCACGTGAGGAAGTTCCTTGCGGAGTTCCCGAAAGCGCTCGGGGAGTACCAGAGCCTCCTCACGAAAAACCGGATCTGGATGAAGCGCACGATCGGCGTGGGCGTCCTGAGCGCGGAGCAGGCGATCGACCTCTGCCTCACGGGGCCGTCGCTGCGGGGAAGCGGCGTGAAATACGACGTGCGGAAGGCGAAGCCCTATTCCGGATACGAGACCTACGACTTCGAGGTTCCGATCGGGAAGAACGGCGACGTCTACGATCGCTACCTCTGCCGCATCGAGGAGATGAAGCAGTCGCTCTCGATCGTGCGCCAGGGGCTGGACCGCCTGAAGCCGGGGTCGGTGCGCGCGGACAACCCGTATCTCTTCCCGGCGGACCGCACCGATGTGAAGCTGAACATGGAGGAGCTGATCTATCACTTCAAGATCATGTCGGAGGGCTACCGCCCGCCTCCCGGAGACGCCTATTTCTCGGTCGAGTCCCCCAAGGGGGAGCTGGGCTTCTACGTCGTGAGCGACGGCAGTCCCATCCCGCTCCGGACGCGGGTGCGGCCCCCTTCGCTCATCAATCTCCAGGCGCTCTCGGAAATGTGCGTCGGACGCATGGTGGCGGACGTGGTGGCCTGCATCGGGAGCATCGACATCGTTCTGGGCGAGGTGGACCGCTGATGCCGGCCGCGACCGGAGGGGGCTTCTGATGCCGACCGCGACCGCGACCTTCGAGCCCGTGATCACGAAGACGATGCACCTCGAGGATTCGCACACGCTCGGCGTGTACCGGAAGCACGGCGGGTACGAGGCGCTCGCCTCGGCGCTCGAGAAGACGCCCGACGAGATCATCGACCTGGTCAAGCGCTCCGGTCTCCGGGGCCGCGGAGGCGCGGGCTTCCCGACGGGGACCAAGTGGGGCTTCGTCCCCAAAGGCACCGACAAGCCCAAGTACATGTGCGTGAACGCCGACGAGAGCGAGCCGGGGGCCTTCAAGGACCGGCTCATCTGCGCGAAGGACCCGCACCAGCTCCTGGAGGGGACCCTGATCGGCTCCTACGCGATCGGCGCGAGCCGCGCCTACATCTACATCCGCGGCGAATTCGCGCACGAGGCGCGCATTCTGGAGCGCGCGATCCAGGAAGCGCGCGAGGCGGGATTCGTGGGGAAGAACATCCTGGGATCACCGTGGTCCTGCGAGGTCACGATGTACGTCGGGGCCGGCGCGTACATCTGCGGCGAGGAGACCGGGCTCATCGAGTCGCTCGAGGGAAAGCGCGGATGGCCGCGCCTCAAGCCCCCGTTCCCGGCCGTGGTGGGGCTCTTCGGGTGCCCGACGGTCGTGAACAACGTGGAGACCCTGGCCTGCGTGCCTCACATCGTGAACCGCGGCTGGGAATGGTTCGCCGGCATCGGTCCGGAGCGCAATGCCGGTCCCAAGCTCTACGGCCTGAGCGGACACGTGAACAAGCCCGGCGTCTTCGAGCTGCCGATGGGGGTCTCGCTGCGCGAGCTGATCTACGAATACGGCGAGGGGGTCCCGGGGGACCGTCCGGTGAAGGGGGTGATCCCCGGCGGCGCCTCGTGTCCCGTGATCCGGGGCGACGAGATCGACATCCAGATGGATTTCGACACGCTGACGCGCGCCGGGTCGCTCTTCGGGACCGGAACGCCGATCGTCATGGACGACACGACCTGCATGGTGCGCGCGGCATGGATCACGGCGCGGTTCTTCGCGCACGAATCGTGCGGCCAGTGCACTCCGTGCCGCGAGGGATGCGGGTGGCTGCAGCGCCTTCTCTGGAAGATCGAGGAGGGGCGCGGCGAGGAGAAGGATCTGGACACCCTCCTCTCGGTGACCGACCAGATCGAGGGAAACACGATCTGCGCCCTGGGGGATGCCGCGGCCTGGCCGGCGCGCGGCTTCGCCAAGAAATACCGGGATGAGTTCTTGCTTCATATCCGCGAGAAGCGCTGTCCTCTGGACGGCGCGCTCGCGTAACGACGGGGATCTCATGGCGCAGGTGAAGGTCAAATTCGACGGGCGCGAGATCTCGGTCGAGAAGGGCACGAACCTGATCGAGGCGGCGAAGCTCGCGGGAATCTTCGTTCCGCATTTCTGCTACCACCCGGGCCTTCCCGTGGTGGGCGTCTGCCGCATCTGCCTCTGCGAGCTCGAGGGCCGCCCCAAGCTGGTCGCCGGCTGCGCCACTTCGGTGGAGGAGGGCATGCACGTCATCACGCGCTCCAAGAAGGTGGCGGATGCGCGGAGAGCGGTGATGGAGTTCCTCCTCATCCACCATCCGCTCGATTGCCCCATGTGCGACAAGGGGGGCGAGTGCACACTCCAGGACTACACCATGCTCCTGGGTCCCTCCCGGAGTAGATTCCAGTTTGAGAAGCTCACGTGGCCGGAGGAGGACGTGGGCGGGAAGCTGGTGCTGAACAAGAACCGCTGCATCCTCTGCATGCGGTGCGTGAACCTCTGCAAGGACGTGGCGGGTTTGGACGAGATCGCGGTGCTGAACCGCGGCGAGCAGACCTTCATCGGCACGGTGGACGGAAGGATGATCGAGAACGAGCTCGCGGGGAACATCGCGGACATCTGTCCCGTAGGCGCGCTCACCAGCAAGGACTTCCGGTTCAAGGCCCGCCCCTGGGAGCTGACGAACGTCTCCTCGGTGTGTCCGCACTGCTCCAAGGGTTGCAACATCGTCGTGGGCTTTCACGCGCGCCGGAACGAGATTCTCCGGAACACCGCGCGCACCAACATGGATGTGAACCAATGGTGGATCTGCGATCGCGGGCGCGGCGGATTCCACCACGTCCACGACGAGAAGCGGCTCACGGCGCCGGCGCGCCGTGGAGACAAAGGGTATCAGGGAGTCTCCTGGAACGAGGCGCTGCTCGAGATCTCCGCGTCGTTGCGCGACATCATCCTCCGGCACGGAGCGCGCGCGGTGGGGGTCCTGGGATCGGGCACCTTGACCAACGAGGAGCAATATCTGACGCGGGCCGTCTTCCGCGACGGCCTGGGCATCACCCACATCGATTTCCCCAGGCGCCCGCAGCCGGAGGTCCGTTACGCGAAGTTCACGATCGAGGGGGACAAGGACCCCAACGCGCGCGGTGCTCTGCTCTGCGGCGTGGCCCCGGTCCAGAGCGGTCTCGGCGTGCGCGACATGGTGCGCGCCGCGGCCGAAGGGACCATCAAGGCGCTCCTCTTCCTCCGGGGCGCACCTTCACCAATTCCCAGGGCCGGGTGCAGCGCATCCGCAAGGTTCTGACGCTTCGCGGGGACACGCGCGAGGAGTGGCGCATACTCCAAGAATTGGGGCAGCACCTCGGCGCGCTGAAGGCCCGGGATCCCGATCCGGAGCGGATCTTCGCGAGGCTCGCCCAGGCCGTCCCCGCCTTCTCGGGGCTCACGTACACGACCCTTGGAGAGCTTGGTGCGCCGATCGCAGCCGCGACGGCGGACGTCGCCGTGGGGTGACGCCCGGCGCCGCCGCTCCCTCCTCCAGGCGCTCCCCAAGACCGATCTCCACGTTCATCTCGACGGATCGCTCCGTCCCGCGACGCTCTTCGCGCTCGCGAAGGAGCAGGGAATCAAGCTCGAGGTCCGGAACGAATCCGGGCTCCAGCGCTTCCTCGACAAGCTGACCGCCGGGGTCAGCCTGCCCACGTACCTCAAGGCCTTCGATCTGACCCTCTCGGTGATGCAGGAGCCCCAGGCCCTGGAGCGCGTGGCCCTGGAGCTGGCGGAGGACGCGCACCTCGAGAACGTGCGCTACATGGAGATCCGCTACTGCCCGGCGCTCCATCTCAAGGGTCCGCTCAAGCTCCACGAGACCGTGGACGCCGTGCTGCGCGGCCTTTCCGAGGCGGGCCGGCGCTTCGGGATCCAGACCGGCACGATCATCTGCGGCATCCGGCATCTCAGCCCGAAGCTGTCCCTGGAGCTGGCGGACCTGGCGGTGGCCTACAACGGGCGCGGCGTCGTGGGGTTCGACCTGGCGGGGGCGGAGAAGGACTATCCCGCGAAGGCGCATCGTGAGGCCTTCGATCGCGTGCTCCGCAACAACGTGAACGTGACCGTCCACGCGGGGGAAGCCTTCGGTCCGCAGAGCATCCGGCAGGCGCTCCACTCCTGCGGCGCCCACCGGATCGGCCACGGCACCCGGCTCCGGGAGGATCCCATGACGCTCGACTACGTGAACGACCACCGGATCCCCCTCGAGATGTGTCTCACCTCGAACGTCCAGACCCAGGCCACCCCGTCCTTCGAGGAACATCCCTTTCGCGAATATCTGAAAACAGGGCTGCGGGTCACCCTCAACACCGACAACCGGCTCGTCTCCTCGACCACGATGACGAACGAGCTGGATCGCGCCGTGGAGACCTTCGGTCTCAGCCCGATGGACGTGCGCCAGGTGCTCCTCAACGGCTTCAAATCCGCCTTCGTGCCCTATCGGGAGAAGGGAGCGCTTTTGCGCCGTGCGGTGTTAGAGATCGATCAGGAGCTCGAACGCGTGGAAATCGCGACCGGAGAATCGGAGCGTGACCTTCTGTGACCTTCGGGCATCTAAGCCCCAGGGTCCGCTTGAACGGGCCGATCTCGTCCCCTAATATGTTGACGGTGAGGAATCTGCCATGAACCAAATGGGTCGCGCGGCAGGGCCGCTGCCTTCGGTTTCCGGCCGGAGGAGTCCCGTACCTATCCTGCAGGTGGCCACGGGCTTCTGGGCCAGTCAGGCGCTCCTCACCGCGGTGGATTTGAAAGTCTTTACCATCCTCTTCGGCGGTCCCAAGACCGTCGCCGAGGTGGCCAAGGAATCGGGCGGCGACCCCGTGGCGCTCGAAGCCCTCCTGGATGCCAACTGCGCCCTGGGATTCCTCCACCGAAACGGCGACCGGTACCGAAACGACGAAGCCTCCAACGGTTACCTCGTCGAGGGCTCCCCCGGCTCCTACGTAGATCTGGTCCGCTTCATGAGGGACCCTCTTTTCGGGATCTGGCAAGGGCTCGCCGACACCGTCCGCCGCGGAACGGCCGCGGAGCCCTCGATGGGCATGGACCAGGTCGAGATCGTGCTGGCGCGCGGCTTCCACAACGGCGCCTACGCGCTCATGAGCCGTCTCGCCGAGATCCTCGACATCGAGTTCAGCACCTATTCCCGCATGCTCGACGTGGGCAGCCACACCGGAGCGGGAGCGCTCTGCCTCGCGCGCCGCTATCCCCAGCTTCAGGCAACGCTCCTCGACCGGCCGATCTTCCGCGAGCTGGCGGAGGAGTTCATCCGCTCCACCAAGCTCGAAGAGCGCGTGCACTTCGAGGAGGGCCACCCCGACGAAGGGAAGCCGGGGGCCGAATACGATCTCGTCCTTCTCTCCCACTATCTCTCGCGGCGTCGTGCCGACATGGGCAAGGTGCTGGAGGGAGTCATCCAGTCCATGCGCCGCGACGGCAAGCTCCTCGTGACCGAGTTCCTGCTCGAGGATTCCAAGTCGGAGCCGCGCGAGGCGGCGCTCTTCCGCCTCAACGTGCTCGCGACCTACGGCTCTGGTAACGCGGGCGCGCTCACGCGCTCGGAGCTCTGCCAGAGTCTCGAGCGCGCGGGCTTCAAGGACGTCGACATGGTCGGGCTCCCGATGTTCGGCATCACGGCGATCACCGCGTGTAAGGCCTGATCGTGCGGGTGGAGCGGTTCCCCGTGGGCCCGCTCGACAACAATCTCTATCTCCTCACGCACCCCGGGTCCCCGGACGCCATCGTCGTCGATCCTTCGATCGCAAGCGAGGAGGTCCTCGAGGAGATCTCCCGCCGGGGGCTTCGCGTGAAGCGCATCCTTCTCACGCACGCACACATCGATCACATCCTCATGGTGAAGCCGTTCGTCGACGCCACGGGCGCCCCCGTGTGGCTCCACGCTCTGGACCGGCCTCTCTACGACCGCGGTCCGGACCAGGCGGCGGCGTTCGGGATGCCGTGGCTTGGATCCGCGCCGATCGCGCACGCGATCGAGGACGGGGAGGAGGTCGGGACTCCGGAGATCCCGGTCCGCGCCGTCCACACGCCCGGACATTCTCCCGGCAGTGTGACCTTCGTGACGCCGGAGGGACTGATCTCCGGCGACGTGCTCTTCCGCGGATCGGTGGGCCGGACCGATCTTCCCGGCGGGGATTGGCAGGTGCTCGTGCGATCGATCCGCGAGCGGCTCTTCAGCCATCCCCGGGACACCCGGGTCCTTCCAGGACACGGCCCCGAGACCAGCGTCGGCCTCGAGCTCCGGACGAACCCCTTCGTGGGACAGCCGGCGCTCGAGGGAGCGTAGCGCCGGTGGCCGAGCGCGCCGACGCGCTCATCATCGGCGGCGGAGTGATCGGGGCGAGCATTGCCTGGCACCTCACGCGGCAGGGGCGGAAGCCGGTGGTGTTCGACCGCGGACTTCTCGGAAGCGGCAACACCGGACGCTCCGCGGGCGGCATCCGCGCGCAGTTCACCACCGAAACCAACATCAAGCTCTCCCTCTACTCGATCGCGTTCTACGAGCGCTTCAAGGAAATCCTGGGAGCGGACGCCGAGTTCCACCAGGTGGGTTACCTCTTCCTCGCCGTGACCCCCGAGCAGCGGAAGCAGTTCGAGGCGAGAGTGGCGTTTCAACGAAAGCTCGGCGTCGAGGTTTCCTTCCTCGGACGCGAGGAGGTTGCGAAGCGCTGGCCCTTCCTGGTCATCGACGACGTAACGGGCGCCACCTGGTCGGCGAAGGACGGTTTCGCGGGACCCTACGAGGTGACGATCGCCTTCGCGAACGCGGCCAAGCGGGGCGGCGCCCTCTTCCACGAGCAGGCGGAAGTGACCGAGATCGTGGCCGAGCGCGGCCGCATTCGAGGCCTCAAGACCTCCCTCGGCGAGTTTTCCTCCGACGTGGTCGTGGCGGCCGCGGGACCTGCCGTCCCCGCGCTCGTGAAACCGCTGGGGATCGAGGTGCCGGTCGTGCCGTACCGGAGGCACCTCTTCATGACGGAGACCTTTCCCGGGATTCCCGACGGGATTCCCTTCATCATCGACTCGGGCACGGGGCTCTACTTTCGGAAGGAGACGGGCGGGATCATGATGGGGATGGTGGACAAGAGCGATCCTCCCACCTTCAACACGAACGTGGACGACGGCTATCTGGAGAAGCTGGTGGAAGCGGCCCTGACGCGCGTGCCGCTCCTCGAGAAGGCGAACATCCTGAACGGCTGGGCGGGGCTCTACGACACGACGCCCGATCACCATGCGATCGTGGGCGCGGTGGACGAGGTGAAGGGACTCTATCTCGCGGTCGGGTTCAGCGGACACGGGTTCATGCACAGCCCCGCGATCGGCGCGGCGCTCACGGAGATGATCCTGGACGGCGCCGCGCGCAGCGTGAGCCTGGACGCGTTGAGCTTGAACCGATTCGCCGCCGGTGCGGTGGTGGAGGAGACCAACGTCATCTGACCTGGATCGGCTGCTCTATCCTTCGGCGCTCTACCGGGATTATCTGAACGCACCCGACCGGGTGCGTCGCTTTTACCCGGTGGATTTTCGCGATCCGAGGGGCTGCGTGCGCGCCGGCGAGGAGCGCCGCTATCCGCCCGAGCGGAGGAAGGCGATGGCCGCCATCCTCCGCGGCCAGGCGGAGCGCTGGGGACTTCTCGATGCGTCCCGCGACGCTCTGGAAAAGTTCGCGCGCCCGGAGACGCTGGCCGTGGTCTCGGGACAGCAGCCCGGCCTGTTCGGCGGCCCCTTGTACACGATCTACAAGGCGGCCACCGCGGTGGCGTTCGCGGCGGAGCTGGA
>VBOR01000091.1 GCA_005893165.1 Candidatus Eiseniibacteriota bacterium | reverse complement strand
CGCCGTCACGGTGACGGCGAGGGAGACCGGCAGGATCAGGAGCGTCGCGAAATTCGCGGCGGTCGCCATGCTCAGATATCCGCGCTGCTTGGGCGCCGGGAGCCAGAGCAGCTCTCCCAGCATGTTCGCCAGAACCCAGAAGAGCAGCGTGAGAGGCTGCGCTCCGGCCTGACCCGGAGACCACGCCTCCCAGGCGAGCACCAGCCCGCCCAGAATCACCAGTGCGACGTATTCGATCAGCGCCATATGCTTACCAGCCCGCCTTGCCGGCGGCATACCTGGAGAAGTGATCCAGGGTCGTCGTGATGCTCGTGCCGTTCACCGTGGACTTCGCGAACAGGTTCACCCAAGCAGCCTTCGCCGGGTCGTACCAGTACGTGGTGAACGCGGCAGCGTCGATGAGGCCCGGCGAGGAAAGGTCCGCCGTCAGCTGCGCGGGGATCTTGAACTTGTTGGCCGATGCCGGCGTGATCGTCAGATCGCAGATCATCACCGTGGAGTCGGACATGGAGACCGCGATCCCCGCGAGACCCGAAAACGCGCCCGGGGGCAGCATCACGCTGAACCTGCCGGCACGCACGGTTCCGCCGCGGGACCCGTCGATGACGGAGGCCGAGATCAGGAAGCGGGGCGTCAGGGTTCCTGCCTTCAGCGGTGCGCCTGCCTGGCCGCCAGCCGGAGCACACACGTAGCCCAGGGCTCCTCCTGGACCGAACGAAACGATCGGCGGGGGCGTGGACGTCCCGGGGTTGCCCGCGGGGGCGCCGGGAGAAAGGGGCGATTGCGACAGGCTGCACCCCCCGAGCACGAGAACCGTCCCGACAAGTGCCCCGAGCGCCGACGCCCTCCACCGGAAATTCATACCGCCTCCTGGGAACATGACAGTGCTCCCCGCCCGAAGCGGGGGCTGACCTCGCCCATGGGAAGCGCATCGAATGTGCCCCGGAGCCGGGGACGGGTCTTGCTAAGTTACGGCGCGGGTTGCGGGGGCCAGGGAGCGGCCCCGCGTGCGGCGGGTGGGGTAATTGGCGCAGGCGCGGGGCTGGAATGAGCCACGATCGACCCCGGGGGGAGCGGTAGCCCGGCCCGGCGGAAGGCGCGCACGACGGCGGGGACGCCCTCCTGGATGGTTCGGTATCGAGGCAACCATCCCAGCTGCTCGCGCGCTTTGGTGCTGTCCACCTTCGGACAGTAGGTGAACGCTTCGACGGTCCAAGCGCCGAGCTTGGGGATCAGCTCCTCCTCGGGGATCGAGACCGGGTGAGGCGCTCCCATCTCCTTCGCCACGAGACTCGTGAATTCGGCGAGGGTGCTGGGGCGGTCGTCAGCGAGGAGATAATCCTCGCCGGGAATCCCCTTCTCGATCGCGAGGCGGTATCCCGACGCAGCGTCGGAAGCCTCGATGTAGTGCATCGTCTGCGACCCGTCCCCGATCACGAACGACTCCCCCCGGCTCATGGGACGAACAACGCCGCTCTCGAACCAGCCGCCGCGGCCGTACGCGAAC
This sequence comes from Candidatus Eiseniibacteriota bacterium, assembly GCA_005893165.1. Classification (GTDB taxonomy): domain Bacteria; phylum Eisenbacteria; class RBG-16-71-46; order SZUA-252; family SZUA-252; genus WS-7. The sequence continues at coordinate 18,896 of VBOR01000091.1, read as the reverse complement.
GCGGGATTCACGCTCATCGCACGGAGCCCGCGTTTCCGGTGCTGCTGGAACACGGGATAGACGGCGCGATGGCGGATCCCGAACCCGCGGCCACGGCTCAGCTCCGAGGTCTCGCGCACCCATCCGTCCGGATCGGGCTCGTACATCAGAGCGCCGAAGGTGTGGATCATGAGCTTCTTGTGTCTGCGGGAGAGCGTGGCGATGCGGTCCAGGACCTCGGCCATCAGCTTGGCGTCCCGCTCCGCGTCTTCGCGTTCCTTGGGTCCCGGCTTTTCGGGCAGGTGGAGCGCCAGATGGATGAGGATGTCCGCCTGCTCGATCGAGTGCTCCCACCCGCCCGGGTCGCGGATGTCGCCGGGCACGGGAATCACCGCGTACGGAAGACGCGCCTTCGCCTCGTCGTTGCGCACCAGCCCCAGAACGAGATAGCCGTGCGTGACCAGATCCCGGCAGACCGCGCGCCCGATCGCGCCGGTGGCGCCGGTGACGAGAATCGTGGGTTTCAGGAAATGATTGAGAACGGCCATGGGTCAGCGCGCGCGAAGGCGCGCGATGAGCTTCCACCCGAGCGGGAGCATCACGGCGGCTGTGGCAATCTTGACCGCGTCTCCCGGAAGGAAGGGGGCGAGCCCGAGCGCGAGCACGCGTCCCGATCCCACGAAGCGTGAAAGCCAGAGGAGACCCGGTGCCAGGATCGCGAGGTTCCCGAGCGCCATCGACAGGACGGTGGTGACGACGCGACGGTCCCACCCGCGCCCGGCCAGGAGGCCGCAGAGCCAGGCGCCCGCGACGAATCCTGCCAGGTACCCGCCCGTGGGTCCCGCGAGCACGTGCGCTCCGCCGCTTCCTCCGGCGAACACGGGGAGCCCGAGCGCACCCTCTCCGAGATAGGCGAGCGCGGCCGCGGCGCCGCGTCGCGCGCCCAGCACCGAGCCCACGAGGAGCACGGCGAAGGTCTGCGCGGTCACGGGAACGGGCGAGAAGGGGAGAGGCACGGCGATCCATGCCGACGCGGCGATCAGGGCGCTTCCCGCCAGCACCAGAATCGCTTCATGGATGATGAGACTGGCCGTGGAGGCGCGCCCTGTAGCCTCAGAGCGACCGAGGGGGAGAACTTCGCTCCCCCTCGAATGGACTGACGGAGCGTAGGCGCGCCGCCATGGCAGCCGAAACGCATCCACCATCGTAATCATAGGCGAAGGAGTGTATCGGCGGGGACCGCGCCCGACAATCCTAAGTTTTCTTCTCTTTCTTCTCGGCCGCGGGGAAGAGAACATTATTTAGTATCAGCCGGTACCCGGGCGAGTTCTTGTGGAGGGAGAGGTCGGTCGGCGGATCCCCGACCGCGTGCTGGTAGTCCTCGGGGTCATGCCCGCCGTAGAAGGTGAACGTTCCCTTCCCGAAGTGCCCGTGGATGTACTTTGCCTCGTCGGCTCCGGGCACTTCCGCGAGCACCGTGATGCCCGGCTTCAGGAGACGCTTCTCGAACCCGGTCGTCTGGCCCATGAATCCCGCGACGTTGGCGGAATGATCCTGCACCAGCATGCTCGGGACGGGATCCTGCTTCGCCGAGAAATCGAAGAGGGTGAAGTAGTCGTTCCGCTGGCCCCGGAGCATGTCCTTGGCGCTGGTGTCGATATTCGAGTACTCGTAGACCAGGGGGCTGGGCTCCAGCTCGAAGTTCTGGAAGGCGAGGCATTTCCCGAAATCCAGCTTCTGCTGCGCGCTCGGATCGGCCGGATCCCCGTCGTACTCCGGGCCCACCATGTCCACCCCCTCGGCCGCGAGCGCGATGTCGAAGGTATCGGTGGCCGAGCACATGGCGAAGAGGAACCCGCCCGCGCCGACGTAGGATTTGATCGCGCGCGCGACGGCTTTCTTCAGCTCGGAAACCTTGGAGTATCCCAGCTTCCTCGCCATCGCCTCGTTCTCCGCGACCTGCTTCCGGTACCAGTCGGTGCCGGCGAAGGCCGCGTAGAACTTGCCGTACTGTCCCGTGAAATCCTCGTGGTGCAGATGGAGCCAGTCGTAGTCCGACAGACGCCCCTGGATCACCTCGGCGTCCCAGAGCTTCGTGTAGGGGATCTGCGCGTACTCGAGCGCGAGCTGGACCGCGTCGTCCCAGGGGGGTGCCGTGGGCGGAACGTAGACCGCGATCCTCGGCGCGGTCTCGAGCTTCACCGATTCCATGTTGTTGTCCGCGATCTCCGCGCGGATCTGCGCCACCTGCGCGCCGCTCACCTGCTCCAGCTTCACGCCCCGGACCGCCGCCTCGCTCGCAATGCGCGGCTCGTCGGGGAGCAGGAAGGAGCCGCCGCGGTAGTTGAGGAGCCATTCACCCCGCAGCCCCTGCTGGAGCGTCCAGAAGGTGAGCCCATAGGCGCGAAGGTGGTCCGTCTGGCTCGCGTCCATCGGCACCAGGAACTCCGCGCGGGCGGGATTCCCCCAGATCAGGGCGAGCAGGAACGCGCCCCAGGCGAGCACGCGAAGCGGTGTCCGTGTCACAGCTGGAGCTTCCTCCGGATTTCCATGACCTGGGCGCGCACCGGCGGGGCGAGCGGGGAGGCGGGATAGCGCTCGAGCAGCGCTTGATAGAGACGGAGCGCCTTCGCGGGGTCGTCCCCCATGAGCACGATCTCGTCTCCGGCGAGCTTGAGCGCGTAGGGGACGAGACGGCTCTTCGAGGTGGAGTCCGCGACCATGAGCGCGTACCGGATGGCCGCCAGGTGGTCTCCCCGCTCGCGTGCGACCTCGGCGAGGAGATACTGCCAGTGATACCGGATGCGGGCGTTCGGGAACCGCGCCAGACCCTCGCGGGCCGTCGCGGCCGCGGAATCGGCGGCGCCCGACTCGCGAAGCGAGAGCGTGCGCGCGTAGAGAAGGAGCGCCTCATTCCCCGGCTCGCGGTTCTCGCGGATCAGGAGGATCCGCTCGATCGCGTCGTTCACGAGGAGGTTCCGCGGAAAGCGCATCGCGAACCGCTGGAATTCCGCGGCGGCGGAATCGAAGAGGCCCGCCACGAAGAGCCGCCGCGCGGCCCGGTAGTCGCCGACGCCCGCGGTGTCCTGGGGTGCCCGGATCGTGAGGTTTCCGAGCAGCGCCCGGTAGATATTGCTCGCGTCCGGAGCGATGCCGGGCTGCACGATGACGGTATCGACGGGAGCGGGAGCCGCCGCCCCGGTCCCCGGCAGAAGGCAAGCGAGCGCGGCCACCGCGAGGCAGACGACGGGATGGGTTCTCAATGCGTCTTTCCTTGCAGGATCGCCTGGAAGTACTGGTCCACGAGCGCCCGGTAGCGCGGGGAAACTGGATCGCGGCCGCCCCGGGCCAGCAGCGCCGCCAGGGTGGGCCGTGCTTTCAAGAGCTCCGGCGAGAGAGCGCCCGGTGAGGATCGGACCACGTCCACGCCGGGGCGCGAAGTGCGCCGCCGCGAGTAGTCGCGCTTCTCGACGCTGCGCGGCGCGTCCAGGAGCCGGCTCAGGATCCTCTGCTGGCGGTCCACCGTCTCCTGGTTGAGCCGGCCGCCGCGAAGATCCTCGGCCACCTTCTTCATGTCCTCTCCGGTGTCGCCGAGCTGCCCCAGCGTGCCGCCCCCCTGACCCAGCTTCTGCATCGCCTCCTCGAGCCCGCGCCGGATCGCCTCCTGCTCGGCGGCCATGCGGCTCAAGGCCCCCGCCTGATCCGGCGTGAGGCGTCCGCTCTGTCCGTCCTGGCCGCCGGGCATCAAGGAGAGCGTCTGGCCGTTCAGCTGCTGCTGCTCGCCCGACAGCCCCTGGAGCATCTGCATCGCCTCCTGGAATCCGGTCGAGGACTTGGCTTGATTCATCGCGTCGCGTCCCCTGAGGAGCGCCGACGCGGCCTGGTTCAGAGCGATGGTCGCTTCCTTGCTCGAGACGAGCCCGCCGATCAGATCCTCCATGGAGTAGCGGCCCACGGCGTTCTGCTGATTCGAGAGCGCCCGCCCGAGCGCCTGGATCACGTCGGGCGTGATGAAGAGGGTCTTCTTGGTCAGATCCCCGATGCGATTCGCGGCGCTCTCGGTCGTCTCCTCGAGCCCCTGCTGGGTCGTGGCGCGCTCGTTGGTCCCGCTCTTCTGGTCGTCCAGGAGATTCTCCTGCGCGTCCGCGATCTCGAGCAGATCGGCGATGGCGGCGTCCATTTTCTTCCCGACGTCGTTCTTCTTCCGGAACACGAAGTCGTCTTTCATCTTGTTCATCGCCTGCCGCATCCGCTCCAGCTCCTGGGCGAGATCCTTCGTGCTCTCCTGAGCCTCCTGCTTCATCGCCTGCTGCATGGCATCGGTGGACTTCTCGAAGACGGGATACATCCCCTGGAGCTTGTCGCGCTGGTCCTCGGCCGTCTGCGCCGATTCCTTGTCCATCTGCTCGAGCTCCTGGGCGAGCGAATCCAGCGCGGCGCGCTGCTCGGCGCTCATCTTCTGGATCTCCTTCTCTCCCCGCGAGAGCTCCTTCATCTGGTTCGGCTGTCCCGCGCGAGCCAGCGAGTCGTTCAGCGCGAGCTGCCGGCGTGCCATGTCGGCGGCGCGCTCGGCGACGGCTTCCAGCTTTTCCTCCATCTTGAGCTGTCTCAAGAGCTCGATGGTCCGCTCCAGATTCCGGACCACCTCTTCCTGGGTGAGCTTCATGCTCTGCATGGCGCGCTCCAGCTCCTGGGGCGACATCTTCTTCAGCGCGTCCTGCACGCGCTGCATCGTGCGCAGGATGGACTGGTCGTGGAGCTGGTTCAGGAGCTGATGCAGCTCGTTCAGCTTCTGGACCAGCTCGGCGTTGAGCGCCCGCGACGATGCCAGCTTGTCCGCGTCCTGCCCCAGCTTCTCGGCCACCTTGTCGATCTGCTCGCGAAGCGCCTGCTGCCCCTCGAGGGTCTTCTGGATGTCCTGCCCCTTCTCCCAGGGCAGCTCCTTCTGGCGCCCGAGGTCCCGCTCCAGCTCCTCGGACTTTTGTTGCAGCGCCTTGGCGCTCCGGATCGCGTCCTCCAGCGTGGCGACGGATTGATCTTGTTGCCGCTCCACCGAGGAGAGGATCTCGGCGGCGGAGGGGAAGCGGAGCGTCCGCGGCTCGGACCAGGTGGTCTGAGGTCCGTCGATCCGGTTTCCGTCCACCGCGCCGATCTCGTACTGAATCTCCTCGCCGGGAAGCAGGTCGTAGGTTCCGAGCCCCCACGTGTAGCGGACCGCCAGCTCGCGCACGCCGTCCTTCTCTTCGTGCAGCGTCTCCGTTTGCGGCGCCTCCTCCCGGACGTGATAACGGAGGAGCACCTTCCGCACTCCGTAGTCGTCCGTGGCGCCGGCGAGGATGGTCGCGGACAGGTCGCGCGTCACGTCTTCCACCGGGCTCGGGGAAACGATCGTGACGGTGGGCGCGCGGTCGGGAATCGATTTGATGTCGTAGGGGCCGAGATCCACCTTGCGCCCGCGCGGATCCACGAGGCGGATCCGGTAACGGGCGTCGGAGTGTACCGGCACGGCGAAGCGCGCCAGCCGCTCTCCCAGCGCGCCGCGCAGGGAGGGAGCTCCGCCATCGTAAAGGATGGAGGCTTCCTCCACGCTCCGGTTGAGGAGCACCTCGACGCGCGCGCGCGTTCCCCGGGGCGCGGCCAGATCGCCCGTGATGGCGTTCTGGGCCTCGGACGTGAGCCCGCAGTAGGCGGGGTACTCGTAGCGGACCCGGAATCCGGACGCGCGCGGCAGATCGCGCACGGAGATGCGGAACACCGGGGTGGTCTGGTCCGCGACACGCACCTGGTAGAAGAGATCTTCGTTGAGGTTGCGAATCACCGTCGCGTACGCCCGCTCGCGGACGCGAGGATGCGTCTCCTCGACGGACCGCTCGAGCGTCCTCGTGTCCCACGATCCGGTTCCGCCCGCCTCCTTGCTCATGAGACGGGGCTTGCGGTCGCTCCCCGAGACGTAGACGCGCAGCGGGACCGAGGCGCCACCTTCCACCTCTTCCGATCCCGGATCCACGCGGATCCCGATCGGGGCCACGGGCGCCCTCTTCGGATCGGCGATGCGCGAGACGGTGGTGACCGTGCGCGTTCCTCCCAGCATCGCCACTCCGGCCAGCACGGCCACGACGATCGCGAGCCGCTTCATGGACTGGGAACGCCCGCGCCATGCGCGAAGGCGGCCGAGGGGAAGCGAGGCGGCGCGCTCGGCGGCCGCCCGGACCGCGTGCTGCGCGAGTGCCGGAGAATAGCCCGTGGGAACGTCCCCTCGCTTCGGCTCCGGCGGGACGCTCCCGAGCTCGAACGCCGTCAGCAGCCCGTCGTCGCGGTCGTCGATGAGGCGGCTCGCCTCGAGCGCGGCATCGGGCAGCGCCGTCTTGGAGCGCAGCACGCGCGTGAGCGCGAAGCCGAGGGCCGCGAGTGCGGCGAGCAGGAGGCCGGTGCGAAGCGCCCCGTACTCGGCACGGTGGAGCGGCAAGAGGAGCGCCAGAACGAGCCCCAGACCCGCCAGGGCGACGAAGCCCAGGATGGCGATGACGCCCGCGCGCTCGATCGAGCGCCACAGGAGGAACCGCCGTGCGCGCCGGAGCTCGCGAAGCAGCGCTTCGTAGGGAGCGTTCACGGATTCCTCAATGGGTCACCGCGTAGGTCGCGACATTGATCGCGAAGCGCATCGCGGCCTGACGTTTCTCCGGCGGGTCGTCGTGGATGCCCTGGTCCTCGATTCCGTTTCCGATGTCGCAGTCGAAGGTGTAGAGCACCAGCACGCGCCCTCCCTTCATCACCGCGAACACCCGCGCCGGCCCGCCGTCGTGCTCGTGGATCTTGGGGGCGCCCGCGGGAAAGGAGTTCGGGGAGCGGAAGATGGCGTGGCTGAAGGGAAGTTCGGTGAGCGGAGCCTCGGGGTAGAGGCGCTTGACCTGCTCGCGGAAGGACTTGTCCATCCCGAAATTGTCGTCGGCCCAGAGGAGACCGCCGGAATCCAGATAGCTCCGGAGCGCCCGGGCCTCTTCCTCGCTCAGCTTGATGTTGCCGTGACCGGTCATGAACAGCATCGGATAGTTCCAGATCTCCGGGTCGGTCGGGGTCACGACCGCTTCGTGGTCCTGACTCACCCGGACGTCGCCACGCTCCTTGAGCGAGCGGAGGAGATTGCGGAGCGAGCTCTCGTCCGAATACCAGTCGCCGCCTCCCGTGTACTTGAGCCGCGCAATCGTAAATCCGCCATTCAGCTCGAGGTCGCGGGAGGCGGCCGCGGGCTCAGAAGGCAAGGCGTATGCCATACCGAGGGCGAGGAAGGCGCAGAGCGCCAGGAAGGGACGATTCATTGCGTGAGGGATTCCGGTCACGAAGCTCCAGGGGTCGGGCTCTAAGTAGAAGAATTATATCAGATGTGCGGCACAGCCGCGGCGCGTCGGGTCCTACAAGAGTGTACAGACGGGAAGTGCTGAGGTTCCGGCCGTAGCCGCCGGGGGGTGAATCTAAGTGCCGGGAGGATCGAGCGTTGCCGGTCCCAGCAGCGTGTGGGTCAGGGACCCCGCCAGATCGTCGAAGCGGAACCACACCGCGTGGAGGGTGCTTCCCATTCTTTGGCCCGGATTTACACAGATGGTGGGGCCGAGGCGGTCGGCGAACTTGCCCGACACAGCCGGGGACTCGTGGATGTGCCCGTGAAGGGACAACAGAGGACGCTGTTTTTCGAGGAACTTCCGCACCTCGCGGGAGCCCACGTGCGCGTCGCCGTGGATCAGATCGAGCGCCGTCCCATGAGGGGGACCGTGAAACGCGCACACCAGGGGCTGGCGCTCCGGGGTCAGCTCCTTGCCGATGGTCTCGAGATCGCGTCCGATCCACTCTTCCCATTCCCGGCCGCGGAAGTCGAAGGGATGCACCGAGCCGTCCGCCTGACTCCGGAACCCTTCCTGGCGGATCGGACCTCCCAGTCCTTCCTCCCACCGCTCCCAATCTTTGAGCGCGAAGGGAGTGAGCGTCACGGATCCCAGTCCCGCGATCCAGGTCTTGTCCAGGAAGGGGCGGACCGTGCAATGGATGTGATGGAAACGCTCGATCCCGGCGCGCTGGAGCACGGGAAGGTTCGCGCTCCAGTCGTCGTTCCCCATGATGTAGAAGATCTCCGCGGAATCCTTCTCGCTCCGATACTCGCGGAGGAGCGGGATCAGGAATCCCTGATAGAAGGAGCGCTGCTCCACGACCGTCGCGTGCGGCGCGAGATCCCCTCCCAGGATGACGGCGCGTACCCCGAGGCGCCGCGCGAGCGCAAAGGACTCCACGTAGAGCTCCCGGCTCCCGTGGAGATCGGCCGTGTAGAGGACGTCGGCTCGCGTGGTGTCGGAGGGGCTCACGAGGTCGGGATCAGTCTTCGGCGCGGATCTCGGTGAGCCGCCATCCGCCGGCGGTGGGACGGGCGGTGAACGATACCCGCACCATTCTGGGACCTTGCCTTCCGCCCCAATCGCCATTCCAGACCGCCAGCGCCCGGCAGAGGTCCCGCTTCTTGTCCCAATCGAACCGGACCATCTGAAAGCGGCGGGTGTGCACGAGGCGAAGCTGGTCTTGTAAAAGAAAGGTGGCCGCCACGCGCGTGACCGCGTAGGTGAGGGGTGCGCCGGGCTTGAGCGCGATGCGGACGGTCGTCGTATCGATGAGCGCCACCAGGCGCTCCGCGTCCGATTGCACCCAGGCCTCCTCCACGTTCGCGAACAGCTGGAAGGGCGTGGATTCCCGTCGCGGCTCGGGGGCGAGATTGAGGGCACCTTCGGCGGCGAAGGCCCGGCCCGGATCGTGCGAAGCAAGAGCGATGGCCAGGACCCAGGCGGGACAGGTGATCGAGGCGTAAACCCACGGTCTACGAAGCGCCAAGGTTGGGCTCCGATTTCGAGAACAGCGCCCTGCTCGAGCTACCTCTTCGGCCGGCCCGTGCCCGCGCGCTCGAGCCAGAGCTGGATCTCGAGCGCGAGCCCGCTTGCGACGTAGACCGAGGAGTACGTGCCGAACACGACCCCCACCAGCATCGCGAACGAGAAATCATGGATCACTTCCCCGCCGAGCAGGTAGAGGGACAGGACGGTGAGGAACACCGTGAACGAGGTGATGATGGTGCGGCTCAAGGTCTCGTTGACGGCGATGTTCATCACCTTGGCCGGAGGCTCTCTCCGGAGCGTCTTGGACCGCTCCCGGATCCGGTCGAAGATGACGATCGTATCGTTGATCGAGAACCCGGCGATCGTCAGGAGCGCCGCGACCACGGTGAGGGTGATCTCCTTGTTCGTGATGCTCAGCGCGCCCACGGTGATGAAGACGTCGTGGAAGAGCGCCACCACCGCTCCCAGCGAGTAGCGCCAGTCGTAGCGAATTCCCACGTAGATCAGGATGAGGCCCATCGCGAAGAGGATCGCCTTGATCGCCGCGCCCCGGAGCTCGCTCCCGACCCGGGGACCGACCGTCTCGACGCGAAGCACTTCGACGCGCGCGCTGGAATGCTCCGTCTGCACGGCGTGCGCGATCCCTGACGCGGGGCTCTGATTCCCCGGCTTGGACTCGACCCGGATCAGGAACTGGCCGGGCCGGCTCAGCTCCTGGATCTCGCTTCCGGAGTAGCCGGCGTGGTCGACGGCCGCCCGCACCTGATCCGCGTGCAACGGCGGGGTGGTCTGGATCTCGACGAGGGAGCCCCCCGTGAAATCCACGCCGTAGCGGGGCCCTCCATGCACCATGAGGGAGATCAGCGAGATCAGCACACACGCCCCGGAGATGATGAAGGCGATATGGCGCCGCCCCATCCAATCGACGTTGACCCCATGAAGCAGCTGAAACATCGAGTCTCCTAGATACTGATCGACGAAAGCTTCCGGCGGACCGACCACGCGTCGAAGATCATCTTCGAGATCCCGACCGCCGTGACGAGATTGATGATGAGACCGATCGACAGCGTGATCGCGAATCCCCGGATGGGGCCGGTCCCGAACCACATCAGCGCGAAGGAGCTCAGGAGCGTCGTCACGTGGGCGTCGATGATGGTGCGGTAGGCCCGCGCGTATCCCGTCTCGATCGCCGCCATGACCGTCCGCTTGTTCCGAAGCTCTTCCCGGATCCGCTCGAAGATGAGCACGTTCGTATCCACCGCCATTCCGATGGTCAGGACGACGCCCGCGATGCCGGGAAGCGTGAGCGTCGCGTGGAAGCCGGCCATGCAGGCGAGGAGGCCCAGGATGTTGAGGAACAGGGCGACCACCGCGACCATGCCCGACATCTTGTAGTAGACGATCATGAAGAGCACCACGAGGAGCGCCGCCAGGGCCGCGGCGCGAAGCCCCTTCTCGATCGAATCCTGCCCGAGCGAAGGGCCGACCGTGCGCTCCTCGACGACGTTCACCGGCGCGGGAAGCGCTCCGGATCGGAGCACGATGGCGAGGTTCTGCGCCTCTTCCTCGCTGAAGCTTCCCGTGATCGAGCCCTGCCCGCGCGGGATCTTCTCCTGGATGTTGGGCGCGGACTGGATCTTTCCGTCGAGCACAATGGCGAGCCGGCGTCCGACGTTCGCTCCGGTGATGTCCCCGAAGAGCGCCCCGCCGCGGCTGGTCAGCGTGAAGGAGACGCCCGGAGCGCCGGGCCGCGCCGCGTCCAGATCCATCCGCATCTGGGCGCTCGCCACCTCGGAGCCCTTCATGAGCGGCTCCCTGCCCACCACGTAGAGGGCGCGCGCCGTGCGACCCCCGACGTCGGTGTCGTGCGCGTCCCAGGCGAGCCTCGAATCGGAGATGAACGTCGAGTCCGCCTGGAGCTGGCGGATCATCGAGTCCACGACCGGCACGTTCTCGCTCAGCACCGTCGCTTCCGCATGGGAGGAGGTCAGGAGCCTCGAGGAAAAGGGATGACGGAGCGAGTCCGGTGCCGCGCTGTCGGCTACCGCCCCGCCGCGCAGCTTGCGCGCGAAATAGGCGTCGATCCGGTCGTAGAGCGCCTTCGCCTCTTCTTCCGTTTTCACGAGCTTGAATTCCAGGAGCGCCGTCTGGCCGATGAGCGCCTTTGCCCGCTCCTGGTCCAGAAGGCCGGGGAGCTGAACCAGGATCCGGTTCGTCCCCTGCTTCTGGATCGAAGGCTCCGCCACGCCGAACTGGTCGATGCGGTTCCGGATGATCTGCATCACCTGGTCCACCGCGTTCTTTGCCTCGGCGGGACCGAGCTTGGAGGTGTCCACCTCGAGGAGGAGGTACATGCCGCCCTGGAGGTCGAGGCCCAGCCGGATCGCCTTCTCACGCAGCTTGGCGTACTTCTCCAGCTTGAGCCGCTCGGCCTCGTTGGTCGCGAGCGCCGGGCGCGCCTGCAGCACCTCCTGCCGTACCTTCGGAGGGAGCGAATAGAACTGGAAGGTCGGCCAGAGCGTCCAGACGGAAGCCAGCACGAATGCGATCGTGAGGTACAGCTTCCACTGGTCGCTGCGCGTCATCACGCTACGGCACGCTCCTTCCTGAGCTCTCTTGGGTCACGAGAACGCTGCTTCAGCCCTGAAGATGCCCCGAGCAGGCCGCGGAGCGTACCGGATGCCGAAGCGCGAAGTCAATGCGGGAATGGAGGCTGGAGCGGGTACGCCATCGATGAGCGCCCCGATGGTACAATCGCGCCGGACCTGACCGACGCCGCCTCCAAGCCGCGTCCGGAACAGAAACCCGTCCCTTCCCGGAGCATGGCCAAGACCGCGCGCGCGACCGTTCTGGTGGTGGATGATGAAGCGGAGATCTGCGACCTGGTGAGCTATAACCTCGGACGCGAGGGGTACCGCGTCGTCCAGGAGCACGACGGCGAGGCGGGCCTGAATCGCGTCTTCAAGTCCGCGCCGGACCTGCTCATCCTGGACCTCTTGCTCCCCAAGATGAGCGGGCTCGAAGTGCTGGGGGCGATCCGGGGCGAGCCGAGGACGCGCGGGCTCCCCGTGCTCGTGCTCACCGCGCGGGGGACCGAGATGGACAAGCTGGTCGGCTTCGAGCGGGGCGCCGACGATTACCTCACGAAGCCCTTCTCCCCCAAGGAGCTGGTCGCCCGCGTCCAGGCCATCCTCCGGCGCACGCGTGGAGAGCAGGCGGCAGGGCCCCTCAAGATCGGCCCCTTCCAGTTCGACAACGAGCGCCACCGGGTGCTTCTCCACAACCGCGAGCTGGATCTCACGCCCACGGAATACCGTCTGCTCGAATATCTCCTCCAGAAGCCGGGACGCGTCTTCTCGAGGGAGCAGCTCCTGGACAAGGTGTGGGGGCTGGGATATTTCGGCGAGACCCGGACCGTCGACGTCCACGTTCGCCGGCTCCGCGCCAAGCTCGGGCGCGACGCCGCGCTGATCCGCACGGTCACCGGGGTGGGCTACGCCGCCGAACTCTCCGCGAAGTAGCCCGTGACGTCGCTCACGGCGCGTCTGTATTCCATCATCGCCGTGCTCCTGGGCCTGGGACTCCTGGCCGCGGGCGTCGCGTTGAATCGCGACGCCTCGCGCATGGCGACGCAGTCCCTCGAGGAGGAGGGAAGGCGGGAGCTCGCGCTCGTGCGTCTTTCCGCTCCCACTTCCGAGATCGCGCGCGGGGACCTGGTCGCCGTGGACGGCTGGGCGGACCGCGCGGGAACGGCGATCGGGAGGCGCGTCACCGTCATCGACTCCGCGGGACGCGTGGTGGGCGACTCCGAGACGCCCCTCGAATCCATACGGCTCATGGAAAACGAGGCGGGTCGGCCCGCGAGTTCGCGCGCCGCTGGCAGCGTCATCTCTGGATCGCCGTCCTCACGGTATTCCTCGCCGTTCTCATCGGAGGCTATTTCCTGGCGAAGCGCGTGGACTCGAGGCTTCGCGGGATGCGCGAGGCCTCCGAGTCGCTCGGCCGGGGGGAGCTGGCCATCCGGCTTCCGGTGGACGCGCACGACGAGCTCGCCGCTCTGGCGCGCGTGCTCAACTCCATGGCCGAGAATCTCCAGCAAAAGCTCACCGAGCTTCAGGCCGAGCGGGACCTGAGCCAGGCGGTGATCGGGAACTTGAGCGAGGGAGTCGCGCTCCTGGGATCCGACCTCACGATCCGTCACGCGAACGATCGCTTCTGGGCTCTGGTCGGGGCGGACCGTCCTTCCGGCGCGATGATCCCGAGGTTGGCTTCGGCCCGCCAGCCCCATCTGGAGGAGATCGTCCGGCAGGCGGTCCGGCAGGGCCTGGCCCTCCGGCGCGAGGCCGCCCTCTACGTGGACGAGCGGCGGGAGTATGAGATCACCGTGCTTCCGATACGGGAGAGCCCGGAGGCGGGCGATTGGCTCCTCACGATTCGCGACCTCAAGCCGGAACGCACCATGGCCAACCTGCGCCGCGAATTCGTGGCCAACGTCTCGCACGAGCTGAAGACCCCCCTGACCTCCATACGTGGGTATGCCGAGACGCTGCTCCAGGGCGGGCTGGAGGACGAGGGGAACCGGTCGCGATTCGTGGAGACCATCCACGCACAGGCGGTGCGCCTGGAGGCGCTCGTGGAAGATCTCCTGGAGCTGGCCGACCTCGAGCGGCCGGACGCGGCGCTCGAGATCAAGGACTGGAACTTCGCGGAGATCGCGCGGGAGATGGCCTCCGCGTTCGAAGAGGTTGCGGAAAGGCGCGGACTGGAACTGCAGCTGGACGCTCCACGCGACCTCCACGCGCGCGTGGACCGCAATCGGATCGAGGTGGCGATGCGAAATCTTCTCGACAACGCGATCAAGTACACCGACGCGGGGAGCGTCAAGGTGACGGTCCGGGCCGAGGACGGAGACGTGCGCGTCTCGATCACCGATACCGGCCGCGGGATTTCTCCCGAGCACTTGCCGCGTGTCTTCGAGCGATTCTATCGGGTGGACCTGGGACGCTCGCGCGCGTTCGGCGGGACGGGGCTCGGACTCTCGATCGTGAAGCACGCGATCGAGCTCCACGGAGGGCGCGTGGGAGTGGTGAGCACGCCGGGCGCCGGAACCACCTTCTGGTTCGAGGTGCCCGCGAACAGTCCAAAGGCGGACGCGGGGCCCCGAAATGGTCTTTCGTAGGCCCTTCGTAACAAACTTGTAACATCGCCCGGCGCGCAACTCCGGTATCGTTCCACCATGGGACTTCTCGCCGAGTCCGCGGAGCGCCGCGCCGAACGCCCCAGCCACGCCTTCGTTCCGGGAATGGAGGTGAGCCGGGGACGCCCGAGGGGGTCCGGGCCCGGGGGTGGTTCCAAGCCCGCGATCGAGGCGCGCGACCTGGCCCTCTGGTACGGGACGCATCAGGTGCTGAAGGGCATCACGGTCACGATCCCGGACCGGCAGATCGAAGCGATCATCGGACCCTCGGGGTGCGGGAAATCCACGCTCCTCCGCTGTTTCAACCGCATGAACGACCTCTACCCGCCGGTGCGCTACGAGGGAGCCGTCCTCTTCGAAGGCGTCGACGTCCTTCGAAACGGCATCGATCTCGTGGAGCTGAGGCGCCGCGTCGGGATGGTGTTCCAGCGCGCGAATCCCTTCCCCATGTCGATCTTCCAGAACGTCGCCTACGGGCCCAAGCTGATCGGAATCCGCTCGAGGGGCGATCTGGAAGAGGCCGTGGAAGGCGCCCTCAAGCAGTCCGCGCTCTGGAACGAGGTGAAGGACCGCCTGAACAAGCCGGCGCTCGGGCTTTCGGGGGGGCAGCAGCAACGGCTCTGCATCGCCCGCGCCCTCGCCGTGAAGCCCGAGGTGCTTCTCCTCGACGAGCCCGCGTCCGCGCTCGATCCCACGGCGACCGCCAAGATCGAGGAGCTCATCCTCGAGCTAAGGGAATCGATGTCGGTCGCGATCGTGACGCACAACATGCAGCAAGCCGCCCGCATCTCCGACCGGACCACGTTCCTCATGGAAGGGAAGCTGGTGGAGGAGGGACCGACCGGCGATCTCTTCACGCATCCCCGGGAGCGGCTGACGGAGGATTACATCACCGGCCGCTTCGGGTAGAATCCGGGGGATCACTCCGGACATCGAAAGGGGCCCATGGATCGACATTTTCATCACGAACTCGAGTCGCTTCGCGACCGGCTGAGCGAGATGGCCGGGCGGGCGGAGACCGCGCTCGTCAAGTCGATGGAGGCCCTGAAGACCCGGAACGCGAAGCTGGCGGAAGAAGTACGGGCGGAGGACCTCGCGATCGACCGGATCGAGCTCCAGGTCGAGAGCCAGTCCCTGAGCTTCCTGGGCCTCCAGCAGCCGGTGGCCCGCGACCTTCGCTTCCTCGTCGCCGCCATCCGGATCTCCAACGATCTGGAGCGGATCGGGGATCACGCCGTCAACATCGCCCAGAGCGCGATCAAGCTGAGCGCGATGCCCCAGAGCAAGCCCCTCGAGGACATTCCCATGATGGCGGAGCGCACGATCACCATGCTGCGCGACTCCGTGACGGCGTGGCTGAACGGCGACGCCGCGACGGCGCGCCGGATCTGCGAGCGGGACGTGGAGATCGACGGGTGGAAGGCGAAGATCTTCGCGAAGCTCTCGGGCGGAATGGTTCAGGCGCCCGATTCCGTCCCTCGGGCCCTGGAGCTTCTCCTCGTGAGCAGGAATCTCGAGCGCGTGGCCGATCTCGCGACCAACATCGCGGAGGAAGCGATCTTCGTGGCGGAGGCGCGGGTCATCAAGCACCACGCCGAGGATGTGACCGACCGTCCCGTCGGGCAGGCGCCCGAGCCCGGCGCTCCTAGCGGGCGACCCGCCTCACGGTAAGCCGCAGCACCGCGGAAATCCCCGTCACCATCATCACGAGCACCAGCGCCCCCGTCCACGCCTGCCGGTTCCAATCGTCGTAGGGCGCGCGCGCGTAGTCGAAGACCATGACGGGAAGAGACGCGATGGGTTTATTGAGGGCGGTGGACCAGAACCGGTTCCCCAGCGCGGTGAAGAGAAGAGGAGCGGTCTCGCCCGCGGCGCGGGCCACGGCCAGCATGCTCGCCGTCACGATCCCGGCGCGCGCCGCCGGAATGACGACCTGCTGGATGACTTTCCAGCGCGGCGCCCCCAGCGCCAGGGCCGCCTCCCGGTAGGACTGCGGCACCAGCCGAACCACCTCTTCCGTGGAGCGAATGATCGTCGGGAGCATGAGGATCGAGAGCGCCACACCCCCCGCGATCGCGGAAAAGCTTGCCATGGGCATGACGACCAGCCCGTACGCCGCGACGCCGACCACGATCGAGGGCACGCCGCTCAGGAGATCCGTGGTGTAGCGCACGAGTCCCGAGAACCGGCTGCGCCCGAACTCGGAGAGATAGACACCGGCGCCCACCCCCACCGGCACCGCGATGATGGCGGCGAGGCCGACCAGGATCAGGGTTCCCACGATCGCGTTGGCCATGCCTCCGCCCGGCTCCCCCACGGGCCTGGGAAGATCCACGAAGAAGGAGAAGGAGAGCGCGGGCAGACCTTTGACGATGAGGTGCCCCAGGATGAGGGCGAGCGGAAGCACCACGATGGCGCCCGCCGCATAGCAGCCCGCGATCACCACGCGGCTCCAGATGGCACGGCGCGAGATGTGCCCCGCTTTTCTCTGAAGCGCCGCCTCGCTCATGCCGCCGCGGCGACCGCGCGCCGCCCTCCGGTGGCCCAGAGCACGAGGAGCCTCGCGAGCCCGTTCACCACGATGGTGACGGCGAAGAGCACCAGCGCGATCTCGATCAGGGCCGAGACGTAGAGCGGGCTCGTGGCCTCGGTGAACTCGTTGGCGATGATGCTCGACATCGTGGCCCCGGGATCCAGGAGCGACAGCGAGATCCGGTTCGTGTTGCCGATGACCATGGTCACCGCCATGGTCTCCCCGAGCGCGCGCCCCAGCGCCAGGATCACGGCACCCAGGATTCCCGGGCGGGCCGCGTCCACCGCGACGCCGATCGCCTCCGCCCGCGTCGCCCCCAGCGCCAGCGCGGCCTCCCGCAACGACCGGGGCGTCGCCAGAAGCACCTCACGGGAGATCGAGACGATCGTGGGTACGACCATGATCGCGAGCACGATCCCGGCGTTCAGCATTCCGATCCCGAAGGGAGCGCCGCGGAAGAAGGGCAGGAATCCGAAATTCTGGATCATCCAGGGCTCGAGCCCGTTCCGCAGCCACGGCGCGAGGACGAAGAACCCCCACACGCCGTAGACGATGCTGGGGATGGCGGCGAGGAGCTCGATCACGAAGGAGACGATCGCCCCCCAGCGGCGGTGGGCGATCTCCGCGAGGTAGACCGCGGTGCCGATCCCCAGCGGCACGGCGATCAGAAGCGCCAGCGCGGACGAGACGAGCGTCCCGTAGATGTAGGGGAGCGCTCCGAATTTCTCGGTCACGGGATCCCAGGCCGTGCTGGTGAGAAATCCCAACCCGAAAGTCCGGATCGAGAGTCCCGCGCCGCGCCCCGTCTCGTAGACGATCAGCGCGACGACGGCGAAGACCAGGGCCGCCGCGCCGCCCAGGGCGGCGCGGTAGACCCCGTCGGCCGTGATGCGAACGGCTCTCACCGGTCCGCGAGCAAGGGTTTACCCGCGACGGTGATCTTGCCGAGATTCCCTTCGTTCACCTTGACGACCGCCTGGGGCAAACGAGCGTAGTCGAGCGTCGCCGCCACCTCTTGCCCCTCCTGCATCGCCCAGCGCAGGAAGCCCGCGAGCGCGTGCCCCTTTCCGGGATCCTTCTGATCCTGGTAGATGAGGATGTAGGTGAGACCGCAGATCGGGTAGGCCGCCGCCGCGGGAGAGTTCACGATCGGAGTGCGCACGTCCTTCGCGAGAAGCGGTGAAGCTCCCTCGGCCGCGGCGGTCGTGGAGGCCAGAGTCGGCTCGATGAACTGTCCGCTCCGGTTCCGCACGTGGGCCACGGGAAGGTGGTTCTGCTTCGCGTAGGCCAGCTCGACGTAGCCGATCGCTCCCTGCGTCTGCCGGACCAGGCCGGAAACGCCCTCGTTCCCCTTGCCGCCGATCCCCGCGGGCCAGCTCACCGAGGTATTCGCGCCCACCATCTCCTTCCAGGGACCGTTCACCGCCGAGAGGTAGGTCGTGAAGATGTAGCTCGTGCCGCTGCCGTCGGAGCGATGCACGGGAAGGATCGGCGCCGCCGGCAACTCGATGCCCGGGTTCACGGCCGCGATCCGCTTGTCGTTCCACGTCGTGATCTTGCCCATGTAGATTCCCGCCACGACATCCGAGGTCAGGTGGAGGGGCTCCTTGAGCGAAGGCAGGTTGTAGGCCAGCACCACCGCGCCCGCGACCGTGGGGTAATGAAACACTCTCCGAGGCATTTCCTTGAGCTTGGCGTCCGTGAGCGGCGCATCGCTCGCGCCGAAATCCACCGTGCCGTTCTTGAGCTGCTGGATTCCGCCGCCGCTTCCGATCGACTGGTAGTTGATCTCGATACCGGTCGCCTGGTGATACATGTCGAACCACTTGGAATAGAGCGGATACGGGAACGTCGCGCCCGCTCCGGTCAGGTTGGTGGCGGCCGGGCTGGCATGGACGCCGGGCACCGGCGCGCCGGCCAGCGTGGCCAGCATCACCGCCGCCGCAAGGGCGGGCAGGAGCAGCGTCTTGAGCTTGCGGTTCATGGAGTCCTCCTCGTTCGATGTATGGGTCAGGGTCAGGGCTTGCTGAATCGGTAATAGAACGTGACGCGCGCCTGCAGATCGTCGTGAGCCGGTGCCGTCGCCGTTCCCTTGGCGCGGTACTTCGTGGCCTCCACGTTGGGCATCACGTGGACGTCCTTGTAGGGCTGCCAGTCCAGGCCGCCGATCATGAGGTCCTGGTCCACGCGATTGGCCGCCCGCTTGTTTGGCTCCCAACGATCATACCGCGCGAAGGCACCGAGGGTGGGGGAAGGAGTCATCCTGGCAAAGCTCGAAAACCCCCGCGGCTCGCTGTTCGGCACGGTTCTGGAATGA
>VBOR01000090.1 GCA_005893165.1 Candidatus Eiseniibacteriota bacterium | reverse complement strand
AACTCGGCGTATGCGAGCTGCCAGAGCAGGAAATTCGAGACGCGCAGCTCTCCGCTCGTCCGGATCAGGAGATCGGGATCGGGCAGCCCGTCGGTGTCGAGCATGCGCGCGAAGAATTCCTCGTCGACCGAGGCGGGAGTGACACCGTTCTGGCGGGCCTCGGTCAGGATCCGGCGCACCGCGTCCACGATCTCGGCGCGGCCCCCGTAGGAGAGCGCCAGAACCAGGATCAGTCCGTCGTTCCCGGAGAGGAACTCCCGCGTATCCTCGAGGATCTTCCGGCTTCGCTCCGGCAGGAGATCCACGCGTCCGATCGTGCGGAGCCGGACGTTGTTCTTCTTCAGCTCGGCGCGCTCCTCGCGGAGGACCTGTTCCAGGATCCGCATGAGCCCGCTCACCTCGCGCGCCCCGCGATCCCAGTTCTCCAGCGAGAAGGTGTAGAGCGTGAGCACGCGAATGCCCAGCTCGACCGCGCCCTCGACCGCTTCCCGGACGGCCCGCCGCCCCGCCCGGTGTCCCATGAGACGGGGCAGCCCCCGGCGCTCGGCCCACCGGCCGTTGCCGTCCATGATGATCGCGATGTGCTCGGGGGCGGGCCGCTGGAGCACCTGCGCGAGCGTGGGAGCGGTCTTCTCCGAGGCGGTTTTCATCGAAGGAATCCTCACGGCGCTCATCGCGCGCATGGAAAAGAAAACGGGCCCCCGGACGTACCGTCCGTAAGCCCGGTCTGGATCGTGCTCCATCTTACAGCGTCGGGGAGACAGCCAGGCCCGGCGCGGCGAGAATCCAGGGGTCTAGACCTCCATGACTTCGGCCTGCTTCTTCCCGAAGAGCTCATCCAGCGACGCGATGTAGCGGTCCGTCAGCTTCTGGATCTCAGACTGGGCCTTCTTGGAGTCATCTTCGGAGATTTTGTGCTCCCTTTCCAGCTTTTTCAGTTCGTCGTTGGATTCACGCCGGACGGTGCGGACACGCACGCGCCCGTCCTCGATGATCTTCCCGAGGTGCTTGACCAGGTCCTTGCGCCGCTCCTCCGTGAGCGTGGGGAGCACCAGGCGCACGACGGCCCCGTCGTCGGTCGGATTGAGCCCGAGATCGGACCGCTGGATGGCCTTCACGATCTCCGGCAGCACCGCGCGCTCCCAGGGCTGGATCATGAGCATGCGCGACTCGGGGACGCTCACGCTGGCGACCTGCTGGAGCGGCACCGGGCTCCCGTAGTACTCCACCTTGATCCCGTCCAGAAGCGCGGTCGTCGCCTTGTTCGTCCGGATCGTGGCGACTTCGTGACGGATCAGCTCGAGCGCCTTCTTCATTCGATCTTCGGCGTTCTTGACCCTCGGGTCCATCCTAGACCTCCACGAGTACCCTGGTTCCTACCGGATCGCCTCGCAGGGCGCGCGTCAGATTTCCCGGCACCGTGACGTTGAACACGACGATCGGAAGCCGGTTGTCCATTCCCATCGTGAACGCCGTCATGTCCATGACTTGGAGGCGGCGGTCGATGGCTTCGGGGTAGCTCAGCGAATCGTAACGCACGGCGGCCGGATTGCGGATGGGATCCTCCGAGAACACGCCGTCCACCTTTGTTCCCTTGAGGAGCACGTCGGCGCTGATCTCGACCGCGCGAAGCACGGCCGCGGTGTCGGTGGTGAAGTAAGGGTGCCCGGTGCCCGCCGCGAGGAGGACGACGCGCCCCTTCTCGAGATGGCGCACGGCGCGGCGGCGGATGTACGGCTCGGCGAGGGCGCGCATCTCGATCGCGCTCAGGACGCGGGTGCTGAGCCCGCGGCGCTCGAGGAAATCTTGCAACGCGAGCGCGTTGATCACGGTCGCGAGCATGCCCATCGAGTCGGCGGTGGCCCGGTCCATCCCGTCGGAGCTGGCCGCGGAGCCGCGGATGATGTTTCCGCCGCCCATGACGATCCCCAGCTCCGTTCCGCCCTGAAGCCCCTCCTGGATCTCCCCGGCCAGGCGCTCGAGCGCGGGGGCGTCGATTCCCTGCCCCTGATCCCCGGCCAGGACCTCACCGCTCAGCTTCAGGAGGAGGCGGCGCCGGGACGGGGTCACGGCGTCAATTCTCTCCGATGCGGAACTTGGCGAAGCGGCGAACGATGATGTTCTCCCCCAGCTTCGCGATGGTCTGATCCACGAGATCCTTCACCTTCCGGTCGGGATCACGGATCGTGGGCTGCTCCAGGAGGCAGATCTCCTCGTAGAACTTGTCGATCTTCCCTTCGACGATCTTCGCGAGGATCGCCTCGGGCTTCCCGGTGCTTCGCGCCTGCTCCATGAGAATGGCGCGCTCGCGCTCGATCAGGGCGGGATCGACGCTCTCCCGGTCGACGGCCTGGGCGTTCGTCGCGGCCACCTGCATCGCGAGGTGCTTGGCCAGCCCGCGGAAGTCGTCGGTGCGCGCCACGAAGTCGGTCTCGCAGTCCAGCTCCAGCAGGACGCCCAGCTGGTCCCCGGGATGAATGTAGGAATAGATGATCCCCTGCTTGGCCGCGCGTCCGGATTTCTCCGATGCGCGCGAGAGGCCCTGCTTCCGCAGAACCTCGATCGCCTTCTCGATATCTCCATTGGCTGCGGCGAGAGCTTTCTTGCACTCCATCATGCCCACGCCGGTCCGCTCGCGAAGGTCCTTCACGAGCGAGGCCGTGATCGTCATGCCCTGCTCCTTCCTGACTTGATTGGGGTCCTTGCCGGGGCGAACGCGAGGAGGATCAGGCGCTCGCGACGACGTCGGGTACCGCGGGCCCTTCGGCCGGCGGATACTCCGGCGCCACCACGTCCGCTCCCTCCTGGGCTTCCTGGCGGGCGCCCAGAATCGTGTCGCTCACGAATCTCGCGAACAGGCGGATCGACCGGATCGCATCGTCGTTCCCAGGCAGCGGATAATCGACCACCTCGGGATCGCAGTTCGTGTCGACGACGCCGATCACGGGAATCGCGAGCCGATTGGTCTCCGCGACCGCGATGCGCTCCTTCTTGGTGTCGATCACGAAAATCGCGGCCGGCAGCTGAGTCATTTCTTTGATGCCGGTGAAGATCTTCGCGAGTCGCGTGCGCTCCTTGTCGATCTGGGACTGCTCTTTCTTGGAGAGCTTCTCGAGGGTGCCGTCCTGCGCCATCTTCTCGATGTCCTTGAAGCGGCGGATGTTGGACTTGATGGTCTTGAAGTTGGTGAGCATGCCGCCAAGCCAGCGCTCGTTCACGTACGGCATCCCGCAGCGCTCGGCCTCGTCCCGGATCGCGTCCTTCGCCTGCTTCTTCGTGCCGACGAAGAGCACGGCGCCCCCCTTCCGGGACACGGCTTCCAGCATGGCGCGCGCGTCGGCGAGGGCCTTCAGGGTCTTCTGGAGATCGATGATGTAGATGCCGTTGCGCTCGATGAAGATGAATTTCTTCATCTTGGGGTTCCAGCGGCGGGTCTGGTGTCCGAAGTGGACGCCCGCTTCGAGAAGCTCTTTCATGCCGATTTCAGCCAAAATCCAACCTCCGGTCTTGGTCCGCCGCTCCTTCCACCCGGAAGAGCTCCCCGAAGGGAGACCGCCCGTCCGGTCCGGAGCGTGTGTGATGACGCCGCGCGTGCGCGGCGTCTGCATCGGGATTCGTCTACCGCTTCGAGAACTGGAACCGCTTGCGGGCCGCGGCCTGCCCGTACTTCTTCCGCTCCTTCATGCGCGCGTCGCGGGTCAGGAGGCCTTCCTTGCCGAGCATGCCTCGCAACGTCGCGTCGATGCGCAGAAGGGCGCGCGCGATGCCAAGCGAGATCGCGCCCGCCTGGCCTGTCAATCCGCCGCCGCGCACGTTGGCGACGAGGTCGTAGCGGTCGAGGGTGTTGCTCGCGACGAGCGGCTGCGTGGCGATCCTGCTCAGCGCGAGGCGCGCGAAGTACTGGTCGAGATCCCGTCCGTTCACGGTACGCTTGCCCGTGCCCGCCGCCAGCCGGACCCGCGCGATCGAGGTCTTCCTGCGTCCTGTTCCCATGAAATCAGCCATCGATTGCCGTTGCCTCCCTAGGACCTGAGCCCGGTGGCCTGAAGCGGCCGCGGCGCCTGTGCGACGTGCGGATGCTCCGGCCCGGCGTAGATCTTGAGCTTCTTGATCATGGCGCGCCCGAGCTTGTTCTTCGGAAGCATGCCCTTGACCGCGAGCCGGATGATCTCCTCGGGCTTGTCGGCCTGCACGTCCCGGAACCTCGTCAGCTTGTGCCCGCCCGGATAGAGCGAATGTCTGAAGTAGATTTTCTCATCGCGCTTCCGCCCCGTCACGCGCACCTTTTCGGCGTTCACCACGACCACGTGGTCCCCGACGTCCAGGTGCGTGGAATAGGTCGGCTTGCGCTTCCCCTTGAGCACGCTCGCGATCTCGCTCGCCAGCCTGCCCAGAATCTGCCCCTCGGCATCCACGACGTACCAGTCCTGAACGATTTCCGAGGCGCGCACGTTGTACGTGCCCATGAACACGACCTCCTCGCTACCTTGGACCTACTCGAGATTTGAGACGCAAACGCTGGATATTACCGGCACTTGCGAGCCTTGTCAAGGCTTGGGCGGGAGAGCGGTGTCTCCCTCGTTCACCCGGATCGAATCCCCGAAACTGCAACGACTTCGCTCCTCAAGCCTCGCGGCGCTGGGGGGTCTCGGTCAGGAGCTTCAGGGCGTGCTTGAGATGCGATAGCGGGAGGCCCACCACGTTCGAATAGGAGCCCTCGATCGCCTCGACGTAGAGCGCCCCATGCCCCTGGACGGCATAGCCGCCCGCCTTGTCCATCGGCTCCCCCGTGGCGACGTAGCGCTCGATCTCCGCGTCATCGAGCCGCGCGAACTTGACGATGCTTCGCACCGCCTGCGTCACCGCGCGCCCGTCGTCCGAATGGACCAGCGAGATTCCCGTCCAGACCTCGTGGACTCTCCCGGAGAGCCGCCGGAGCATGCGCCCCGCGCTCTCCTGGTTGCCGGGCTTTCCCAGGATTTCCCGATCGATCGATACGATGGTGTCCGCTCCCAGGACGACCGCCGTCTCGGCATACCCGCGCGTCGCGCCGCGCTCGAGCGCCGCGCGCGCCTTCGTCTCCGCCAGCCTCAGCACGTGGGCTTCCGCCCGCTCCTCCGGAAGCGGCGACTCATCCACCTCGACCGGGAAGCAGTCGAAGTGGGCGCCCACGA
Organism: Candidatus Eiseniibacteriota bacterium; assembly: GCA_005893165.1. Classification (GTDB taxonomy): domain Bacteria; phylum Eisenbacteria; class RBG-16-71-46; order SZUA-252; family SZUA-252; genus WS-7. Next base: position 14,151 of record VBOR01000090.1, on the reverse strand, counting down.
GCGTGAGAAGCTCCCGCCGGCGCGCCGAACGCGACGCCAGGACGACGCGGGGACCGAAAGGGTTCAGGAGATTCGTGCGCATGGCCTCTAGGACGCCGTCTCGAGGAGGAAGGTTGCCGGGCCCCGGTTCACCAGCTCCACCTCCATGGACGCGCCGAACTTCCCTCTCCCGGTGGGGACGCGGAGCTCCGCGAGCGCCTCGCAGAAGGCGGTGAAGGCGCGCTCGGCAGGCTCCGGAGCGGCCGCGGGGTCGAAGCTGGGTCGCCGGCCCTTCGAGGTATCCGCCACGAGCGTGAACTGTGGAACCACGAGCGCCGCGCCGCCGGTGTCGCGCACGGAGTGGTTCATCCTGCCGTGCTCGTCCTCGAAGATCCGAAACTCGGCACAGCGCTCCGCCAGCCTCGTCTCGATCCCCGGCGGGTCCTGGGCCGAAACCCCGAGCAGGATCAGGAGGCCCGGGCCGATACGCGCGATCTCCTGGCCCTCGACGCGCACCGCCGCGCGGCCCACGCGCTGGAGCAGCGCCCTCACGAAGCGGCGTCCGCCTCCCCGCTCCGGGGAGGCTTTCCGAAGATCTCCTCCCGCTCCACCGCCTCCACGCCCTCCACGCGCTCGATGGCGCGCATCACGCCGCGCAGATGGTTCAGGTCCCGGACCTCGACCACGAACGCGCCCTGGGCGTTCCGATCCCGCGCCTTGATGCCCGCGGTCCGGATATTCGTGTTCGTGGTGGAGATGGCTTTCGCGATGTCCGCGAGCAGGCTCTTCCGGTCCACGCCGTAGATCGAGAGCTTCACCACGAAGGAATCCTCGGGCGTCGCGTCCCAATCCACGAGGAGCCGCCGCTCCGGCGCCACGCGATCGTCGAAGGTGTTCGGACAATCGGTGCGATGGACGGTCACGCCGCGGCCGCGCGTCACGATCCCGACCACCGCGTCGCCGGGCACCGGCTGGCAGCATTTCGCGTAATTGATCATGAGATTGTCCACGCCCTGGATCCGGACGCCGCGCCCCGGCCTTCGCGTGATGGCGCGGATCGTGTCGAGCGATGCCTCCTTGATCCGCTGCACGGGGCCGACCCCTTGCGGGAACCAGCGCTGGATCACCTGCGTGACCGAGAGACTTCCGCGCCCCAGCGCCCCCATGAGCTGGTCCACGTCGCCGTAGCCAAGCGCCTGCGCCAGCTGGTCGATCGGCGTCTCCGCCGGGGGCGACAGCCGCCGGCGCCGGAGCTCCCGGTCGAGCATCTCCTTCCCGAGCGAGACGGAGTCCTGGTGCTCGGAGATCTTGAGCCAGTGGCGGATCTTGCTCCGGGCGCCCGGGCTCTTCACGAGCTTCAGCCAGTCGCGGTTCGGCTTCCCCAGAGGAGACGTGACGATCTGGACGGTGTCGCCGCTCCGGAGCTCGAAGCGCAGCGGCACGATCCGGCCGTTCACCTTGGCCCCGACGCAGTGGTGCCCCACCTCGGTGTGAACGAGATAGGCGAAGTCGAGCGGCGTCGCCCCGCGCGGCAGGCGCCTGAGATCGCCGCGCGGCGTGAACACGAAGACCTCGTCCTGGTAGAGCGAGGTCTTGAAGAACTCCATGAACTCGTCGGGATCGCTCGCGCTGGACTGCCACTCGGCGTTCCGCAGCACGGGCTGGAGCTTGGCGAGGAGCTCGGCATCCGGACCGCCTCCCCCTTCCTTGTAGCGATAGTGCGCGGCCACGCCGAGCTCGGCGGTCTGATGCATGTCCGACGTGCGTATCTGGAACTCCACCATCGTTCCGCCGGGCACGACGACCGTGGTGTGGAGCGACTGGTACATGTTGCTCTTGGGAGTGGCGATGTAGTCCTTGAAGCGCTCGTGGACCGGCGTGTAGAGGTCGTGGATGAGCCCCAGCACCCGGTAGCAATCCGCCTTGTCGGCGGTGATCACCCGCACGCCGAGGAGATCGAAGATCTCCTCGAATTTGCGGCTGTGGGCCGACATCTTTCGATGGATCGAGTCGAGGTGCTTCGGCCTCCCGGTGACCTCGGCCCTGATCCCGAGCTCCGCGAGCCGGCTCTGGAGGGGCCGCATCACCTCCTCGATCACCGTCTCCCGCTCCTCGCGCTTCAGCTGCACCCTGCGGCGCAGGTCGTCGAAGGCCCCCGGGTCGAGATACTTGAAGCAGAGGTCCTCCAGCTCCCATTTGAACCGGGCGATCCCCAGCCGGTGCGCGAGCGGCGCGTAGATCTCGCGGGTCTCGCGCGCGATGCGGGCGACCCGGACCGCATCGAGGGACGCCAGAGTCCGCATGTTGTGGAGGCGGTCGGCGAGCTTGATCAGGATGACGCGGAGATCCTTCGCCATCGAGAGCAGCATCTTCCGGAAATTCTCGGCCTGCTCCCATTCCGGCCGGTCGAAATGAAGTCCGCTGATCTTGGTCACGCCGTCCACCAGGAGCGCGACCTCCGGCCCGAACTTGGACTGAACCGTCGCGAGATTGACCTCCGTGTCCTCGACGACGTCGTGGAGAAGCGCCGAGATGAGGATGGTCTCGTCGGCGCGCGGGCCCAGGAGCTCGGCCAGGATCACGGCGACCGCGACGCAGTGCGTCACGTAGGGCTCGCCGGTCAGGCGAAGCTGCGATCCGTGCGCGTTCGCGGCAAACTCGAACGCCGCGAGGAGGCGCGCGCGGTCCCCCCGTGGTTTGGACCGCTCGAGGGTCTGGAGCAGCGGTCCCAGGATCTCGGTGGGGACCGTGGCCATGGTCAGCGGATCTGAACGTCGCGCAGCTTGAGCTGGAGCCTCGCGCGATTCTGCCAGACGTTGATCGTGGGCACGAACGCGATCGAGACGCGCCCCGGCTCCGTCTGGATCGGTCCGGCCAGATGTCCCATCCCGAAGCCGATGCACTCCAGCTCGCGCCCGTTCTGGCGGACGTTGAGCTTCAGATGATTCCGGCTCACGACCATCGGCGATCCCGCGATCTGGATGTTCTCGGCGATGAAGAGGGGCTCCGTGTTGCCGATCCCGAATGGCGAGAGCCGGTCCAGGAACTGCACCAGCGCTTCATTGCACTCGTCGAGCAGGAGCGGACCGTCGATCGAAAGCTTGGGAACGTAATCGTCCTCGGTGAGCCGCTCGGAGACCACGCGGCAGAGGTGCTCCCGGAAGCCCTCGAGATGCTCGGACCGGATGGTGAGCCCGGCGGCGTAGCTGTGTCCGCCGAAACCGATCAGGTGCTCGCGGCACTCTTGTAGTGCCTGGCACACATCGAAGCCGGGGATGCTTCGCCCGGATCCCTTCCCTTCATCGTGATCGGAGGAGATGAGCACCGTCGGACGGTGATAGCGCTCCATCAGACGCGACGCGACGATGCCGAGCACGCCCGGATGCCACCGGTCCGACCAGAGCACGATCGCGGGGGGGAGCTCGGGGCCCATGGCCTGCAGCTGCTCCAGAGCCTCCTCGAGCGTGGCTTCGTCGATCTTCTTGCGCATCGTATTGTCTTCTTCGAGGCTCTCGGCGATGGTCATCGCCTCGCCGGGCTCGGTCGCGAGGAGCAGCCGGACGCCGCTCTCCGCGTTTCCCAGTCTTCCGGCCGCGTTGATGCGCGGGGCCAGGATGTAGGCCACGTGCCCGCTCTCGACCCGCTTCGCCCGGAGTCCCGCCACTTCCTTCAACGCGATGATCCCGGGCTTCTCGGAGTTGCAGATCCGCTCCAGCCCCAGCTTGGCGAAGATCCGGTTCTCTCCCCGGAGCGGTACGACGTCGGCAATCGTGCCGAGCGCGACCAGATCCAGATGGTGGGAGACGAACCCCGCGGGAAGGGATCCGGGGCGGTGCTGTTCCAACCCCTGCACCAGCTTCAGCACGACGCCCACGCCCGCCAGCTCCTTGAACGGGTACGGGCAGTCGCGCCGCTTCGGATTCAGGATCGCGTCGGCGTCGGGCAGCACCCCGAGCGGCTCGTGGTGATCGGTCACGATGACGTCGATGCCGTGCTGCTTGGCGAGCCGGACCTCCTGGGTCGCCGTGATCCCGCAATCCGCGGTGATGACGAGCCGCGTCCGGCGCCTTTTCGCCACGTCCACGCCCCGTGCCGAGAAGCCGTATCCGTCCCGAATGCGGTCGGGGATGAAATACGAGACCTTCCCGCCCAGGCGCATGAGGGCCGAGGTCAGGAGGGTCGTGGCGGTGATCCCGTCCACGTCGTAATCGCCGTAGACCAGGATGGCCTCGCGCTCGTCGATCGCCTTCCAGATCCGCGCCGTGGCGCGGTCCATGTCGCGCATGGTGAAGGCGTCCAAGAGCCTATCCAGGCTGGGTTCAAGGAAATCTTGAACGTCCGCCGAACCGCGGAAGCCGCGATTGGCCAGAAGGGTGGCGTACGTGTGGGAGATTCCAAGCTGAACGGCAAGCTCCTGGGCGCGCTCCGGAGCGGCGGGGCTTCGGAGCACCCAGGCCTTCGGCGTTGATGCGCGCAATGAATGCCTCGGTTTCTGCTGCTGAAAGGGGACGATTGCGATCAGCGTAACACGTTGAAAATTCGGGTGTCAACGCCGTTGGCGCGGGAGCGGGGGAGCGGTGTTTCCCGTGGAAAATTTATCTTCACCATTTTCGAGGGAAACACCGCTTCCCCGCTCTGAGCTAAAGCAAGTAGCCGCCCGAGATTGTCAGCGCGGAGCCGGTGATGTAGCCCGACTCTTCGGAGAGCAGAAACAGTGCGGCGCGGGCGACCTCTCTGGGGGTGCCGAGGCGGCGGGCGGGGATGCGGCTGGCGAGGGCCGAGGCGCCTTTGGGCAACCGGCCGGTCTGGATCACGCCGGGAAGGATCACGTTCACGGTGATTCCGTTCGGGGCTTCCTCCTGGGCCACGCTCCGCGCCAGCGTGAGCAGCGCCAGCTTTGCGGCACGGTAGGCGTGGGCGCGGCCGGCCGCGCGCGGCGCGTCCGCCCCCGCGACGCCGAAGAGCAGGATCCGTCCGTAGCGCCGGCGGCGCATGCCCGGCAGCGCCTCCTGGATCGAGTGGATCGCGCTGGTGACGTTCGAGCGAACGAGCGCTTCCCATCGCTCTCCCGTCAGCCGCCGGAACGGGCCTTCCCAGTAGTCTCCGGCCGCATGAACGAGGAGATCCGGGCCGCCGATGCTCGAGGCAGCGCGCCGGAACGCCGCGCGCACCTGGGTTTTCTTCTCCGCATCGGACCGAAGGGTGAGGAGGGGCGTTCCGCGGGCGCGCGCGATCGCACCCAGCTCTTCGAGCGCCGCCCGGTTCCTGCCGGTCGCGAGCACGCGCGCTCCTTCCCGGGACAGGGCAAGCGCCACGGCGCGCCCCAAGCCGCGTGAACCCCCGATGACGAGCGCGGATCGGCCGCTGAAGGGGCCCCCGGAGTCGAGGGCGGTTGTGCGAGGCACGGGGCGAAACCTACCACATCCCGCGCGAGGCACAGGATGTGGTACTATCGTCGGCTCCGGACGCAAGTCAACCAACCGGCAGGAGTGTCGATGAACGACCAACGCTGGGAAGAAGTCCTGCGCCGCCTGGACAAGCAATTCGGAAGCCTCGAGTTCGACGAGATCGAAGACGAGGAGACGCACGCCGTTGTCGAGTCGGTGGCCTGGCGGAGTCCCATGGGGCGCATGAAGCTGACCCGCACGACCCGACCCCTCGTCGTGGACAAGAAGCTCCACTACTCGAACCGCGCCGGGGGCGGCTCCTACGTCGAGTACGTGTACTCCGACACCGAGACCTCGAGCCGTATCCGCCTGTATCGCTGGTCCGACGCGCTGAGCGACTGGGAAGAGATCGACGCGAGCGCGTTCGGCGAAGCTCCGAGCCGCTGACCTGCCCTAGATGGATCGAAACCTCGGCCTCGAGCTGGTGCGTGTCACCGAGGCGGCCGCGCTCGCGACCGCCCGCTGGATGGGACGCGGAGACAAGAACGCCGCCGATCAGGCCGCCGTCACGGCGATGCGGCGGGTCTTCGACATCGTGGACATCCAGGGGACCGTGGTCATCGGCGAGGGGGAACGGGACGAAGCGCCGATGCTCTACATCGGCGAATCGGTCGGATCCGGCAAGGGACCCGAGGTCGACATCGCGCTCGATCCTCTCGAGTGCACGAACTCCGTGGCCTACGGCCGTCCCAACGCGCTCTCGGTGATCGCCCTCGCGGAGCGCGGAAGCCTCCTCCACGCGCCCGACACCTACATGGACAAGATCGCGGTCGGTCCCAAGGCCGCGTCCGTGATCGATCTGAACCGCCCCGTCGAGGAGAACCTCAAGGCGATTGCGGCCGCGAAAGGGTACGAGCTCGAGGATCTCACGGTCGTCGTGCTCGACCGCCCCCGCCACGAGGCGCTCATCCAGCGCATCCGGCGCACGGGCGCGCGAATTCACCTGATTCCGGACGGCGACGTGTCCGCCGCGATCGCCACGGCGATCGACTCCACGGGCGTCGACGTGCTGCTGGGAATCGGAGGTGCGCCGGAAGGGGTGCTGGCGGCCGCGGCGCTGCGCTGTCTCGGCGGAGCGATCCAGGGAAAGCTTCTCTTCCGGAGCGACGAGGAGCGGGAACGCGCGCGCAGGATGGGCATCGAGGACCACTCCCGCGTCTACCGCGAGGGGGACCTCGCGCGCGGCGAGCAGATCGTATTCGCGACCACCGGAGTCACGGATGGAGATCTCCTCCCCGGCGTGCGCTTCCGCGCCGACGGCGCCGACACCCACTCCATGGTGATGCGCGCCAAGACCGGGACCGTGCGCACGATCCGCACCCAGCACCGGTTCGAGCACGAGCCCGCCTACCGGCGCTGAGCCGCGCATGACCTCCGACGCATCCTCCCCGCTCCGGATCCTCGCGATCGGCGCCCATCCCGACGACGTGGAGATCAGCTGCGGCGGTACCCTCGCCCTCGCCGTGCGTCAGGGGTTTCAGGCTCTGGTTCTCGATCTGACCAAGGGCGAGCTCTCGACCAACGGCACCGTCGAGGAGCGCGCGAAGGAAGCGGCCGAGGCCGCGCGCGCCCTCGGAATCGAGGAGCGGCGAAACGCGGGGCTTCCGGACGGAGGGGTCGATTCGCACGACGCGGAGCAGGTTCGCCGGGTCGTGCGAATCCTACGTACGCTCCGGCCCTCGGTCCTGTTCACGCATGCTCCCAAAGACCGGCATCCCGATCACGTGGAGGCCTCGTATCTCGTGGACCGGGCTTGGTATCTGGCGGGGCTCCGACAGTACGACGGCGAGGAAGGCACACCCCACCGGGCCGAGGGCCGCTACCACTTCATTTCGCGGATCACCCTGGAGCCGACGTTCGTCGTGGACATCACGCCGGTGTGGGAAGAGAAGAAGCGCGCCATCTTGTCGCACGGCTCGCAGGTCGGGCGCGACGCCCGGTCGGTGTCGACGCCCCTCAACGTTCCCGACTTCATGGAGCGCATCGAAGCCCGGGCGCGGCACTTCGGCAGCCAGATCGGAGTCCGCTATGGAGAGCCGTTCCGCGCCACCGAACCCATCGGCTTTCGATCGCTCGCCGCCTTGATCGGAAGCGCGCGCCCCGAGCCGGGCTCCTTCAGGGGCTAGAGGGCGGCTTCCCCTCCGGCTTCCCTTCGAGCGCCGCGCGCTCCCGGGTCCATCGCCCCAACCGTTCCGTGTAGCGAGCCGCGCCTCCGGAGTACTTCACCGCGCGCTCCATCGCCGCGATGGCGCGGGTGAGGGATCCCGACCGGTATTCCGCTTCCGCCAGCGTGTCGTACAGGATGGGGTCGCGGGGCCGCAGCGAGGCCGCGGTCTTGGCCAGACGCACGGCTTCTTCCAGAGATCGGTCGTGCGTGGCGAGGAACCACGCGAGCTCGTTCAGTGCGTCCGCGTCGCTGGGCTTCCGCGCCACCGCCGCGCGGAATCCCGCGTCGGCGCTCGAGTACTCCCGGTCCGACGAGATCGTATCTCCGCGCCGCTTGGCGTCGTCTCCGAACCGGGCGTACGCCGCGGGCAGGAAGGTCGCGGCATGCGCCGCATAGAGGGCCTTCAGGCCCTGCACGGCGTCGGGCGCCTGATCGACGCGGAGATCGATGAGCCGGTCCGACCACCCGCTGAGACCTCCTCCTTCACGCACGACGAGGAGCGCCGAGGACTCCACCTCCTCGCGAAGCGGCGCGATCGCCTCCGCGGCCTCCACGGCCGCGAGCAGGCGCTCCGCCAGGGTGCCGGTCGTCAGCTCGAAGGCCCGCGCCATGGCGGTGAGCGCCTCCCCGCCCCGCAGCGCGACGCCCTGGCACACGTACCCTTTCCCGAAACGCTCGCCGGACCAGGGAGGGCAGCGGTCCCCCGGGTAGCCGGCCACGCTTCCTCCGCGATCCACCATCGCGATCTGCCGCTCCCCACGCCGTGCGTCCGCGGCCAGGAGCGTGTCCAGCACCATCCGCGCCGGCTGCCCTTCGGCGCTCTGCGCCAGGGCGGCCGCGCCGGTGCGCGGATCCGGGAGCTCCAGGGCCAGCCAGACGCCGGCTCCGGCCCGCGCTCCGATCGAGCGCGCGCCCACGGCCATCCAGCGCGATACCGTGGCCACGCCCCACTCCTTCCGGACGGAGTCCACGGCGACGATCCCGAACGCCGCGGGTGCGGAGGAGGTCGACGCTTCGGGGCCGGAAGGCGCGCCGGTCACCGGGCGGGAAGGAAGGAGCGCCAGACCGAGGAGCGCGAAGAGGACGGAGTGCGCGGGAAGGAAGCCCAAACGAGGCGTTCGGCGGAGGCGCGGCGGCGGACGCCGCGCGCGAAGCCCCGGCATTACCGCGCGCGCTTGCGCGCGAGCACCCGCTCGGCGGCGCGGACCACGTCCGGCGACTTGATGCCGAACGCGGTCATCAGCTCGTCCTGCTTTCCCGATCGCCCGAAACGGTCATGCACGGCGACGAGCTCGACCGGGACCGGGTGGCTCTGGACGACCGCCTCCGCGACCGCGCTCCCCAGCCCTCCATGCACCTGGTGCTCCTCGGCCGTCACGATGGCGCCGCACTCGCGCGCCGCGCGCGCGATGGCTTCCTCATCGAGGGGCTTCAGCGTGTGCATGTTGATCACGCGCGCGTGGATGCCGCGGGTCTCGAGCTCCTGCGCGGCCACGAGCGCTTCGTAGACCATCACGCCGCACGCGATGAGCGCGAGATCCGATCCCTCGCGCATCGTGTTCGCCTTCCCGATCGTGAAGGGAGTGTCGGGGCCGGTCACCACGGGGACGGGCTCGCGGCCGAAGCGGATGTAATTGGGGTGCGGATCGTCGGCCGCCGCCACCGTGGCCTTCCGCGTCTCCCAGTAATCGCAGGGGACGATCATCTTCATGTTCGGGATGGAGCGGACGATCGCGATCTCCTCCATCGCCTGATGGGTGGCGCCGTCCGGACCCACGCTGATGCCTCCGTGGGCGCCGGACCTGGATGAAGCGATCCGGAAATTTCTCCGCGAAGAAGGACACGTTGGTCGATCCGGAGAGATCGCCCACGAGCACCACGACCTCCGGACGCTTCTGCCCGAGATCCAGGAGCCCGTGGCCGAATCCCTCGCGGGTCCGCTTCATCTCGGGCTTGAGGAGGGTCGGCATCGCGGGGGCCTGCGGGGCCGCGGGGGTCGCGCCGCTCATGCGGATCTCCCCGTGCCCGGGGCCACTTCCGGCGCCGTGTGACGCTCCAGCCGCGCGGTCCACTCCTCGAGCGTGGTTCCCATCTCGCGGAGCGCCTGATCCGCCTGCTCGCGGCTCGGGGGAATCCCGTGCCACTTGTAGTCGTCCTCCATGAAGGAGACACCCTTCCCCATCACCGTGTGCGCGAGCACCACCGAGGGCTTCCCGCGCGTCGCGCGCGCTTCCTCGAAGGCCCTCAGAATCGCGGCCACGTCGTGTCCGTCCACCTCGATGACGTTCCAGTTGAAGCTCTTCCACTTGTCTTGAAGCGGCGCGATTCCCATGATGTCCTGGACGTCGCCGTCGATCTGCTTCCGGTTGTAGTCGATCACCGCGCAGAGGTTTTCCAGCTTGTAATGGGCCGCGAACATCGCGGCCTCCCAGATCTGCCCCTCCTGCTGCTCGCCGTCCCCCATGACGCAGTAGACCCGCCGCTTGTTCCCGTCCATACGGGATCCCAGCGCCATGCCGCACGCCACGGAGAGTCCCTGCCCCAGCGAGCCCGACGAGACCTCGATCCCGGGCGTGTCGTGCTTGCTGGGATGTCCCTGCAGATGTCCTTTGAATTGCCGGAAGCCGAGCAGGTCCACGAGCGGAAAGTATCCGCGCTCCGCCATGAGGGCATAGATGACCGGCGTGACGTGGCCGATCGAGAAATGCCACATGTCGCGCGCGGGATCGTCCAGCTTCCGGGGGTTCACGTTCATCTCGTGAAAGAAGAGGACCGTGCCGAAATCGGTGGAGGAGAGCGGCCCTCCGCTGTGCCCCGACTGCGAACGCGCGAGGAGCGCCACGATGTCGCGTCGCACGAACAGCGCGCGCTCCTGCAGCTCCGGTACGTTCATCGTCAGGCGCGGCATGCAATCCTCGCTCGAGGGGTCGTGATCCCGGCAACACGTTCACGCTACCGGATGCCGCATCCCGCCCGCAACCAGATTCCCCCCTCACGCGTTGTAGTAACGGCGATCGTTGGGGTTGGCGATGACGCCCGTGCGCACGGCGCGCGCGACCTCCTCGATTCCATCCCCCACGCGCCGGGTCGCGCGAAATCCCCATTCCCGCTCGATCCGGTCGAAGCGGACCCGGTACGTCCTCAGGTCCTCTTTCTCCGTCTCGATCGTGACCCGCACGCCCGGCACGTGCGTCTCGAGCTCCTCCTTGAGATCGCGCAGCTGGTAGTTCTCGAGATTGTCTCCGAGGTTCAGGATGGGAGGCTCGTCCGAGCGGAGCGGCGCGTCGAGCGCCATCACCAGACCGCGCGCGATATCCGCCACGTGGACGAACGGGCGCCACTGGGAGCCTCCGAAGATGGAGACCCGTCCCTCGCGCACCGCCTGCTGCGCGAGGAAATTGACCCCGAGATCGAACCGCATCCGCGGCGAGAGTCCGTAGACCGTGCCGAATCGAAGGAGCACCGACTGGAATCCGTCCTCGCGGGGGATTTCGAGAATGCCCTGCTCCGCGTGCCAGCGCGTCTCGGCGTAGAGCGAAAGCGGCTTCGCCGGAGACTCCTCGTCCAGGATGTCGTTCCGGCCCTCGCCGTACACGCTGCAGGTCGAGGCGAACACGAATCGCCGGACCCCGGCCGCGCGCGCGTGCCGCGCGAGGGCGACCGTGGCGGTCCAGTTCGTCTGGACGGCGAGCTCTTCGTCCTGAGCGCAGGCCTTGTCCCCCACGATCGCGGCGAGGTGAATCACCGTCTCCACTCCCTCGAGCATCTCTCCGTGGGCGCGCGGATCGCGGAGATCCGCCTGCCGGACGGTGAGATTTCCCTCGTGGGCGAGATCGGTGAGACCGTGCGATCCGTGAAGCATGCGATCCACGACGCGAACGTGGGATCCCTGTTCGAGGAGCTGGCGGACGAGGACCGAGCCGATGTAGCCGGCCCCGCCGGTCACGAGGATGGGAGCGCGGCTCAGCGTCGCACCAGGAGATGGAGGTGGTGGTCGGCCGCCGCGTTCCCGCTCATCACGCGGAACCCTGGACGGAGCGGCGGCCGCTCCGTACAATGGCCGGAAACAAACCCCTGGTGCCACGATCCGCGCGCCTTCTGGAGGTGAGACGAAGATGCTCGAAACGGAAGCGCTGGTCAGCAACCCGGCCGTGGAGTGCCTTCGCTGCGCGAGGCTGTTCGGGCCGGTTCAGATCTTCCATTTGCGCGAGGACCCCCGCCGCTCGTACGTGCGATGCCCGCACTGCGGCGCGAAGAACGAGGTGCGCGCCGAGGACCGCTACTGCATCCGGCTCGTCGGGCTCATCCCCGAGCCGACTCCCGACCGGCCGGGCGGCGAGTACCGCTGAGCTCCCTCGGGTCTCCTCCCGGAAGGAAGACCCGCCAAGCTTCCAAATAATTTGGGTCCTTCCCCGACAGAGAAGGACCCAGGAATGGTGCCCGGGGCGAGATTTGAACTCGCACGGGGTTACCCATACGCCCCTCAAACGTACGTGTCTACCAAGTTCCACCACCCGGGCTGAATCGGATCACTTTCCTTGGGGAGCGGGCGCCTGGGTTCCTCCGCCCGCGGGCGCTCCCGGCGTCGAGGCCGGAGGGGTCGCGGCGGGAGCGCGATTCGCGCCGCCGGACGTAGCAGGTCGCGGATTCGAGGGCGGCGCGTTCCCCGGCGCGTTCATGGGCCCCGCGCCCGGAAGGTTCGTACCGCCGGGTGTGGGAGCGCCGGTGCTGGGCGCGCCCGCCGGCGAGCCCTGGACCGGCGCCGAGGTGCCTTCGGTCGCCGTCCTCTGCTGCCCTCGTCTGCGCGCTTCCTCCTGGACGAGGCTCCGGCGTCCGGCGGTCTTCGATGCTTGAAGTCCCAGGGTCAGTGATGTGATGAAGAAGATGACCGCGAGCGTCGTCGTGGCTCGGCTGAGGAAGCTCGCCGCGCCGCGCCCTCCGAAGAGCGTCTGGCTCGAGCCCGCTCCAAAGGTGCCCGCCAGTCCGCCTCCCTTCCCCGATTGGAGAAGGATCGCCGCCATCAGGGCGATGCAAACCGCGATGTGAAGCGCGGTAATCAGGGCAATCAGGAATCCCGGCATCCGAAAACGCCTCCATTCTTCACTTGGGGTTGGCCAGACGCCAAGCTTAGCACGCAGTCTCGGGCAGGGTCAAATCGCGTGCTCGGCCTTGACCAACGCGTCTCCGATGGCCAGAAACGTCTCGGCCGCAAGCGATGCGCCCCCCACCAGAAACCCGTCCACTTCGGGCAGGGCGGCCAGACCGGACGCGTTCTTGGGGTCCACGCTCCCTCCATAGAGGACCGGCGGGTGCCCCGCGGCGCTTCCGCGACCCATGCGGCCCAGCTCTTCGAGCACCCAGCCATGGGCCTCCGCGACCTCATCCACCGTCGCGACCACTCCCGTCCCGATGGCCCAGACCGGCTCGTACGCGACCCAGAGCGGCGCGCGGGCGGGAATTCCCTCGAGCGCCCGGCCGAGCTGGCGGCTCAGCACGTCGCGCGTCTCCCTGCGCTCCCGCTCCGCGAGCGTCTCTCCGATGCAGAGAACCGGCTTCAGCCCCGCGCGCAGGACCCCCTTCATCTTGGCCTGAACGCTCGCGTCGTTCTCGCAGAACAGCCTTCGCCTCTCGGAGTGCCCCACCAGGGCCAGCTCCGCTCCGGCCTCGCGCGCCATCTCGGGGGAGACCTCGCCCGTGAAAGGGCCCTTGGGCTCGGCGTGGCAGTTCTGGACCCCCAGCTTTGGATCCTGAATCCTGCGCTCCCTGGCGAGCGCGGCGAGAATGGTCAGCGGGGGGAATACGACGGTCGTGAGGGAGCCCGCCGGCACGGCGTGATCCCCGATCGCGCGGAGAAGGGCGGTTCCCTCGGCGACCCCGAGATTCATCTTCCAGTTTCCCGCGAGGATCCGGCTCAACGCGCCGCCTTCGCCGGTGCCGCCTTCGCCGCGGATTCGAGCGCCGCCACTCCCGGGAGCACGCGCCCCTCCAGAAATTCCAGCGACGCCCCGCCTCCGGTGGAGAGATGGCTGATCTCTCCCTCCAGCCCGCACTGGTGGATGGCCGCGAGCGAGTCCCCTCCCCCCACGACCGTGAACCCCCCGCGCGACGTTCCCTGGGCGACGGCCTTGGCGGTGGCGATGGTCCCCGCGGCGTAGGCGGGCACCTCGAAGATCCCCATCGGTCCGTTCCAGAACACGGTTCGCGATTCGGCGAGGGCCCCCTGGATCGCCTCGATGGATTGAGGTCCGATGTCCACGCCGATGAGCCCCGCGGGAATCCGGTCCACGGGCGCCGCGTGTCCGGAATCGGCTCCCCCGGTGTCCGCCGAGACGACGCAGTCACGCGGGAGGAGGATCTTCCGCTCGGCATCGGGCAGCCCGAGGATCTCCTTCGCGAGCGGAATCTTGTCTTCCTCCACGAGCGAGCGGCCGGTCTGAAGCCCCTTGGCGCGGAGGAAGGTGAACGTCATCCCTCCGCCGATGATGAGCCGGTCCACGCGCGGAAGGAGATTCCGGATCACGTCGATCTTCCCGGAGATCTTGGCCCCTCCCAGGATCG